>CALFSW010000259.1 GCA_937916505.1 uncultured Verrucomicrobiales bacterium | reverse complement strand
CGAGCGGAGGAGGGAACTCGATTGAGCTGGCCGCAGATCAAGGATTGAAGGAGAGTCGCTGGGTGGCAAGTCGCTCGACAGGTGGAACCTTTGGTGAGGTCTCTGTGTTTGAGGATTATTTGACCTGGGTAAACGGGGAGTTTACGGCCGGGGAAGTTTCCGATGGCATCATTACGGGGAGGAATGAGGATCCGGATGGTGATGGTTTGGTCAATCATCTGGAGCATTTATTGGGAGGGGATCCGAAGGTCGCAGATCTTGAACTACCGAAATTGGAGCACTTCGGAAACGAGCTGATCCTGCGTTATTCGCAATCGATGAAAGCAGACGGGAGCCTCTATTTGGCGGCCACGGATGATCTTGTAGATTGGTCACGGAATATACCAGGAGTGACGGGAGAAGTTGTGAGCCAGGATGAAGATCGCCAGTTTCTTGAGTTAAGAATTCCGACTGGTGGCGTGTTGACCAGGTTTTTCCGAATTGAGGGAGATTGATTCTCTTGCCGGACGTGAAAACACCCACTCCCGTTGAGGGAAGTGGGTGCCTGGGTTTGAGATTTGTCAGGGATTTGGATTACTTCTTCTTTGCCTCTTCGGGGCAGGTCTGACAGCAATCACTTTTCTCACCAAGCTGCTTGTTGAGATTTGCGACCGTCTTTTTGAGGTTATCGAGTTCCTTCTTCATCGTAGCGACGAGGGCACGTTCCCGAGACTCGTTGTCTTTGATTTTTCGGGCCCTTGCTTGTTCGGCTTTCTTCCGGTCGCTGTCAGCTTTGGCTTTCAGTTGGGCGCTGATCTTTTTCATTTCTGATTCGATCGCCGCGACATTCTTCTCGGCAACTTTGAGCGCATTGGCGGCCTTACTTCGTGCCGAATCGGCGCTTTTTTTCTTGGCTCCGAGCTCTTTCAGACGAGCGCCGGCGTCTTTGACCATCTTGGCTTCAGAGGCCTTCTTCCTGGCGGCATCCGGGGCGGCTTTTTTTGCAGAGTCCGCTTTCTTGCGCCCGGCATCATTCCTGGCCTTTTTTGTGTCAGCGGATTTTTTTCGCGCGGTGGCCTCTTTTTCCTTTCCGACCTTTTTGCGGTCAGCGATTTCTTTGGGCTTCTTTGCTTCGGCGGATTTTTTGACTTCCTTCGCCTTCTTTGGTTTTCCCTCTTCTTTTTTAGAATTTTGGGTTTGTTCCGTCTTTTTTCCGGACTGTTCGTTCTTCTTGTCTTTCGGCGCGGCCGTGACGGCTCCAAGTAGACAAGCGGAGAGAGCGAGTGCTGTTAGTTTTGTTTTCATAAGTAAGAGGATGTTGGGAAGTACGGCGGGCTCCCTGCGGGGTTTTCTACGTCTGCGTAAATCTCCGTCTTTCAGCCAGTTTGAAGGAGACAGCGGGAGTTCACTCGCCGGTCCCGCCAGTCCAGTTCTTGGTTTGAAAAGGTGAGGCGGGGAGACCGGCAGAGTTGATGAGGTTGGGGTTGGCCGAGCGATGCCAGCCAAAGCGCACGTGCCTTGGGTTCGTCACATTCCTGGCACTGACGATCACGATTTTCCCATCGATGTCCGCTTTGGCAGCTACGAATTTTTCATCTGCTCCAGCGATTTGGAATTCGTTAAGAGGATTTCCGTCACGAGATTTCAGGCTTTTGGAAACATGGGCAAAAGTGATGAGAATCTTGTCTCCTTGGACTTTCATCGATTTGTAAAGGGGGCCGGAGTAGACGACGTCCTTTACTTGATAGCTTTTGGCGAGGGCCCAGCTTCCGAGGCGATTGCCAACGTCACGCTTGTTTCGGGGATGGATGTCTTCGATGTCGTGGACGATATCAGTGGTCACGGCCATTCCGGTATGAGGGATTTTGAGGGTGGCGCATTGGGCCTCCCAAAGTGCCGGGAGCTGTCCGGTGGCATAGCGTTTATTTGCCCAAGGCGCGATTTGAACGAAGTAGAAGGGCATGTCCTTGTTTTCGAAGGCCGTGCGCCAACCTTCGATGAGAGCCTTCATTTTTCCGGTGTAGGCGAGGCCATTATTTTGGATGACGTTGGTTTCGCCCTGATACCAAATGGTGCCCCGGACCTCGAACCGGGTGATTGGAGCAATCATTCCGTTGTACATTTTTCCGGAGGCGGTGTCGCTCACGATCCAGGGTTCGATGGGCGAGCCTCCCCAGGAGCTATTGATGAGTCCAATCGGGATATTAGTTTCCTCATGGAGTTCTTTCCCAAAGTGGTAGAGAACAGCCGAGAAATTCGGGATGGATTTGGGTGTGGATGCTTTCCAGGTGGCTTTGACATCGGAAGCGGGGGCATTGGCCTGCACCTTTGGAATATGGAAGAGGCGAATGTTGGGATGATTGGCGCCCTTAATGAATTCCTTCCCTTGCTCGGTTCCCTTGAGGGGCCATTCCATGTTTGATTGGCCGGATCCGATCCAGACGTCACCGATGAGGATGTCTTTGAGAATGATTTTATTTTTACCGGTGACGGTGAGGGTATGCTTTTGTCCGCCATCGGCTTTGTAGGCGGGGAGGCCGACGAGCCAGCTGCCATCAGCTTTGGTAATGGTATCGTAAGTTTTGTCCCCAAACTTGATGGTGACTTTTTCCTTTGGGTCGGCGGTTCCCCAAATGTGAAGGGGGGCTTCCCGTTGAAAGACCATGTGGCTGCTCAAAACGGCCGGGAGTTTCACCTCTGCCAATGAAGTGAGAGTTGTGGCGAGGAGGAGCGGAATGAGGAGCGATTTTTTCATGATGTTTTAGGGAAGTCTGGTGGTGAATTGGCGGAACTCAATTCCCGAGAAAGATGTGAATCGTGGCTGAAAGCAATGAGATTTTTCCATCGGCCCGGAGTGTTCGCCGGATCACCTGGTGAGTTGCGTTTTCTTGATTGAGCGAGAGTAAAGAGGATCGCGATGAAGTCAGTGGTGGTGCTGCCCCGGAGGCAGGCGGTGAGGCTGGTCCATGCGGAGATGAGGCAGGAAGATGCGTTTGTCGGCGCAAAGGTGGCGGGGAGAGGGCGATTTGGAGGTTTAGTAGCGCGGATGCTTCAGCGGGAGGGAGTGCATGATTGATCCTTCCCCTGTGTATCGAGCTTCCGATAGCTGGTCAGAATGGACGGGCAACTGATGAAAGTAAAAAAAGAATGAATTGTGTAGAATCATGCAACTAAACCTGATCAGCGTGGTTCAAGTATTCATCAACTCGGGACCACTGGTATTGCATCCTTGGGATGCTGCACCTTCTTGATGTCTGAGACACCGCGATCAATGAAGAATAAGATCCCTTTACCAAGTGCCATCGTCATAAGGATGTGTGAGGGTTTGGGTGTGAAGTTGTTCGGTTGTTGTGCGAAGCCGGTTGTTGCTAATGTCATAATCTTCCAGACTGCGACGGCGCAGTCTACGGGGCCGGAGAATTTTTTCGGTGCACTTGGGCAGGACAAATGGTTCCCCTTTACGAAGGGTGTCGGCAGCATTTCATTGTCGAATCAGGAATTCAATTTCATCTCTTCGTCGTCGACGGGTGAACACGAGGCTGGATTGGCTTGGATCAATACTCCGGAAAGGCCCGCTTTTTACCGCATCTATTCACGAATCCCTGTTTCATCTCCTATTCATGTCGTCCAACCTAAATAATTGTATGCCTAAGTGTGAAGAGGTCCCGCTGATGTCGAAGTCACCGGCAAGTTGAACGACGGGAGACAGGCCCGAACTTCCCGAAGTGTCTTACGACTTCCGTGGCGATCGTTTTTGGCGAAAAATTCCTGGCTGGAATGACGGCAGTGCGGAGGAGTTCGGTGATTATTCCTGGCAGCAGCGCAACAGCGTCACTTCGCTTCCCCGGGTTGGCAAAGTGCTGCAACACTTGCTTTCGAATGCTCTCGCCAAAGACATCGAAGCCGGGCTCGAGCGCACACCGATGAACGTGCGCATGACACCCTACATTTTTTCCCTGATCGATTGGGAGAATGCGGTGGACGATCCGGTCCGCAAGCAGTTCCTGCCGCTCGGTTCGCAGTTCCTGGAGGATCATCCATGCTACATGGACGATTCCCTCAATGAGGATGGGGACAAGGCCACTCCCTACCTCATCCATCGCTATCCGGATAAGGTTCTCTTTCTCCCCATCACGCTTTGCCCGGTGTATTGCTCGTATTGCTCGTATTGCACGCGCAGCCGGGTGGTTGGTGGCAGCACGGCAGTGAAAAGCAAGTCGACCTATGGTGCCACTCACGGCGAATGGGAATCGACCTTTCAATACATTCGCGACAATCCCCGGATTGAAGATGTGGTCATCTCGGGAGGCGACGCTTTCCTCTTACGCCCGGCACAGATCAAGCAGATTGGACTGACGCTTCTCGATATTCCCCATATTCGGCGGATTCGATTTGCGACCAAAGGAATCGCCATCCTGCCGATGAAGATTTTGACCGATGAGAAATGGATGGCAGCGCTCGAGTTGGTCTGCCAAACCGGACAGAAGCGAATAAAAGAGGTTTGCATTCACACCCATTTCAGCACCGAGAACGAAATGACGGGCTGGACCTTGCTGGCGATGCTGGAGCTTGTGAATCGCGGCATCAGGGTGCGGAATCAATCGGTTCTGATTCGAGGCGTGAACAACTCCTTTGACGTGATGTATCGGACGATCAAGAAGTTGGCCTACCTCAACATCCAGCCCTACTACATTTACGTTCACGACATGGTTCCCGGGTGCGAACACCTCCGGACCACGGTGGCTGAAGCCTGTGATCTTTCGAAGAGACTTCAGGGAAGCATTGCCGGTTTCAACACTCCACGGATGGTGTGCGATGCACCGGGCGGGGGAGGAAAGCGGGAGGTGTCGAGCTACGATAGTTATGACCGAACTCTCGGAATCTCGACCTGGAGTGCTCCGAGTGTGAGGGGTGATGAGATCTTTCATTACTACGACCCGATTGACCAATTGCCGGAAGCCGGACAAGAGTTTTGGAACAATCGGGAAGGGCTCGAGGAGCGGCTTGCAGAATTCAAGTCGAAGGGTGGGAGCGCGGTCGAGCCAACGTAAAAGATGGCAGTTGATATCTCAGGCACGGTTCTAAAAAAACAGGGGTTGGCGGAGGCCGGACCGCTTTTGCTTCACGAACTCTTTGAGCAACAGGTTGAAAGGACGCCCGATGCGGTTGCCCTGATCACCGACAAACGGGAGCTGAGTTACCGGACGCTGGACAGGCGTGCGAACCAGCTGGCTCATTGTCTTTTGGAGAAGGGAGTAAAGCCCGGCGATCTGGTGGGGCTTTATGCGTCCCGATCGGAAGTCTCGATCGTTGCCATCCTGGGGATCCTGAAATCGGGAGCGGGCTATGTCCCTATTGACCCCGCTTTTCCGGAGGAACGAATCCGCCACATTCTTAACGATGCCGATGTTTCCGTCGTTTGTTCTCTCGAGTCATTGCAAGATGATCTCAGCGATTGGTATCACGGTGAGATTGTTTCTCTGGATGGGGCAGAGGGAGTTGCTTTGATTGACTCGGCGTCTGTTTCTCCTGTTGACGTGCGTCATGATGACCGAAATCTCTGCTACGTCATTTACACTTCCGGGACCACCGGGAAGCCGAAGGGGGTGATGACGGAGCATCGTCATACCGTTCGCTTTGTGCATGCTTTTAACGAAGTTTGCCAAGTCACCGCCGAGGATCGAATCTATCATGGGTTTTCTCTTGGTTTCGACGGTTCGGTGGAGGAGATGTGGCTGGCATTCTCAAATGGAGCTTCTCTTGTTGTGGGTCCCCAGGAGTCAGGAGCGCTTGGAAACGAAGTGGCTGCGTGCATCAAGAAACATGGTGCGACGTTCTACTCAACGGTTCCCACCGCTCTCACCATGATTACGGAGGAGCTGGAATCGGTTCGTGTTCTCATTGTGAGTGGCGAGCAATGTCCGCCGGAGCAAATTGCGAGGTGGGCGGTCAATGGGCGGAGGATGTTGAATGTCTACGGTCCCACCGAAGCGACGGTCAACACGACGGCGGCGGAGTGTCGTCCGGATCAACCGGTGACCATCGGAACCCCACTGCGGGGCTATGATCTTTACCTTCTTGATAGTGAACGGAAGCCTGGGCCCGACGGTGAAGCAGGGGAACTTTATGTGGGAGGGGAGACCCTGGCCCGCGGGTATCTGAATCAGCCCGAGGTGACGGCCAAGGCCTTCATGGAGGTCGAACTCGGGAGCAACGGGACATTCAGAGTCGAGCGACTTTACCGCACGGGCGATCTGGTGCAGTGGGATAAAAAGGGTGAACTCCTCTTCCTCGGACGTATCGACACACAGGTCAAAATTCGCGGCTACCGAATCGAGCTTGCTGAGATCGAATCGTTGCTCCTTGAGCAGGAGGAGATCCAGTCTGCCGTCGTCAATGTGGTGGAAGAAGGGGGCGTCAAAGAGTTGGCCGCCTATGTGGTTCTGGACGAAAGGGCTTCGGCTTTGGATCGGGGTGAGCTTCACGCGGCTTTGAAATCAAAGTTGCCGGTTTACATGCTTCCGAAGTATTTGGATGAGCTTTGCGAGCTTCCCACTTTGACCAGTGGCAAGGTGAACCGCCGGGAACTCCCGGATCCCGGGCAACTGTTTCGAGGAAAAAAGAGGGAAGTTGAGAACCCTCCGACCACTCCCATGGAAATTGCGCTGGCGGAAATCTGGAGCAATTTTTTCCCGGGCGTTAATCTTCACACGAGCGATGACTTTTTTACCGGGCTTGGCGGACACTCGATGCTTGCCGCCCAGATGGTGACGAAAGTCCGGGAAGACCTGGGAGTGGATGTCGCTCTCCGCGAAGTTTACAAAAATCCGACGCTCGGCGAACTGGCTACTTTTCTGAAAGGGCAGGAGGAAAAAGAATCCATCGAGGAAAAAGTTCCCCGAGTTGCCAGGGAACGCCCGCTAAACGGTTTGAACCGACCGTCGGTCGCCATCATTCAGGCCATCGGAATTTATGGGATCTACGCCATCCTGACCGCGATGGCACTTGGGTCCTTCTACCTGTTCTGGCGAGCCGTAACCCATCCGACGATGAGCACGGCGGGCGTGGTGGCTTGGGTCGCTGCGATCATTATTCTGGGCTACCCGGCTCTTGTCTTCTCCAGCGTGGTGATCAAGTGGGCAGTCATCGGTCGTTACCGGGCGGGGGTTTATCAGGTCGGAGGTTCCTATTATTTACGATGGTGGTTTGTGACCCGTTACCAGGCACTCTCCGGGACGGGATTCCTCTCCGGGACACCGCTTTTAAGTCTCTACTACCGGCTGATGGGCGCGAAGGTGGGGGAGGGATGTGTCATCGACTCGGCCTTATGCGGTTGTTTCGACATGATCGAGATCGGCTCGGGCACTTGCATCGGAAATGAAACCCAGCTTCTGGGATCGAGAGTCGAGGGAGGCTACTTGAAGATTGGCCGCGTCTCGATTGGTGAAAACTGCTACATCGGAATCCATTCGACCCTGGGTCTCAACACCGCGATGGAGGACGGGACTCGTCTGGACAATCTCTCCCTTCTTCAGGATGGCGGGAATATTCCGGCAGGTGAGAGCTGGAGCGGATCTCCTGCCCAGCCGGCCGAGGTTTCTGTTCCGGCAGCGGAGGGTGTGAGCACACCCAAGCGTTCGATTCTTTTTGGTTTTCTCCATCTTCTCCAGCTCTACGTGATGGGTGCGATTGCGGCAGTCGCTTTCCTTCCGGTATTCGCTCTTCTCGTTGGGGCTTACTGGTGGGGTGGTTGGGGCCTTGCTGCGGTGGCCGTGGTTCTCGCCGGCCCGTTCTCGTTGATCTGCTACTGCCTGATGGTGGTGGTGGTGAAGTTTGTCGTGATGCCTTGTACCAAGACCGGGACGTATCCGGTCGAGAGCTGGTTTTATCTGCGAAAGTGGTTTGTTGATACCTTTTATCGGACGAGTCGGGCGGTTGCGTTGCCTCTCTATACGACGATCTTTTTTCCGACCTGGCTGAGGATGTTGGGGGCAAAGATTGGAAAATTCGCGGAGCTTTCGACGGTGAGTCAGTTCTCGCCGGATCTGATGAAGTTGGGAGAACGGAGCTTCTTCGCGGATGGCTCGATCATCGGAGGCCGCCGATTCCACAACGGGATGGTTGAGGTTGGAATTTCCGAAGTCGGGGACAGAAGTTTCATCGGAAACAGCGCGATGTTGCCGATCAATCGGCCGGTGGGGGATGATTGTTTGATTGGTTTTATGTCTCTTCCTCCAAGGGAGCATGAAAAGACACCCAGCGGAACGGACTGGCTGGGGTCTCCTTCATTTGGCCTTCCGCACCGTCAGATCGTTGGGAACTTCGACGAATCAGTCACCTACCGTCCAACCGCAAAGCTCGTCTTCCAACGTTGCCTGGTGGACGGGATGAGGATCCTGTTCCCCTCGATTCTCACTTTTGTCTTTTTCGCCCTCTACGTCGCCTTTGTTTTCTATTCGTATACCCAGTGGGGTGAGTTGGTGACACTTTTCCTTGCGACCGGGTTTTCACTCGTCCTCGATATCATCGCCTGTCTCCTGGTGGTTGTTTACAAGCGGGTGCTGATGGGGGTGATCAAGCCCGGAATCCATCCGCTCTGGTCCATGTTCGTGTGGAAGAACGAGGCCGTGAATGGGGCCTACGAATCAATCTCGGCGCCGTCCATGACCCCGATGCTGGGCACTCCGTTTCTGGCTCCCTACCTACGACTTCTTGGATGCCAGATCGGGAAGGATGTCTATCTGGGCACGACTTTGTTTTCGGAATGGGACCTGGTCGAGATTGGCGACCATGCGGAGCTCAATGCCGGCGCCGTCGTGCAGAACCATCTCTTCGAGGACCGCGTTATGAAGGCCTCCCACTTGAAGATCGGCGATCGTTGCTCGGTGGGGAATATGGCGGTGGTTCTCTATGACACCGAGATGAAGAAGGGGGCCGAACTCGCGCCACTCTCTCTTCTGATAAAGGGGGAGACCGTTCCCGAGGAAACCCGTTGGTGTGGAATTCCCACCGCGCGCGATACTGTTTCGGAGGAATTCGAGGTCAAGCCCGAGCGGGAAGAGCTCCCATCCACGGTCGGCTTGCCGCAGCGGATCTTCTCCATCGATCTGCTTCGCGGATTCGCGGTCCTTGGCATTCTTCTCATGAACATCCGTGCCTTCGCGGGCCCCGACATCGGGTATTTCAATCCACCGGAACTGGGCAGCGATTCACTTTGGAACCGGATCGCTTATTACTTCACCCACATCTTCGCCGACCAGAAGTTCATGGGGCTCTTCTCGATCCTGTTCGGGGCAGGCATCATTCTTCTCTCCCGAAGCTTGCACGAACGAGGGCGCAGCATCATCAGCACGCTCTCGCTGCGCTACTTCTGCTTGTTCCTCATTGGCCTGGCGCACTTCTTTCTTCTTTGGGAGAGAGATATCCTGGCGATCTATGCCCTCTGTGCTCTTCCTCTCCTTTTCCTGATCCGTCTTCCGGCGGCCGGACAGTTCGGGCTTGGTCTTTTCATCTTCTTCCTCCCGATTCTCTTCGATGTGAGCATCCAGGGCTCGCTGGATTCGATGCACGAGGACAGCCGGGATTCCCTCTCCGGATTCTGGCATCCCTCCGAAGAAACCCTGGAGGCTGACAAGGCTCTTCACTTGGGGGCTTGGTCGGAACAGATCCGGGAACGTTGGGAGAGTGAAACGTCCGCCGACGCGAATCGCGGCGAAGGTTTGCTGACTGCTTCGCTTCGGGGGGGACTGTTCGCGCGATCCCTGGGAATGATGCTGATCGGGATGGCGTTCTTCCGATGGAATATTCTCTCCGCCAAACGTTCAGCCCGCTTCTACCGGAGATTCGTTTGGATCGGCTTTGGTCTGGGGATCCCACTGGCTCTCTACGGACTGGAGGGCAATCTCTACAACGAGTATGCTTGGGAGTATTCGATGTTCCTCGGGCGCATTCCGAACCACCTCGCCACCATTCCCATTGCGGTCGGTTACGTTGGTTTGGTCATGCTATGGAGCCAATCGAATTCCTGGATTCATTTGCGCACGGTGATCGCGAGAGTCGGCCGAGTTGCCCTGACCTGCTACCTCGGGCAGACCGTGCTGGGAATTTTCATCTTCTCTGGAATCGGGCTCGGACTCTACGGTCAGGCCGACTACCTGGAGCAACTGGGCTACGTGGCTGTCATCTGTATCCTGCAGATTATCCTGGCCAGTTTCTGGCTCAATCTCTTCCGCTACGGTCCGCTCGAGTGGGTCTGGCGCAAACCTAGCACCGGCGTGTCGAAACCTCCTCCTTCCACCTGATGTTCCCCAAACAATCCAAACCACAAGAGGGAAGAATCGTCGCCATCGACGTGCTTCGAGGATTTGCCCTTCTCGGCATTCTCTTGATGAACATCCGCTTGTTCGTCCTGCCGGACATTGTCTACGAGAGTCCCTCCGATTACGGAAACGAGGCCGCATACAACCGGATGTCCTACTACCTGACCGCGATGCTGGCGCAAAACAAGTTCATGGCGCTCTTCTCCATGCTCTTCGGTGCCAGTGTCCTGCTCTTTACCGACAACCTCCGCGCGAAGGGAAAAGGGGTGTGGCCGTATTTCGTGCGGAATTGGTGGCTTCTCATGATTGGAGCCGTCCACATGATCTTCATCTGGAGCGGCGATATTTTGTTCGTTTACGCGTTATGCGCTTTTCCGCTCTACTTCTTCCGGAAGCTGGCCGCCCGGAAGCAGTTGATCCTCGGAATCGGGATCTTCTTCTTCCAGTTTTTCTTCTCCTGGGCGATTCAGGGCTCGATTCCGTACCTGGGTGAGGAAAGCCAGGAGTCACACTACGACTACTGGCACTCGGAAGATGAGGATATCCAAGAGGACTTGGATCTTTATCTTGGATCCTACCCTGAGCAGATGGCCCACCGGTGGGAAGGCGAGACCAACCTGGGCAGCAATGCCGGAGAATTGCTCCGTAGTGCGAGTCTCTGGGGAGATTACATTGGCCGGGCATTGGGAATGATGCTCATCGGCATGGCACTCTATCGATGGGGGGGCTTTAGTGCGGAACTGAGCGAGAGAACCTATTGTCGAATGATGGTCTGGGGATTTGGAATTGGAATTCCACTTTCCCTAATCGGTCTGGAGTACAACCTATACAATATCTGGGATTGGCAAACCACATACTTCTATGGGCGGATTCCACACATGCTCGCGACCGGCCCGATTGCCTGCGGGTATATCGGCCTGGTGATGCTCTGGTGCAAGGGATCCCGTTTGCCATGGCTGCGCAATCGTCTTGCGGAGGTCGGTCGGACCGCGCTTTCCTGCTATATTGGGCAATCTCTCATCGCCACCTTCATTTTCTATGGCTTCGGCTTGGGGCTCTATGGGAGTGTCGATTATTTTCTTCAGCTTGTCATAGTGGTGGGAATTTGGGTTCTTCAGATTTTCCTCGTCCGTTTCTGGCTGAAATACTTTCGTCAAGGGCCCTTGGAATGGTTGTGGCGCTGCTTGACCTATTTTCGTCTGCAACCTTTTCGCCGTGCAAGGGGAGAATCGGATGCGCAGCGATCTCCGCGATAGTGGTGGCGAGCGAGTCTGATAATAGGGCGGCGGGTTTCTCGGATGATCTCGATCTGGATTTTGTGTCGACTGGTCCAGCCGACACATCTGGAAAGGGCGAGCCTATCACTTCTGATTCGGAAATACGACAGTTTTCAAATCGGGAGGGGGAGGGTATGTCTCTTTGCAGGAATGAAACGGTGGCCCAACTCTTCTCCCCCGGAAGGGATTCATCTTTGGGTATGCCGGGGTCTTTTGTCTCCGCGCTTGGATGACGCATTGAATTTTCTGGCTCCCGAAGAACAGGAACGCGCCCGACGATTTCGTTTCGAGACAGATCGTAGACGCTACCTGGGAGGAGTTCTCCTCCAGAGGCTGATTCTTGCGTATTACCTCTCTTGCCCTTTTCAGGAGCTTTCTTTTTCGCGAAACAAATGGGGGAAACCGTCATTGGATCGGAAGCATGATTCGAAGATCCAGTTCAGCCTCTCGCGATCCCATGAGGTCGCGATACTGGCCGTCACTGGAGAGAGTAAAGTTGGAGTGGATTTGGAATATGCGCTTGGTCGCAACAGCAGAGACTTGAGCATGAGACGTCAGTTTACGGAGGAGGAGCAGGGGTTCATTGAAAACGCATCAGATTCAAGGAAAGCGTTCTTCGAAATTTGGGCTCGTAAGGAGGCTTACCTCAAGGGGATCGGTCGCGGTCTTACCCACCCGCTGGCGGAGTTCGATGTCACTCCGAGCGAGGTGATCGCTGAGATGATTGTTCGCGACTGGTCTGATGATTGTCCTGACGAATCATGGAGAGTAAGATCATTAAATCTGCCGTTGGCCGACTACGCCGTTGCGATTGCGACGACTTCGCGATCTCCTTCGCTCGAGCTATTTGAGAGCGATTTCGATGAGTTGTTTGCCCTGTCGTCGCGTCACTTTTAATAAGCTTGATGACTATGAAGAAGAAAGGGGTGATTTTCTGGTGAGAGGAATGGTGAGAATGACAGCGAGGAAGACGCAGGCGGTGCTGACCCAGAGGCAGGCGGCGAGGCCGGCCCAGGCATAGATGAGGCCGGAGAGGAGGGTTCCGAAGAGGCGGCCGCCGGCATTGGCCATGTAGTAGAAGCCAACGTTGAGAGCAGCCTTGTCGGCATCGGAGTAGGCGAGGATGAGGTAGGAGTGGAGGGCGGAGTTCATCGCGAAGACGATGCCGAAAACCAGGAGTCCGCCGAGGATGGTGGGGACAAGGTGGAAGCTGTTTTGGACGCCGAGGGCGAGGAGACCACTGACGAGGAGAAGGAGGAATCCCCAGATCAAGGTGGAGTGGGCAGTTTGGGAAACCGCTTCCTTTTTGCGGAGGAGTTTGGGTGCGGAGGCTTGCACGATGCCGTAGCCAATGACCCAGACGGCCATGAAGGCTCCGGTGACGGAGTGGGACCAGTGGAAAACACTACTAAGGAAGACGGGGAGGCCGACGACGAACCAGACATCGCGCGAGGCGAAGAGGAAGAAGCGAGCGGCGGAGAGGATATTAATTTCGCGTGTTTTGGAGAAGAGTTCCTTGAATTTGGTTTTCTGTTTGGAACGGCCGAGGTCACCGGTGAGGCCGAATTTGATCACGAGGAAAATGCCTCCCAATGCGATGGCCATGGACCAGAGGGACCATTGGAATCCGAGAGTGGTGAGAAGGAGGCCGCCAAGGAAAAAGCCGACTCCTTTGAGGGCGTTTTTGGATCCGGTGAGGACGGCGACCCACTTGAAGAGTCCGGATTGTGCTTCGGCGGTGTCGGTGGGAAGAAGGACGCGGACCGCGCTTTTGGAACTCATTTTGGTGAGGTCCTTGGCAATGCCGGAGAGTGCCTGGGTGCCCATGATATAGGCGATGGAGAGAGAAAGGCCCCACGCGGGGTTGAGGAGGGAGAGGAGGACGAGGGAGAGGATTTGCAGGAAAAGGCCCGAGGTGAGGGTGATTTTCAGGCCTTTGCTGGAGGCCAGCCAGCCGCCAAAGAGGTTGGTTACGATTCCGCAGAATTCGTAGAGGAGGAAGAGGAAGGCCAGTTGGATCGCGGTGAGGCCCCGGTCGTGAAAGTGCAGGAGCACGAGCATGCGCAGGGCTCCATCGGTGAGGGTAAATCCCCAGTAGGCGGCGGTGACGAGAGCGTAGGCGCGGGCGTTCATGTATAAGCCGATGAACAGGTATTCTCGTGCTAGAGACTTTCTGCGACTTGTCGCGTCAGGTCCATCATGCGGTTGGCGTAGCCCCATTCGTTGTCATACCAGACGAGCAGTTTGAGCTGGGTGCCGTTGACCATCATGGTGGAGGGAGCGTCGACGATGCCGGAGCGGGGGTCGTTGACGTAGTCGGCGCTGACGAGGGGGCGTTCTTCGTAGCCGAGGATACCTTTGAGAGATCCTTCGGAAGCAGATTTGAGGGCGGCGTTGACTTCCTCGACGGTGGTCTCTTTTTTGAGTTCGAAGACGCAGTCGGTGAGGGAGGAATTGAGCATGGGGACGCGGACGGCGACGCCGTTGAGGAGGCCCTTGAGCTCGGGGTAGATCATGGTGATGGCGGTGGCCGACCCGGTGGTGGTGGGGATCAGGGAGTTGACGGCGGAGCGGGCACGGCGAAGGTCGGAGTGGGGAGCATCGACAATGGTCTGGGTGTTGGTGAGGTCGTGCAAGGTGGTGATCATGCCGTGCTTGATGCCGAAGATTTCGTGGATGACTTTGACGACGGGGGCGATGCAGTTGGTGGTGCAGGAAGCGGCGGTGAGGAGGTGGTGCTCTTCGGGTTGATAGAGATGGTTGTTGCAGCCGACGACGACGTTGAGGGCGCCTTCTTTGACGGGAGCGGCGACGATGACTTTTCTGACGCCTTGGTCGAAGTAGTTCCGGAGCAGGGCGGGGGTCCGGAATTGACCGGAGCACTCGAGGACGATGTCGCAGCCGGACCAATCGGTGGCTTCGATGGTGTCGTTTTGGGAATGGGTGATCCGTTGACCATCGATGGTGAGAGAGGTGTCGTCGCTGGTGATTTCGTGGCCGTCCCAGTGGCCGTGGACGGTGTCGAACTCGAGGAGGTGGGCCGAGGTGGAGGCGGGGCCGTGGGCTTCGTTAATGTGGACGAATTCGAGGCTGGGATCGCCGAAGGCGGCGCGGAGGTCGAGGCGTCCGATGCGGCCGAAGCCGTTGATTCCGATTTTAGAGGTCATGCTTTGATACGTGGAGAGACTTTGATGGAGGCCGTGAGGCCTCTGGCAGGAATGTTCGGGAGACTGAAGTCGCGCTTGGGCAGGCAAATGTCCTTGGCGAGGCAGTCGGCTTCTTTGAGCGAGAGGTGGAAGATGATCGTGTCACCTTCGGTTTCAACAGATTCAATGGGAAGGCGGGTGAGGACAGGGGCCTCGTGTTCGAACTCAACGGGAACGTCCGGGGAGTCAAAAAGACCGGAGGCTGCGTCGAGGATGCGCGCAAGCTTGCCGGCTTGAATCCGGTGGTCATAGTCGTCGGCAACCCAGACCTGGAGGACACAGGCTTGCTCGGAGTGGCGTTTTCCGCCGCAATCGAGGAAGGATTTGGAGACGGCGCCGACTTCAGTGATGTGAAAGTGGGCGGGCGCTGTTGAGCCATCTGGCAGCGCCAGGATCATGCCATGGTCGGGATGATCGAGGAGGAGTTGGGAGAATTCGGTGAGAGTCATTTTAGCAGCAATTTGAGGGATCTTGAGCGAGGGAATCGACGCAGCGGAGGAATTCGTCGAGGCAATTACAGGCGAGAGAGTAATGGATGTGGAGCCCGGTTTTGTGACACGTGAGCCAGCCGGCTTCGCGCATGATGGAGAGGTGTTTGGAGACGGTGGAGAGGTCGCCACCAATTTGTTGGTGGAGCTCGCTGACGCAGGAGGTTTTTTGGGCGAGAAGCTCTGCGACGCGAAGTCGGGTGGGATGGGCGAGAGCCTTGATGACGGTGACGCGGTCGACAGTGCTGGTGTCCATTACTTGGTAAAAGTGCCAAATACTTTCAGGATGTCAAAACGAAAAATCCCGCAGTCCGAAGACGGCGGGATTTGAAAAAACTGGAAAATTCAGCGTTAGCCGGCCTTACGCACCTTCTTGATGATGCTGGCAACGGTGCCACTGGGCTTGGCTCCAACGCCAAGCCACTTGTCGGCCTTTTCAAGGTCGAGAGTGTAGTTCTCACCTTCAGCCATTGGATTGTAGGTCCCAAGCTGCTCGATGTAACGTCCATCGCGACGCTTGCGGCTGTCAACAGCTACGATTTTGTAATAAGGACGATCCTTGGAACCTTGGCGAGTGAGTCGAAGTGCTACCATAATTTAGGTGGTGGGCGCGGAAGCTGGCTCAAGATTAGGGGCTTGCCAAGGTTTTTCTGTATCTTTTTCGATGAAGTCTCGGGACTTCATCCTGTCATACAAAACGCTCCCATGCTGCTGGTGAAGCGACATCGGAGCGTTGCGAAGGTGGACGGGAAGATTATTGGTTCTCCTTAACTATAAGGAAGAGCTTATCTGTTCCCGCGACGGCAGCATCGGGAAGGGTCTACGTTGTCACAGTGCCTTCGGCATCGATACCATCATCGAAGTCAGACCATTCTTCAAGAGGAAGGGACAGGTCGATCGTCGTGAACAACACTTCAGATAAAGATTCCTCCCTGTTCCTCACCTTAAGTCCGGTAGAAGACGCGGTAATCTTTGGGACTCATGTGCATGATCGAGATAAAGGCGCGAGTGAAGGAAGCGTGTTCCTGATAGGCCAGCGAGGCGGCAATTTGGCCGATACTCAGAGTCGTGCTGAGTAGTTGATCGCATGCCGCCGCAATTCGGGCTCGAACCAGGTAACGTTTCGGCGTTGTCCCGAGATATTGGCGAAATTTTCGTTCCAGGCTACTGACCGACATTCCGGCCTCACGTGCCAGTGTTTGCACCCTGATGTCTTCTCCAAGGTTTTCGTGAATTTGGTCGATGAGTTTGGAGATGGCACGGTGGGGGGTTGGGAGCGGAGGGCCTTCGCCATGTTCCAGACGACGGGAAACCCCGGCTGTTCCCATCACCTCGTCACCTTCACCAAAAAGGGGGATCTTGGAGGTCATTCTCCATTCGATTCCGCCACCGGGGCGGGTCACGATTTCCAACTTGTTGTGGAGAGGGGTTGCGGAGCGAATCACTTTTTCATCATCGCTCCGGAAGAACTTCGCCATGGTAGGAGGAAAGAGGGATTCATCCGTTTTCCCGACGAGATCCTCGGGAGAACGCTGAAGAAGCTGGGCATAGGCGCGATTGGCGAAAATGATCTCACCCGCTTGATCCTTGATCCAAAACATCACGTCCGGAAGGGCTTCGAAAAGTCCGAGGGCAATCTGACCTGGTTTGAGACGGGCGGTGAAATCATCGAAGTGGTTGGATGACATGGTAATTGACGAATTAGGACAAAAAAACGATGGATTGGATCATGGCCTTTCGGAAGAACTTTCTGCTAGCTTCATCCTGCGGTTGGGATAATCCTGCCGTTTGAAACTTCATTATCCACCGATGTCAGAATACTTTCCCAATATCCCGAAAATTAAATACGAGGGTCCCGACTCCGATAATCCCTTCGCATTCCATCACTACAACCCTGATGAAGTGGTCGCAGGGAAGTCGATGCGTGATCACATGCGCTTTGGTGCGGCCTACTGGCACTGCATGCGCAATGGGCTGGGAGATCCCTTTGGAGATGGAACGGCGTTGATGCCCTGGGACAATGGACAGGAGACTCTGGAGAATGCCCTTGCCCGTGTGCCGGTCTTTTTTGAATTCCTCGATAAGGTCGATATCGACTACTACTGCTTCCATGACCGCGACATCTCTCCGGAAGGTGAGACGCTCGCGAAGACGCATGAAATTTTCCATAGAGTCGTCGATGAACTGGAAACGTTTCAGAAGAGCAGCGGGAAGAAGCTCCTCTGGGGGACCGCTTGTCTCTTTGCCCACCCCCGCTATGCGCAGGGAGCCTCAACTTCTCCAAGTGCCGATGTCTTTGCGTATGCCGCGAGTCAGGTCAAAAATGCCATCGATGCGACCCATCGCCTTGGAGGCCCGGGATACACCTTCTGGGGTGGACGTGAAGGATACGGATCATTGATCAATACAGACATGAAGAGGGAGGTCGATCACCTCGCCGCCTTCCTTCATATGGCAGTTGATTACGCCAGGAAGATTGGCTTCACGGGGCAGTTCTATATTGAGCCCAAACCGCGCGAGCCGTCGACCCACCAATACGATTCCGATTCGGCTGCCTGTTTGAATTTCCTTCGGGAATATGACCTGCTTGATCACTTCAAGCTCAACCTGGAAACCAATCACGCCACGCTGGCCGGACACACCATGGAGCATGAACTGGAAGTTGCGATGGGTGCAGGTGCGCTGGGATCGATTGATGCAAACCGTGGAGACGAACTTCTTGGTTGGGACACCGATCAGTTCCCAACTGATATTTACGGCACCACCAATATCATGATCCGTCTCCTCAAGATGGGTGGGTTTACCACCGGGGGGCTCAACTTTGACGCCAAACGTCGTCGTGAAAGTCATGAGCCCGAAGATCTTTTCCACGCGCACATTGGTGGCATGGATGCCTTCGCGCGAGGTCTCAAGATTGCTGCCAAGATCATTGAAGAGGGGCGTTTCGATGAATTCGTGAAAAACCGCTATTCTTCCTATGACACTGGAGTGGGAGCCGAAATTGAATCCGGAAAGGCAAACTTCGACTCACTTCATGACCACGCCCTGGCAATCACGCCTCCGCAGCTTTCGAGCGGTCGTCAGGAGCGTCTTGAAAATCTTCTCAACGATTATCTCTAGTCTTATATGTCTCTCGTTCTTGGACTCGATTCCTCAACCCAGAGCCTTTCGGCGGTCATTCTTGATACCGATCAGGGGATCGTTGTTGCTGGTGATTCGGTGAATTTCGGTCAGGATCTTCCCGATTATGGTCAGCCTCACGGCTACGATGAATCGGGTCTCCGTGGCGAAATTCATGCCAACCCCTTGATGTGGGTGGAGGCTCTTGATCTTCTGCTCGGTCGGATGAAAGGGGCTGGAGTCGATTTTTCGAAGATTGAGGCGGTTTCCGGATCGGGCCAGCAACATGGCAGCGTTTATCTGCGAAGCTGTTTTGACGAGAAACTGGCTTCCCTTTCCGCTTCCTCGGATCTCAAGAGCCAGCTGGCAGGATGTCTGGCCCGTCAGAGTTCGCCGATTTGGATGGATAGTTCAACGAGCGGAGAGTGCTCTGAAATCGCGGCTGCTGTTGGGGGAAATCAGATCGTTTGTTCGAAGTCAGGTTCTGTTGCGGTTGCACGATTCACCGGTCCCCAGATTCGTAAGTTTTTCAAGACCGAGTCAGATGCGTATGCTGAGACCGGTGTGATTCACCTGGTGAGTTCCTTTTTCGCCTCGATCCTCGCCGGGAAGAGTGTCGCCATTGATCATGGTGACGGGGCGGGCATGAATCTGATGAACCTTGCTGAAAAGGAATGGGACCGTGACCTTGTGAATGCCACCGCAGACGGGCTTCTTGAAAAACTCCCGCCGTGTGCCCTGTCGTCGACAAAATCAGGACCGGTTTCGTCATATTTCGTCGAAAAATACGGCTTTTCTCCGATTTGTGAGACCATCATCTGGTCGGGAGACAATCCCTGTAGTTTGATCGGAATGGGTGCCGCTTCACCCGGGAAAGTGGTGATTAGTCTCGGCACGAGCGACACTCTTTTTGCGGCCATGCCCGAGCCAAGAACTGATCCAAATGGCTTTGGGCATGTCTTTGGAAACCCCGCCGGAGGGTATATGAGCTTGATCTGTTTCAAGAATGGCTCGCTGGCCCGTGAGGCTGTGAAAAAGAAATTCGATCTCGATTGGAGTGCCTTTGAGAAAGAAGCCTTATCCGCGACACCGATCGGGAATGACGGACTTATGATGCTTCCTTTCTATGAGCCGGAAATCACCCCGGCAATCGACACGGGAGGGCCTGTGTTTTCCAAAGAGGGCGACCATTCCCCTGAAGCGACGGTTCGAGCCGTGATGGAAGGGCAGTTTTTGAACATGCGGGCGCACTCCGGGTGGCTCGGTGTTGATCCGGAGCGAATTTACATCACCGGCGGAGCATCTGAAAATGACGGCATCGCCCAAATGATTGCCAATGTCTTTGGTGTTCCGGTGGATCGGCTCGATGTTCCCGGGTCGGCAACAATTGGGGCGGCGATGCGCGCTGCTCATGGCACGGGGACAGATCTTGCCGAGCTTGAATCCAAGTTCAGCCAGCCAAAGGAAGGGCGAACGATAGCGCCCGAAGTTGGTGCGAAGGAGATCTATGATGGGATGATTGATTCATTCCAGGCCTTCATCCATCAACAATAGAATTCTCAATGATTTTGGCTTCACTAGATCCCGGGATCCTTTTAAACACCAACAGTCACTAAACTCAAAAAACCATGTCCAGACCAGTCACACTATTCACCGGCCAGTGGGCCGATCTTCCGCTCGCCGAACTCCTTCCGAAAGTCAAGGAAATGGGCTACGACGGAGTCGAGCTCGCCTGTTGGGGCGATCACTTTGATGTCCAGGCCGCTCTCAATGAAGAGGGCTACGTCGAAGGACGCTGGGAGCTTCTGAAGAAAAACGACCTCTCTTGTTTTGCAATTTCAGCCCACCTCGTTGGTCAGGCCATTTGCGACCCAATCGACGAGCGTCATGCCGCCATCCTGTCGCCCCACATTTATGGAGATGGCGATCCTGAAGGCGTCCGCCAGCGCGCGGCCCAGGAAATGATCGACACCGGAAAGGCCTGTCGCAAGTTCATCGATGCCGGAAGGGATTACATGGCGGGCCGCGAGCAGTCGGGCATCGGAGCTGTCGTGAATGGCTTTACCGGATCCAGCATCTGGCATGCCCTCTACGCATTCCCCCCAACCGATCAGGCTTATCTCGATAAGGGATTCCAGGATTTTGCCAACCGCTTTCTTCCGATTCTCGATGCCTTCGATGCCGTGGATGTGAACTTCGGTCTCGAAGTCCACCCCACCGAAATCGCTTTCGATATCGCATCGGCCGCCCGTGCCATCGAGGCTGTCAAAGGACACAAACGCTTCGGGTTTAACTACGATCCCAGCCACCTCGGCTATCAGGGCGTTGATTATGTTCGCTTCATCCGCGAGTTCGCCGACCGCATCTTCCACGTCCACATGAAGGACGTCTGGTGGGGGCATGGTGACGGAACGGTTGGGATTTTCGGAGGTCATACTGATTTCTGCGACGCCCGCCGTTACTGGGACTTCCGATCCGTGGGTCGTGGTGACATCGACTTTGAGGAAATCATTGTCGCTCTCAATGACACCCGCTACAGCGGACCACTTTCTGTTGAATGGGAAGACGGACGGATGGAGCGTTTTCACGGTGCGGCTGAGAGCTGCACCTTCACCAAGTCTCTCGACTTCCCCCGTAATGAAGGTGGAATGTTCGACTCAGCCTTCGACGGCGATAACCAGTAAAAGAAAACTATACCATGGCCACGAAAATTGGAGTCATCGGAGCAGGAGGAATGCTCCAGTATCATCACGCCGGATTTGTCAAAGCCGGTGGCGAAATTGTCGCTGTTTGCGACATGAGCGCAGAAGCAGCGGCCGCCGCGGCGGAGAAGTACGGGGTTTCCCAGACTTACACCGATGTCGCGGAGATGCTCGCCAACGACGAGATTGATGCGATCAGTATCATCGTTCCGAACAAGTTTCATGCCCCACTCGCAGTGCAGTGTTTAGAGGCGGGGAAACACGTCTTTTGTGAAAAGCCGCCCGCGCTCAGTGCCGCCGAAGTTGAAGGCATGATCAAGGCATCCGAAGCCGCTGGCAAGACGCTCATGTTCAACTTCAACAACCGGGCCCGCCCCGAGTCTGTTGAGTTGAAGAAGCGCATCGAAGCCGGAGAGATCGGGAAGATCAACTCGGCACAATCGAAGTGGATTCGCCGCACCGGTATTCCCGGCTTTGGTGGTTGGTTCACCACCAAGGATCTTGCCGGCGGAGGTGCCACGATTGACCTCCTTCACATGATTGACCTGGCGCTTTACTTCATGGGCTATCCCAAGCCAACCAATGTCCTTGGGCAAACTTTCGATACCTTTATGGGTGATCCCGGATTCAAGGGGCCCTGGGGCATTCCCGATCGTGCCGACGGCGTCACTGATGTCGAGGCCGCCGCGCATGGATTTGTCACCTTTGACACCGGACAGGTCCTGACCCTTCAGGTTTCCTGGGCCGAGATGATCAAGCGTGAGGAAGTTTCGGTTGTATTCCAGGGAACGAAGGCCGGAGGAAAAGTCGAACGCCTCTTTGGAAGCGACGGTCTGGATGAAACCGCAATCGACACCTGTGAGCTTTATACCCAGGTGGACGGAAAATCGGTCGATACCGTTTTGGAAATGCCCGAATGCGAGGACATGGGGCGGATCGACTCGGCAGCCAACTTCGTTGAGTCCATTGAGGGCAAGGCCGCTCCACTCAACACCCCCGATCAGGCTTTGCATTTGATGACGATCATCGATGCCATTTATAAGTCATCGAATTCCGGTAAAGCCATTTCACTCTAAAGGATCATGAATCGAAAACTTAGAATGGGAATGGTGGGAGGAGGCCGCGGGGCCTTCATTGGACAGGTGCACCGCATGGCGGCGAATCTCGATGGAAAGATCGAGCTTGTCGCTGGAGCATTTTCCTCCGATCCCGAAAAATCGAAGCTGTCGGGACAGGATTTTTTCATCGATCCGGAACGTGCTTACGGAAATTACGAAGAAATGGCCAAGGCCGAAGCCGCTCGTGAGGATGGCATCGATTTTGTCTCCATCGTGGTTCAAAATCACCTCCACTTTGCGGTGGCAAAGTGCTTTTTGGAAGCTGGCATCAACGTCATTTGCGACAAGCCTCTCACCGTGGATCTCGAGCAGGCGAAGGAATTGAAAAAGATCGTCGAGGCCTCGGGCCTCGTCTTTGCCCTCACTCACAATTACACCGGTTATCCAATGGTCAAAGAGGCCAGGCGGATGGTTGAAGCCGGTGAATTGGGTCGCTTGTTGAAAGTCGTCGCCGAGTATCCCCAGGGGTATGCCGTTGGGGATGTTGAGGGTGAGGGGAACAGTGCCATTTCCAATTGGCGAGCCGATCCCAAGATTGCCGGGAAATCGAACTGCATGGGAGACATCGGAACGCACGCCCATAATCTCACCAAGTATATCACTGGTCTGGAAGTGGATGAAATTGCAGCTGAACTGACCGCCTTTATTCCCGGGCGCGAACTGGATGACGATGGCAACTGTCTTGTTCGCTTCACCGAAGGGGTCAAAGGAATCATCTATGCCTCGCAAATCTCCAATGGGGACGAAAATAATCTCAACATCCGGGTTTATGGTACCAAGGCCTCTCTTGAATGGCACCAGGAAGATCCCAATGAGCTGATTGTGAAATACGCGAACGCCCCGCGGAAAACCTATCGTCGTGGAAACGACTACCTTGGCGCGGCGGCGCAGGCCAATTCGCGGACACCATTTGCGCATCCGGAGGGATTCATCGAAGCTTTTGCCAATATCTATCTTGCTGCGGCTCGTGCGATTGGCGACAAGATCGACGGGAATTCTCCCCCCGAGGGTGGTTACGATTTCCCGACGGTTGACGATGGGGTGGCCGGCGTGGCCTTTATTGGAGCGTGTGTCGAGTCGTCTCTGAACAACGCCGCCTGGACCAAGTTGGACCTCTAAATTGGCCGGTTTTTGATTTCTCCCGTGCCTTGCCTCGATTGGGTGATTCATTGGGGGGAACTGCGGCCTTGAGCTTTCGGACTCGAACCCTTACAAGCATCCCATGCAGCGTTTGGTTTGGCTTTTGATTGTGACTTCAGGACTCGTGTCTTGCTCTTCGTCCTCATCAGATTCAGGCCTTGAGCCGGAGGCCCAAGGGGCGACCGTCACCAAGATCGATAAGAAAGGAAAAAACAATCCCTTCGCCTTCAATAACGAAGATGTCGAAAAAGGGGACAATGGGTCGATCACCGGAGGTAAGCGCAGCATGTATGACACTCAGGCCGAATCGGCCTACGCGAAAGCCAATGGAGACCTCCCCGATTATCTTCAGCGCTCCTATCAAAAGAAGGCGTGGGCCGGTGGTAAAAACTATTCGACTGGCTCCTACCAAACCGGTTCCTACGGAGAATCCGGGAAAAAATCGTGGTTTGGCGGTCGCAAATCAAATGAGGCAAGTCGCGTGGCCGGGTCCACCGGGAAGGATTTCTCAACCGGATCTTATCAAACAGGGTCTGCGAACGAAACAGGCCGATCTGTCAGAACCGGTTCGAACGCCTACGTCGAAGGTCGTAACAGTGATGGTTGGGGCAGGACTCCCACCATTTTTAGTGCGTCGGAATATCGAAGTCTCAGTATGGGGCAGGCGAAGAGGCTACTCGGTCGTTGATTTTATCCCGATCGACTTCAATCGGTGGCCCCAGAGCTTTTTTTCGTCCTCCCCTGTCGAGAGTTGAAAGCGTGCTTCATAGAGGAAGGCGAGATTTTCAAGAGTTGCTTGAATGGATGAGGCAGGTTGGTTTCCGGCTGCGATTTCGCCACACAGAATGGTCTGAAAAAGACGGGCGGCCTCCTTAATCTCACCATTCTTGAAGTAGGATTTTGCGAGGACGGAAAGGCACCGAAGACTGGAGTTGTCTTTGAGATTGGCCACCCCGGTGCATCGGGAGAGGGTCTCCCTTTTCCCGGTATAGGCTCCAAGACGGAGCGCGGCGCCGGGATCCCCAAGGGTCAGGAGGTGAAGGGATTCGAGACTCCCATTCTGATTGAGTTGAAGGTCGAACCATCGAAGTGAGATGTCTGTCGGAGTGATCTTAAGAGCAATTTGGAGAGCTCTCTTCCTGGATTCGTCAGGCCATGATTCATCTCGAATGACCCCAAGGAGATCGCTGGTCGAGAGCTGATACCATGCCGCTTTTTCAACGATCTCCAGTGAGGCGGGGAGTCGGAGGTGGAGAGCGTGTTGGTAAAGGGCATCGTTTGGAAGGAGAGTGTTTTTAGTCTTTTCCTTTAGAGAGACGGAAATGATCTCGCGAGCCTTCGTGAGATCGCCGTTTAAAAAATCTTCGACTTTTTTGAAAATGATGGACGGTGGCAGAAGGGGATTTTGCTCGCGAAAATATTCATACCAGGAAACGCTGACCTTTTCCGGATAGGGGAGTAAGACCGCAATGGCGGCAGCACGTTGGAAGGGGCGCTCGGCGAGAAGGTTTTTGGCCAGCGGAAGGAGTTTCTCCCTTGGAAAGATTTTCAGGCCGATTGCGAGGGCTGACCGGCGGATGTCGTCTCGCTGGATGCCTTGAAAGATGAGAGGTTCGAATACCTTGGCTGCAAACTCTTTTTCGCCTGATTCAAGATAGAGTTTGGCGAGGGTGAGGCGCATTCTGATCTGATCGTTCTCGTCGATGCCATCTAGTGTTCGTTGGGAAATTCCAAGAGCCTTATCCCGGTTTCCGGTCCTCCAGAGCAGACCGACTGCAGAGCTGGCCTGGCCATTGGAGTCCAGGATTTCAGACGCTTCAATCGGGCGGCCGAGCATCGTGAGGGTCCTTGCGAGTGTCGACCAATCGATCAGGATGGCGGAGGCAAGTGCTTCGATGTCAGGTTCTCCTGCAGGCGAGCCAAAGAAGGAGTGAAGGGCATGGAGGGTGGAACTATCGGAAGGGGCGCTCTTTTCGGCTGGATCGGGAATCGCAAGGGCTCCCGAAAGGAGGTGGCTTTCGTACTTCAAAAGAGGTCTTTTCACCATCTCTTTGGCGAGATGAAGAGTCTCCGGGAAATCCGCCTTCATGCGCGCTCTAAACAAAGCAAGTTCATGGGCCCATTTGCCATCATGGGCGGAAGCCGGTGTTTCGCTGACGGCTTCAAGATAGGCCAGATTCCGGGCCAGATCCGGATCAATGGCGGTTTCTAGGCCATCTTTTAGGATCTGCAAGGCCAGAGGGACTTCGCCTTGGGCAACTGCGATTTGAGCAAGGCTTCGATGGGCGCTTTGATTCAATCCGGCAGGGGATGACATGGCTGCTTCGTAGACTGCTCCGGTCCGGGTTTTTCCCAAGACCGAGATCATCTGGCTCTTCATCGGAAGATCCTGTCTGGCAAGTTCGGCAATGATGGCTCCCCGGCACCGTGGGGAGAGGGCTTCCGTGAAGAAGGTTTTCCAATAGCTGCGCTGTTCGAGAAGAGCTTCGGTCACTAATTTGGTGAGGGACGCAATCCGCTCCGGATTTTCACCTTCACGTGAGGCCCAGTTGTCGAGAAAAACGAGTCCGATGGGAGCTCCCTCGGGATGTTCCAAAAGATCGTTAAGAACAGGTCCTCGTTTTTCGGGCTTGGCCATGTCAACGGCTTCGGCAAGGAGGAGGAGATCTTCCGGCGACCCGGGCTTGAGTCCCATTCTGAGTCTTCGAAGAACGAACCCGGCCCGGTTGGAGATTTCCGGGTCGTCATCTCTTGCCAGTTTCCTGAGAAGCGGGAGGGTATTTCTCCCGGTCTCCCAAATCTTCATTGTGAATTCCTCCCGCTCGTTTGTGTTTTGGGACCCCAGGATGCGGCGGGCTTCCTCGATGGTCGGGATGGCCACCGCCACTCCGGTGCTCAGAATGAAAGTAAGAAACTTCACGGTGAAAAAACGTAGTTAAAGGAGGGATTCTTAGCGATAAGAGACTGCTGGCCCTCCAGAGGTGAAAGCATTAAACTCGCGCCCGTGGAAGAAAAAGAACCCGAAACTCTTAAGGAACGGCTATGGCGGATCATTTTCGAAGCCGAGACCCCCTTGGGGAAGGCTTTTGACGTCGTCCTTCTCTGGGCGATCGTTCTGAGTGTCCTCGCGGTGACCCTCGAAAGTGTTGATAGCATTCGGGAGAGCCACGGTGGGCTTCTCAAGGCCATTGAATGGGTATTTACGGTTCTCTTTACGGCAGAGTATCTTCTGCGGATTGCCTTGGTTCGTCGACCGCTGCGATACATCACGAGTTTTTACGGGATTGTGGATTTGTTGTCCTGTCTCCCGACCTATTTGGCGATCTTCTTGTCCGGGGCTCATTCCCTGATGGTGATTCGAATCCTTCGCCTCTTGAGGATGTTCCGTGTTCTCAAGATGGTCAGTCATGTTCGGGGAGGTGAAACGATCATGCGTGGTTTGATGGAGAGCCGGGCAAAGATATTTGTCTTCTTCTTTACAGTATTCCTTTTCTCGGTTCTTGCAGGGACCCTGATGTATTTGGTCGAGTCTGGCGAAGAGGGAACCCATTTTACCAATATTCCCATCAGCATTTACTACGCGATCGTCTCCATCACAACCGTGGGTTATGGTGACATGGTGGCGATCACGACCATTGGTAAGATCCTGACTTCTTTTTACGTGCTGACCGGATATGCCATCATTGCCGTACCCACTGGAATTGTGACCTCGGAGTTACTCAAAAGCCATTTGGGAGACCCGACGAGTGATGCTTGCCCCGGATGCGGAGTTCACGGTCATCTTCCTGATGCCAATTTCTGTCGTAAATGTGGTGATAAACTTGAATGAGGCGTTGCTTCCCGGTGGTTGCGGCGTGAGACTCGGAGATGTGGAAATCAGCCGCTGACTACGAAGACATTCGCTATGAAAAGAGCGAGGATGGCGCGATTGCTAAAATCACCATCAATCGCCCCGAGGTTCGGAATGCCTTTCGTCCTCTGACTGTGAAAGAGCTTTTGTCAGCCTTTGAAATGGCTCATCAGGACGAGAAGGTTGGAGTGATCATTTTGACGGGAGAAGGTGAAAAAGCCTTCTGCTCCGGAGGAGACCAGAAGGTCCGCGGCCATGCGGGGTATCTCGGTGAAGATGGCGTTCCCCGTCTCAATGTGCTCGATCTGCAAAAGAAGATCCGGGGATTGCCAAAGCCTGTTGTGGCGATGGTGGCCGGATATGCCATCGGAGGAGGACATGTTCTCCATATTGTCTGCGATTTGACAATTGCGGCCGACAATGCCCGCTTCGGGCAGACTGGTCCGAAAGTGGGATCGTTCGATGGGGGGCTGGGCTCCAGTTATCTTGCTCGAATTGTGGGGCAGAAAAAGGCGCGTGAAATTTGGTATCTTTGTCGCCAGTATGACGCGGCTCAGGCTCTCGAGATGGGTTTGGTCAATACCGTGGTACCATACGCAGAGTTGGAAACTGAAACCGTGAAATGGTGCCGTGAGATGTTGGAGCACTCTCCGTTGGCCCTTCGATGTCTCAAGTCGGCTCTCAATGCAGATTGTGACGGCCAAATGGGTCTGCTCGATCTCGCTGGAAATGCGACATTGCTGTATTACATGAGCGAAGAGGCCAAAGAGGGTAAACAAGCATTTATCGAAAAACGGAAACCTGACTTTTCAAAGTTCCCCCGGGTGCCATAGACTCGAGAGATGATACCGGTTTGGAAAGCGTGGGTGCTTGCTTCCCGCCCCAAGACTCTCCCGGCCGCCGTGGTCCCGGTTTGGTCGGGCTGTTTCATGGCGTGGCATCTTACCGGAAATTTTGATGTTCGATTGGCTGTGGTGACAGTTCTGGGGGCCGTCTTTATTCAAATTGCGACCAACTTTTTTAATGACGTCATCGATGCCAGAAAGGGGGCTGATACGTCAGCCCGGCTCGGTCCCCAACGAGCGACGGCAGGAGGTCTTTTAAGCCCCCGGGCTGTTTATGCGGGTGCTGTCTTCATGTTGCTGCAAGCAGTTGTTTGCGGCTTTCTCCTCTATCACGTCAGAGGGTGGGCCATCCTGGCGATTGGGATTCCTTCACTTTATCTCAGTTATGGATACACCGGAGGGCCTTTTCCGCTGGCTTATCGCGGGCTTGGAGAAGTGTTTGTCATTCTCTTTTTTGGGCTCGTTGCCGTGATGGGAACGATTTTTATTCAAACCGGTGTTTGGCCCTGGCAGGGATGGATCCTGGGATTACAGATTGGCCTGCTTTCAGCGGTTTTGATTGCGGTGAACAACTACCGTGATCTGGACGAGGATCGTGCCGCCAACAAACTGACTCTGGCGGTGAGATGGGGGAGACGTCCTTTGGCATTTCTTATTTACGGGATGACCGTCCTCCCGGCCCTTCTGGTTTTCGTCTATGGAAATTCGCTCTGTTGGTTTTGGGTGAGCCTGGCGCTGGCCGCGATTTTTCTAGCCGCCGAGTTTCGCCTCATGAAGCCTGACGGAGTCTCTTCAAAACTGCTCGGGCTCTCTGCCCTGCATCTTATCTTGTTTGTTGCTGGTCAGAATCTATGCCTTTCGTTGACCTGAGTCGCGGATGGCGTATGGTCTCTTCCAGGTCGTTGTGAAATCACCCTCTCAAATTCTCACCAAGCCATTCGAATCACACATTTGGATCAGGCCGGAAGGACGGGGGACCTTTATTGAAAGTCCCATCGTTAAGAACTTCGTTGAAGCCTCGGTTGGGGAAGGTCAGACGAGTTTTGCGATCGATCTTGAGGCATGCGCCGGCATGGATTCCACTTTCATGGGAATGATCGCCGGACTTGGGATGGAATTTCAAAAGAATGGCAAAGCCAGTTTGGTCGTGGTCGGAGCTTCGGAAAAAAATCTGGCTTCGTTACAGGAGTTGGGACTCCATCATATTGTCGACATCAATCCGAACAAAGGTTCGTGGGTCGGAAGAATGGAAGAGGCTCGCAGCCACCTGACCAAGATTGAGATCGAGGACGAGACCGATAAGGAGGGCCATATTCTCAAATGCCACGAAGATCTTTGCGTGGCTGATGACTCAAATTTGAACCGCTTCAGAACCGTTTTGGATATGTTGGGTTCAGATATGGTTATTCCTGCGGAAGATAAGCCTGATCAAGTTCAGTGATCGAGAGGAAATCGTTTCCATCCAAATCGAGGAGGGAAAAATAACTCCGCAGGAGCTTTTCCTTTTTCTTGAGCGGCGCCAGCGCAAATTCATCTTCCGACAATTGATTGTCTTTGTTGGTGTCACGCCTTTCGAGCAAGGTCACCACGTCTTCGGGGAGAGCAAGATCTTTGATGAGCGCATCACCCTGTAAAGGAGGGAAATTGGTTTCTCCATCGTCGCCAGCCGAAGAATTTTCAGGCGAAATGGTCCCATGGTCCTGCATTAAAAAGAAAACGGCGAGAAGAACCACCAGACAAACACCGGTGATTGAGGCGTAGAGTGCGGATTTTGACTTCCTTTGTTGAGGCTCGGCAGGAGGCGGGGAGACTCCAGGCGGGTAAGGGATACTTGCGGGAACACTGACAACCGCAATGGATGACGGCGGGTGCGGACTAAGCTGGACTGATCCTGTGTTAAGCATGACCTTTCCGGTATTCAAACGGATGGGGCCGGTGTTTCTTTCGGCACCCGGAAGCCGCAAACTCACGGTGGCAGTCTGAGCGGGAATTTGGTTTTCATTCCGGGGTTCGGGATTCCGTGTCGCCGGTTGCGATGACGATAGGGAGACCCGCACAGGCTCCTGGGGAGAAAAGGTTCCCCTTTGAATTCCCATGAATTGAGCGAGCGCGGTTGCACAGGAATCGATGCGGTGCTCGGGCTTGCGACACATCAACGACATCACCCACTTGGAGAGTTCGGGATTGAGGTCGGGCCGATACTCTCGAAGGTCTTTGTAATGCCCGGACAGGTGGGAGGCCATGACTTGGGCAACTGACTCTCCGTTGAAAGGGTAAATCCCGGTAAGAGCATAGTAGAAAACCGCGCCAAGCGCGTAGAGATCAGTCCGGCCATCCAAAGGAAGCTGCTCAAACTGTTCGGGAGCCATGAAATAGATGGACCCGAAAAGCGAATTTCCGTGGGCAATTGTTTGCTTTGTGGGTTCAACCGAAAATTTGGCGAGACCGAAGTCGAGAATTTTGAGCTGCATCCGTCCGCTGGGCAGCCAGGTGACCATGAAATTACACGGCTTCAGGTCCCGATGGAGGAGGTGGGCATCGTGGGCAGCGAGGAGACCTTCAAGCGACTGCTCAGCCAATACCATAAAGTCGGCTTCGGTGAACGGTGCTCTTTCAATGAGATTCTCAAGAGTGTGTCCCTCGAGTAATTCCATGACGACGAAGGGCCCGTCACTGTCTTCGCCGAAATCGAAAAGGCGAACGATATTGGGAGAATTGAGAGCCGAGAGCGAATGACACTCCTTCAAGAGCTCTGCCACAGCTTCTTCCGAACGGGAGTCGTCGTTATCAAGCAAGCGCTTAACCGCGACTCTTCTTCTAAGTTGGTGATCGTAGCCCTCGTAGACAGCACCGACACCTCCTTGGCCGAGCTTTCGGCGGATTTCATAACGTTCCTGAATCTCCATCGTTCGGCAAAGCGAATATTGTAAGCAGCTGTCCTAACTGGTTCCCGAAAAATGAAAAGCACGGATGCGGGTAATAATTGCAATTTCAGTGTTGCCAGTATTGAAACATCGGGATAGCTTCCGCGCGCCTCGACCAAACAGGCGATTTCTAAACCGGACAGGTGTCAGAGTGGTCGAATGAGCACGCTTGGAAAGCGTGTGTGCGTGTGAGCGTACCGTGGGTTCGAATCCCACCCTGTCCGCCATT
>CALFSW010000258.1 GCA_937916505.1 uncultured Verrucomicrobiales bacterium | reverse complement strand
TCCGCGCCGGAACAAAGTCAACCAAGAAGCAGGGGCAGCGTAGGCACCGCTTACGCTTTATACCTCTTTTATTTGTTTGTTTTTTAGGATTTGGAGTTCCCCAAATCCGCTCACTCAATAGAGACTACTTTTTCTGGCGGCGGCCGGTAGGATAGGAGAATTCTAGATCTTCCTTATTCCCATCATTTATTCAAGAGTAATAGCAACTACGAATGGTGCGCATTTGATTAGGCCGGATGTTAAATCAATATGAGAAATGACTTTTTCTGGGTTCGGATTAGTCCAAATGGGTTTTGTCAACAAACGATCATTGCCAAGATTGTTTGGGCCTAGAAATCCTAGATTTTCCTCAGAAATGCTATCTGCCCTATCTGTGCTCCACCAATCAAAAATGTCTTCATTAGCTTTCAAAGCTAAAACAGAAGTTGTTTCATCCTCATAGTTTATTGTGATTATCATGGCTGATCCACCTTTCTGCATTTCATGTGCGAATAATCCGCCAACGAGGAAATGAATTCTTTGTGCTTTAGAATTGATTTTTATCTTTTCGACTGAATTCGGATAATGTTTGTTATTAATTTTGACCCCTCCAAAATCGTTTGCCGTATCTCCGTTGTCAAATGGACCGCTGTTAAGTTGAATAAGCCCCCTAATATCAAAGGAAATCGACCCACTATAGGTCTCAGGTAAAAACCGCATGTCAAATTTTTCGTCATTAGCATGCCAGTTACTAAAATGAAACATACTGGCATTGAAGTGATTTTGCAGATTAATTGATTTGTCAGAGAGATTAGGGTTTCGAGGGGGAGAGCAGATTTCTTTCTCTAAAAGCTCCAATTCCCCTGCAGAGGAAGCATTTCTTTTTAGGAGGCTCTTTTTTAGGTTCAGAACAATAACTCTTTCAGTTAGATTTCGTGAAGTTGGTTCGTTTTCCAGTAATCGCACTTTATAGTCAATGGCTACTACAGTTTCCTTATTTATTTTGAGTTTCTGTCCTATATTAATGGCAGTTGATGCAACTTCAATTGAGGTATCTTTAAGATTAGACCCACTAAATTCACCTAATAAAAAATGAAAGGATTTTGTAGAATTCTCTCTAAATCCTTGGGGCATAATTTGAATTGCACTAATAAGAAGCTCTGTCCCTGTTTCTCCTTTGAGAAGGTCCGTGAGATAGCCGGTAATGTCCTGATTCGAGCCTAGCAACTCTAATTGGAAACCGACATCAGAACTTTTCCCGTTGAATTGATGGATTTCGGCAGAAATGACGTTTTCTCCCTTCCCAAGGAGATCCCCGTCAATAGAAAAGGTTAACAGTGTGATTTCACCCTCGCCACTTGAATCCGCGACCTGACTGGCTGGAGTCAAGTAATTGACTGCACCTCCGGGCATTTGGTTACGGATAATTTCCTTTCCATTAAGGTAAACAATGATGCCATCATCCCTAATAATATTAGCCGTTAAAATCGAAGGCAAAGTTTGATCATTAATCTCAAAGGTTTTTCTAAAATAATAGGATATATGCTTGTTATTGAGATCATTTCCGTAACCCAAAGTCGTGACTTCTCCATCACCTCCGTAGCCAAGTTTTGCTTTCCCTTTAGACCACCCATCCGCAGGTGCCCAAGGCTGAAACCATTCTGCTCCAGGTTCAGTGCCATCGTCCAAATATTCCCAAGTAGAGTTTTTTTCGATTAAGGTGAAAGGTGGCGAGTCCCTGTTTTCCCATGCCATTAATTTTGTCACTAAGGAGTGCAATTGATTATCTGGAAGTGTGAGAGACGCAATGGCCGCCGGTTTAATTAAATTGATGGCCTCCTCGAATTGGCCATCTGCAACTAAAGTCCCAGCTTTTTTTTCAACTGCTGAAAAATATAAATTTAATAAATCATAGAAGAGTGTGTCACTTAGGGCGTTTTCCCATTCTTTAATGGTATTCCAATCTGATACTGCACCGTCATAGTTTCCAGAATTAGTTGCTAGTTTGAATCGGGATATGATTAATTTCCTGCTCAAGGTTTGATCCGATTCGGTTGTTATGGCTATTGCCTGATTGAGGAGGGGGCTTCTGAGGGATTCATCTAGATCTAGTTTTTCTTGAATTTCAATTATCGATAAAAGCTCTTCTAGTTTCAACTCATCTAGGCTCTGGGCTCGTTCTAGGAGCTGTTTAGCGAGTGATGTGTTGCCAAGGTAGGCATGAATGCTTCCAGCCAATAAACTGACTTGAAGGTTTGAGGCTTCTAATAATACCGATTTAATAGCATCGGAATGCGATTTGATTTTATCTGAATCAGTTGGGTATTCCGATGAGGCCAGTCTCGTAGCCCCTCTTTTTACAATTGCTACTGCATTTGTTGGGGAAAGCCGAACTGCCTCGGTTAGTTGATGAAAATCATCCTGAGAGATAAGAGCGTTAATGTAACTATCGGATGGGGAAGGGCGAAAAGGGGAGTCGCCTCGTTTTGAAGGGAACAATTGTTGCCATTTTAAGAATTTATTAAAAAGCGAATTGTCATCTAGAGTATCGATTAAATTTAAATGATTTGATGATTTTTCAGTTAGAATAGCTTTACTATTTTCATCAAGTTCTTCTTTTCCTAAACCCGTAAGGATTGCAGCGTAATTGTTATCGGGTTTGACGTCGCCTCTTATAGAAATATCCCAAACAGAGGCGCGGCCATCGGTCCCCCCGGTTCGTTGATCGGGCCAAGCGATAATTTGTGAATCATTGTTGATGTAAGCTAATTTCGAGATGGCTGACCCGTTAGATAATTTGTTGGTTAAAGGCTCAATGGATCGAACATCCCATGCCTGGAGGTAACTCAATTGATTGTCGGTAAAAGTCGCAGCAAGAATTTCTCCAGAGCTGCTAAATTGAATATCGCTACATGGAGCATCGCCTTTAACTGAGATGAAAGTTTGATCAAAATTGGGTTCGAAGTCCTTATGAACGGCAAACCGAACGCTGGATAGGGTATTACCATTATTAAAATTTAATGCTTTATCATCAATCCCGGCAATGGATCTGAATCTTGTGGCGCCTTCAGGTAAGTCATATTCAATCACAGAGATAGAATGTGTTCCGATACCGTTCGAATAACTTTTCCCACCTACGTCTAGATTTTGGCCAGCTACATTTTGATTGATTTTTATGCTCCCCCAGCTCGTGGTTGCATTCACCCATTCCAATGAGGTTAATAATTTTTCTTCGTTGTTAATTATTATTTTTGGTTCAATCCAGTTCGCAACATCATGCTGCCATTGATCGCCACCGTCTTCTACAACAAGGTATAATTTTTTAGCGCCTTTGATGTTAACATCAATTTCAACTGAATGATTTCCGCTTTCTTTAGTTATTAGCTCACTTCTAAAAATCTCCCCCTTTGGAATTACTCTTTCTTGGGCATCCTTATCATTAAGATCCAAGATGTATAATTGTCCGGATTTACAGCCTGCAGCTATCTGAGTAAATTTGTCATTAACTGCTATAGAATCGATGTTTTCGGCAAATGATCCAAATTTTAGTATAAAATTCTTTTTAGTAGTTCCATCTGAAGTTGACCACACGCGAATATGACCGTTAGCCGTGCCCGCGATGACATATTCGTTGTCTTTGCTGAAGCAAACTGCATCAATTCTTCCACCAGCATGCTTAAGAAAAACAGGGTCATTTGAAGTGGAATTATTATTGTATAATTTTAATCGTGGCCATCTTGTGATGGCTGTATAACTCCCGTCATCACTTGCTAAAGATAGGGATTTAGTTGGATATGTTTTAGAATCTATAAGAATTTCACCGGTCGAGATATCCCATTTTTTTGATTCCTTTGGATTGCTGACCCAAACGGCGTTTCCATCAGAGGTAAAGTGGACCTTTTGTAAATCGACTTGGTTAGATGTATTCTCAGAACCAATAACTTGTATGGGGGATTTCAGATTTGATCTGTCCCAAATATTAACGGTCCCCGAATTAGAGGAAGTGGCAATTTTAGAACCGTCAGAAGATTGGCTGATTACATTTATCAATCCTAAGTGAGCAATTTCTTTCGATAGAGATTCTCCAGTTTGGAGGTTATAGATTCCTGCTGTTCCCTCTGAAGTAGCTAAAATTATTTCTTTGCCCTCAGTTCCCAATGAACCAGAGCTGATATTGGCTACCGGCAACAGAAGTGGCTTTAGTTTACCATCGTTGGCAAGAAAGGCATGCGCCTCATTGATTGAGGCTGTTTGAGAAAAGTCAGGTAAATTTGAATAATCTTCATCAAATGTACCGGTGAAGGCTTGCCCATTTTGTAAAGGGATCATGATTCTTTGCCCATCTTCACTGAAGACTGGTTCTTGACCGAATGCGTGGTTACTCGGGATGTTAACCGCGTCAATTGGGGTCCCGTCATTCGCGTCCCAAAGCCTTACGAATAAATCTCGTGCCACAGTGACGAGCTTCTGGTTATCTGGCGTGAACACTCCAACAGCTCCAATAAATCCACTATCTACTCTGTTGTGGGTAACATAATACTCCAATTTTCCAGATTCTATATTCCAGACGTTAAATCTTTGGTCTTGAGTGATTGATAAAATCCTTGAGCTCGTGCGATCGAATCCCCCAAAAGGAGTCATGCTTGGATTGCCCTCATGAACGAAATCCTTAACTTCGTCTTTTAAGAGATCGTAAATTGCTGACTTGCCACTCCGGTGAGCCCCAAAAAATAACTTGGTTTCGTCCGGGCTCCATCTTGGTTGAAAAGTTTTGGTCTCATAAGAACCGATCGGTTCACCCGTTTGAGCATTGAGAATATGAGCAGCACCGCCATTATTTCCGCTAGCGGTTAGTATTTTTGTTCCGTCAGTGGAATAAATCACGCATCTGGCTCTACTAGAATCGTAGATTTTCTTAGTCGAGCCACTCTCCATATCCAAGAGATGTACTCCATGTAAACCTAATGCTGCGGTCTTTCCGTCAGGGCTAATGGATACATCATTGCCCCATTGAAATCTCCCAGGTCCAACATAAAGAGAATGTTTAGGCGTTTTTGCGTTTGGTTCCCAAACCATAATGTTTGGCGTTTGATTTTTGGATTCGTTATCGCGAAAAATTGCCGTAATTACATTTGTCCCGTTCCAAGAAGCAGTACTCGTTTCAATATAATTTGACTCGTAATTAAGGTTAGGCGCATTGTAACCGGGAGGATGCGAATAAGCTAGCAAGTTGAATGATTTGTCGATGATGGCAGCATTATTTGGGTCTCTTTCCAATGCCCTAGCGAAGTGAGCAAGTCCGCGGCCAATTTGATTTTGATTTGAAAATGAAATTCCCAAATTGATATCTGAATTGATGAATTCTTTACGGAGTGTTTCCTTGGCTGTTTCGGCTACACTTCTTGCTTCGACAGCGCCTTTTTGAGCCATTAGAGCTTTTTTCTGAGCCTTAACAGCAAAGACCATTGCTCCAAGAGCGATAATAGCGACTGCGCCCACAACAGCAGCGAAACGCTTCATATTTTTGGCAGAACGCTCTCGAGCTTCTGCAAGTTCTTGGGCTTGCTCTAATTCCTTCTGTCTTGCTAATTCTTTCTCACGTTCAGCTTTTCGGCCTTCTTTTTCACTCGCTTCCAGGAATTCTGTAGCGACTTCAAAACCTCCACCATAAAGATCAGCCCAATCTTCATTTGGTTGGTAATTGTCTCTCCAGCTTTGAGCAATTTGAAGATCTGGATCATAATAAAGTCCAGCCTCTTCTTTTTTCCAAAGTGATGAGGTGTCGACTAATCTTCTATAAATTCTTGCGGATTGAGCTTCTTCCTCGACCCAGTTACGAAGTCTTTGCCAGACCCGCATGAGACTTTCATGGGAAATATCAATGACAGTATCAGGTTCAAGTTCCCGATTGGAAGGAGGCATGAGAAACGTTACGCCTTGCTGACGGTATGGATCGACAACACTCTTAACTTCCTCGATCGAGTGATCGGTGATATCTGCTAATTGTTGGAGCCGTAGAGGGCGTCTAATTCCTCTATTGTCATCACCCTTCTCGGTGATGGCTCTAAACATTCTAGTAGCAGTTTCTCTAGTGCCTTCGTCACTAAATGTATCGAAAATCTCATCAGCATGAATTGATAGAGCCTTGCCCATGCCGCCAATCGCCCGGTAATCTTCAAGGTCAAGTTCTTCGGCTCCGTCTCTGTCAGCCCAAGCGTCCCAAGTCCGCATCAGGGCATGTTGTAGGCAGGGGAGTTGGTCTGACTCAGTTCCAATATCGTTAAGGAGTCTTTGGAGGAGACGAGGAGCCAGTTTAGCGCCGCCGACTCTGACAGGACCTTCAATCACTGATTTGTATTCTTCACGTGATAATCGGGGAATTAGATATTCACCTTCGTTGATTTCTTCTGGGAGTCCTTCAAATTTCGAGCAATCACCAATGTAGTCTGAGCGCATCGTAATGATGACGTAGATTGGGATATTACTTTGTTTGGCGGCCTCCAAAATCATTGAAATGAAGTCGTCCGCGGCTTCACCTTCTTCTTCTCCAGCTTCACTGTAACGGAAAATTTCCTCAAATTGGTCAACGACCAGAAGGAAGTTCGTTCCTTCTGGTAATTTTGCCTGCCTGATTGCTTCAACGAGTCCCAGACGGCTTCTTCTCAGCGTAGCATTTAGTTTTAGATATACGTCGGCTTCCTCTGAATCATAGATGTCCGAGGCTACAAGAGATTTTGAGAGTTGGTTGAATGGCCCCCCCCCCGGATTCATAACAGCCACTTCCCAATCTGTTCCAGCTTTTAGGAATAATCCTCCATATAGTTCAGATAGTAGGCCGCATCGGACCAGAGAAGATTTACCACTTCCTGATGTTCCAATGACTCCCACGAAGCGGTTGTCCCTTAGGATCTGTAAAAGTTCTAGGGTCTGGGTTTCCCTGCCAAAGAAGAGATGTTCTTCGTCGTTTTGGAATGGGCGTAGTCCAGGAAATGGGTTTGGGAGGATCTTTTTGTTAGCCATTAATTAGGTTTCTTTCATCGTCTCAATGAATTCTTTGAGATCATTGTCGGGGGTAAACGATTCGTCGTTTTGGCGAATAATTTTTGCTGAGTGAGATTTGTAGCGCTCTTTGCGATGGTCGTGAGGTGAAGCAATGAAGACCGCTTGATTTTCTATGGGGTTTTCTCTGCCGTATCCTACTGCCTTGATAAGGTCTCTTAATTTGATGTCGACCCAGACCCGAGGAGCGGCCCCGTAGTAGACCAATGCTCCAGAACAGTTAATTAAATTTTCCTGATGAAGGGCTTTGACATCGGCTTCATCGCCATCGAATGCAGGCAAGCAAACTTCTAGACCTTCTTTAAATAAATAGTCTTCGAGTGCTTCTACTGCTTCTTCATCCCGCTGTTCACATATTAAGTAGATTAGTTTAGAATCGTTGGCGGGCTTGATTTCTTTGTTCGCATCAGCGTCGACTTTTTTCTTCTGTTCTTCAATGACCCTGAAGATATCTCTCTTTAAACTTATGATACTTCCTTCAATTAATTCGGCGGCAGCGTGAAGAGATGGATCTTCCTGAATTTTCTGAAGAAGTTCAACTTGCCTTATCTCTCCGTTACTGAAATCTCGCGGGCTCCAAATAAAACGTTTGAGGCCGCTACTTGCTTTACCAGCAGTGAATCGCAAAAGGATTTCACCCAATGAAGAAGAAGCGCATTCAGGAATAAGTCCGTAATGGTGCCCCATCAAATGAATTGAGGTGACACAATCGATAAGCATTTCTTCCAGAGCTTCATTTAATTCGTTAACTGATTGGGGGAGTGGACAATCAGGGACAACATGGTAGCCATGTTCTTTAAGTTCTCTCTTAACAGTGTCGTATTCCTTAGTGAGTTCTGAAGTGGTTGGGGCTAGGAAAATCTTTTGTCGGCCACCAGTAAGTGCTGTTGATTCAATGCTGGAAAAGTTTTTTTTGTTTTTGAGCGCTTCATAAAGTTCGTAGGCCAAGTCGTAGACGCGTTCGTAGTAGCGTTGCCTTGAATCTTCTCCAAAATCTTCATGAAATTCGCGGACTCTGCCGGTGCTGGTTTCTCTTTCAAAGAATTCGAGTCCTAGGCACTGGGTTATGACCGAAGAGATTGCATTTGGAAAATCTTCAGAGGGCACGGGCATTTTGATCGCGCTAACAAGTTTCGCTTTGTTAGGAGTTCCTGATCCCGTCTGGGATGAAATAGTTACTGGATTGTAGAAAACGTCCATCTCCTTTTGGCATCCAGGAGAATTTGCAAATTGCGGAGAAATGACAGGAACTACAGTCTTCGCTTGGCCTATTTCTTTGATCATTCCTCCACCTGAGCTAATGGATTCGAAATCCTTTCCGCTTAGCCGGGAAATTTTAACTTCTTCACCAGAGAGCTGTTCCATGCGCACTTTGAGGTTGCGCTGCAGTTGCGAAATCCAGCCTTCTTCTCCAGTGCGGAGAGGCTCATTGTCAACGTCCGCGTAACTGATGAGGACGTCTAAGTTTTCAATGTCTACTGGCTCCGACTCTTCAGGAGCAACATTGCTATCTGCTTTTTCATGTGTTGCTTGGTTTGCAGGTCGGGCTTTTTTTGATCCTGCAGGCTCTGTGAGCGGTGCTGTTCCCTTAAGTCCAACTTCAAAGATTTCTATATTTTTATCGTTTCCGTCAATCTCGTAAGATCCGTGGGACACCCATTCTGGTGGGGAGAGGATTTTGTCGGAAAGTCCAGAATCAGGATGATTGCGAACAAATTGTTTGGCATCATCATAAACGACTCTTGTCATTAATATTTGTCCTGCTCCACCCAAATCCATGACTCTTGCGACTAGATTGATAGGCATGCCTACGGCGCGGGTAGCTCCTCGATTGGTCTCATCCATTTCGGTGATCAAACCCATGTTCAAGCCCATGCGTATCTTTATTGATTCGCCTTCACATTTTTCTAGGCTTAGCCTGTATTGGAGCCTTAATGCGGTGTTCACTGCATCGCTGGGGTCCGTGAACCTGATCAGGAAACCGTCGCCGGTTTCATTAAGTATTTTAGCTTCAGGAACTTCAGAGAGGCATTCTTTTATGATTTGATCGTGCCTACTTACGTAACGGGTATAGGCATCGGTTCCGAGTTTCTGCTGCAAAGCAACGGAACCGATAATGTCAGTGAAAATTAGGGCTGCAATTTGTTTGCTAGGCCCTCTCGTTGTTTCCCCATCTTCCATTTATACTACTGCTAGGAATTTGCTTTTGGCGGGAGGGCTCTGAAGTCGCCCTTGGACCAGAGCTGAGGGGGGTGAAAGGGGGTTGCTCATATTACTGCTAG
>CALFSW010000257.1 GCA_937916505.1 uncultured Verrucomicrobiales bacterium | reverse complement strand
CTAGAAACCGCCCAAATTTTATTCGGCCCATTCAACTTTGATGGTTTGGACCTCTCAATGCACGAATTGTGAAGGTCTAGTGAGCTAATTACGACGAAACATTATCTCAATGGTAATTCACTTTGAGGACGGCTGATTTTTCTCCTTCATAGCGATACCCCCCTCAGCGGCGATAAGATTGTTTCAGCTTTACCTTCTTTTTAGGGCCGTTATCACGGAGCACTCGACACGCGAATTTAAATCCCTATCCGCCCATTCACATTGCCACTTCACTGGAGGCACCATCCATGTTCATTTTTGACGCGCACCTCGACCTGAGTCTCAACGCCCTGGAGTATAACCGAGACCTCCGGCGTCCCCTCAACGAACTTCGGGCTCGAGAGGTCGGCATGAATGACCTCGCCGGTCGCGGCCGGGGCACCGTGAGCTTCCCGGAAATGCGCAAGGCCGGCATCGGACTGTGTGTCGCCACCCAAATCGGAGGGTGCATGCAACCGGCCGGTCCGGTGGCCTCGTGGGCATCACCCGATCAAGCATGGGCCATGACACAAGGACAGCTGGCATGGTATCGTGCCATGGAGCAGTGCGGAGAACTCCGGGCGATCCGAACCGCCACTGAGTTGGAGCAACACTTGGATGATTGGGCGGCCCATCCTGGAACCGCTCCGATCGGCTATCTCCTGAGCCTCGAAGGAGCTGATTCCCTCCGAACCAAGGCCGATCTCGACACCGCCTATCAATACGGATTACGAGCCCTCGGACCGGCCCACTACGGCATTGGCCGCTATGCCCTGGGGCACGATCAATCCGGCCCCCTCTCAACCGCGGGCAAAAGCCTCCTGCGCGAGATGGATCGTCTCGGACTGATTCTCGACGTGACCCATCTCTGCGAAGAAACGTTCTGGAATGCGCTGGAGATTTACGAAGGACCGGTCTGGGCAAGCCATCACAACTGCCGGGCCTTGGTTGATGATCCCCGGCAATTGTCGGACGAACAGATCCATGCCCTCGCCCAACGCGGCGCGGTCATCGGTCTCGCCCTGGATGCCTGGATGGTCGTCCCCGGCTGGATTCGGGGAACGAGCACCCCCGAAAGCACCGGAGCAACCCTGGAGGAAGCCGTCCACCACATCGATCATGTCTGCCAACTGCTCGGCACCGCACAACATGTCGGGATCGGAACCGATCTGGACGGTGGTTTTGGGACCGAGCAATGCCCCATGGGTTTGGATTCGATTGCCGACGTCCCCCGGATTCTGGACATCCTTCGCTCCCGAGGGTATTCCGAAGTCGAGGTCGAAGGAGTCGCCCATCGAAATTTTATTGATCTCTTAAGGAAGGTTCTCCCATGACAAACGCATTGCCCTCGATGGCCCACTGGCCTCCAACTTCAAAGCTCGAAGGAGCGCCCTCTCCATCCCTTCTCATCGACCCCCTGCTGATCGAAGGCAACATTCAGCGAATGATTTCACTGGTGGGAGCGGATGGAATTGATCGCTTACGACCTCATCTCAAGACCCACAAAATGGCAGAGGTGGTTCGGCTCCAATGCGAAGCCGGGATCACAAAGTTCAAGGCCGCCACGCTGGCCGAGTTGGAGATGGCGGCAAAGGCCGGAGCAAAGGATGTCCTGCTGGCGATGCAGGCAGTCGGACCAAATATCGCACGCTTGGTCCAGGCGGTGGAACGCTATCCCGGGATGGCGATTTCGACGATCGTCGATCACCCTCAGGCCGTGAGCGATCTCTCCCGCCACTGCCGACCTCTTGAGCATCCCATGAGAGTCTTCATTGATATCGATTGCGGGATGCACCGCACCGGGATTGAAATCGGGCCGGAACTCGAGGCCCTCGAGGCTCACATTCAGGATCAGGAGGGCGTCACCCTTGCCGGATATCATGTCTACGATGGCCACCTCCACGACCCCTCGGAAGCAGTGCGAAGAGCGGGCGTTTTGAAAATCCTGGCAAGCGTGACCAAGCTCACCGCGGACTCTCCGGAGTTGAGCGTGATCGCGGGAGGCAGCCCGACCTTTGGCCTTTGGGCGCAGAACAGCACTTGGGAATGCAGTCCCGGCACCACGCTTCTCTGGGACGCGGGCTATGCCCAATCTTTTCCCGATCTCCCTTTTGAGATCGCCGCCGTGTTGTTGACTCGCGTCATCAGCAAGCCAGGTGGCAAACGTCTCTGCCTGGATCTCGGACACAAAGCGGTGGCCGCGGAGAACCCCTTGGAATGCCGGGTCTTTTTCCCCGCCTTACCTGGGGTGAAAATCATTGGACAGAGCGAGGAGCACCTCGTCGTGGAAACAGAAGACGCCGATCAATTTAGTCCGGGAGATCTCCTCTATGCCCTGCCCCGGCACATTTGCCCGACCGTTGCGCTCCACCATTCGGCTCATGTCGTCCGTGATGGAGTGCTCACCGAAGAGAGCTGGATCGTCGCGGCGCGAAAACGCTGAGCAAGGGTCACCGGAAAAAAATCTACTCTCCGGAAATTTCAATAATCAACTCGATCTCCACCGCGATATTTCCGGGAAGGACATTGGTCCCAAGGGCGCTTCTGGCTCCGATGCCCGACTCGGGACCAAAGACGTCCCGCATTAATTCACTGAATCCATTGATGACCTGAGGTTGCTGCACAAACTCCGGCGTGCAATTGACAAAGGCGAGCGACTTAATGATGCGCTTCACGCGGGACAACTCCCCCAGCTCATCTTTGATCGTCCGTAAAAGGGCCAATCCCGTTTGGCGTGCGGCAGCTTGGCCCGCCTCCAGGTCCATATCTTCACCAAGGCGCCCTGTCATGTAATTGCCACCCCCAAGGTAAGGACCGTGTCCGGAAAGATATCCCCGGTTCCCATCGATCACGAGCCGCTTGTAAAGCCCTCCAAGCGGAACTGATTCAGGGAGGGTGATGCCGAGGGATTCGATTGTTTGTTCTGGTGTTGTCATAGGATCATCAAGGGAGGTGTTTGGTCTGCTTATTCATCAGTCCACCTGCATCTCATTGCGCTCCTTCTGCAGGAGCTTCAAGGACTCATCATGGGACCGTGCATCAGGAGGAGTCAACAGTGAGGCAATGGCCCCCGCCCCTACCGAGACCACCAGGGAGGGAATGACCGGGTTCCCCCAGTATTCCTGCCACCCCGGCACCAGCTTAAAAGAAATTGCAGTGGCGGAAGCTCCGATCAGGGAGGCCATCGCTCCGGAGGCATTGTACCGAGGCCAAAGGCGACCGAGAATCCCGCAGACGCACATTCCCGTAATGAACAGGGCGATAATGTCTGAGATATAACCGATGATACTGTCGGCCGAGAGGGCCATCCCCAGAGCCAGGACGGTCGTCATCGCAAGAGCAAAGCGGGCGTAGCGCACCACCTTTTCGGGAGGGGGCATTTTTTTGAAGACGCAATGATAGAGATCGCGAAGCAAGGTCGTCACCCCGGCGATCGCATCCGAACTGGCACTCGACATGGTTGCGGAGAGCCCGGCCAATAAAATAAACATTCCCAGAGCCACAGGCAGTACCTCGGTCGCCATCCATGGGAAGGCCAGGTCGCTGCCAGCCAGTTCCGGGTTGGACTGATAAGCGGCCATCCCGATGATCGCGGGAAGCGAGGCGAAGCCCAAATAGAGAAGCCCGGAACCCACAAAAGCCTGCCGAATCGCCCTGACCGATTCCCCCGAATAAATGCGCTGCCGAAACGACGGAGTTCCCAAGACACCAACCGCAATGGCGACAACCAGAGAAACCGACGGGAGCGCTACTCCCGCCCCTGCCCCCGCGGTCAACTGCGCATTGATCACCTCCAGCCCGTCCCAGCCCCCCACCATGCGAAAGGCATAGAGAGCGGTACACAGAAACCCGGCAAACAAGACCACCGCCTGGAGCGTGTCGGTCCAAACGACAGCGCGATAGCCACCGATGACCGCATAAATTCCGAACCCCAAGGCAATCCAGGTCTTGGCCCACACGGGGTCCATCCCCGTCACGAATTCCAAATATTTGCCACCACCGAGGATGTGGGCACCCAGCCATCCCACGCTGGATAGAAAGGTGAAGATCCCGACCAAATTTGCGACGGAGCGATTGGCGCCCACGTAGGATGACAACTCTTCGGCCATCGTCATGAAGCGATGACGGCGCACCGGAGCGAACAACCACGCCATCATCAGAATGCCCAGCGCGCCGCCCAAGCCGTAGAGCGCCCCCATCCATCCATTTTGATAAGCCTTCCCCACCGCGCCCATCGAGGACCCCGTCCCCACCATCGTCGCCAAAGTCGTGCCCAGGGTCAGGAAGAGAGGCAACGAGCGCCCACCGAGCAAGAAATCCCCCCCGCTCTGCTTCTTCCGGGTCACCCACCATCCAAACCCCGCCATTCCCACGAGATAGAGGAAAAAACAAATTAAGAACAGAGTCGGACTCATCGCGGCATTCTCTCATTTTCCCGGTGAACAAATCAATGTTCTTATCCGTATATGAAGCCTCTGAACCTCCAGCTCTTCCCGATTCACAAAAAGTGACGCGCGACAGCATCACAGGTATTGCAATAAAATCCCCTGCCTCCTAATCTCAAGTAATAGAATGAAGATGATCATTACACTCATCCTGACGTCCGTATTGGGCCTTGGGGTGGGAGCAGTTCGTGCGACCGCCGGGGAAACCAAGCCGTCAGTCGAGGCTGCCCGTGAATTCGTGCAACTCCACTGCCTCGACTGCCACAACGACCGAAAGCAAAAGGGCAAGACGAACCTGAAACCATTTCTTCAAGAAGAGGCAGCATTCGACCGGGATCTGCTGCTCTCCGTCTACGACCAACTCAACCTGGAGGAAATGCCTCCGGAAGAGGAAGCCCAGCCTGCAAAAAACGCGCGGATGCAGATGCTGGCGTTTCTGGATGAAGCCATCCAGGCAAGTGGAGCCTCGATCATCGATAAAAAATCCCTGCCGGGCTACGGCAATTACGTGGACCACGAGGCGCTCTTTGAAAAGGAGATCGCCGTGGGGCAGCCTGCGACTTCGCCGCGTCGTATTTGGCGCTACAGCCCGGAAAGCTTCTCCGAAAGAGTCAATCAAATCGCAGGCGGGGACGTCATCAAATTTGTTCCGGCTGCGACCTTTCCCGTTCCGCAGAACGGACTCAAGCATCCCGCCTTTCCCTACAAGGGGCCGGCCCATACCGCGCGGGATTTCTCAACCATCCATGATTTTGGTTTGACGGAAACCGAGCTCCTCATCGGGCTCGCTGAGGAGCTGGCAATTGCCCAGCTCACTTCCGGCTCTTTGCGCGAATATCGACTCCTGCCGGCGGCCGACGCCGGATGGAGCCGCATTCTCGACGAGCAGTTCGAGAAGCTCTACAGTAGAAAAGCGACGGACGCGGAAAAGAAATCACTGCGCGATCTCCAAAAGAAAATTGCCGATACCTCCGACATCGAAACCGCCAACCGGACAATGATCTCGGCGACCTACTTGCGGCCCGAAACGCTCTTTCGCTTCGAAGTCGGCAACACGGCGCCTGCTTCGGGTGAAAGCGTAAACCTGGCGCCGGTGGAATATGCCTACGCGACGGGACTTGCCCTCAACCGTTCAGGCCCGACCCCGGAAATGGTGCAATCCCTCCTGGGCTACGAAGGCAAAGACAAAGGAGAGTTAAAGGCGCTGCTTCTCCCCTTCCTCGCAAGCGAAGGCGCTCATCAACGCATCCTGCGCTTCATGGACGAATACTTCGAATACGGATATGCGGCCTACGTTTTTAAGGACAAGCATCACCGCCGCTACCGGCCGGGGTGGATCATTGAAGATGCGGTGAAGTTTGTTTCCAGAATTGTCAAACGGGACCGGAATGTCCTGAAAGAGTTGCTCACCTCAAGCGAATACAGCGTCAGGGGAGCTTTCAACACGAAGTCTGCCCCGAAATGGTTCCAGGATGAAACAAACGGACATCTCTTTTACCACACCTGCTACAATCTCCAAAAAACGGATCTCGGAAAAAATCCCGAATGGCGGGACTTTAAAGAAAAACGAGCAGGGATCCTCACCCATCCGGCCTGGCTGCTTGCCTTCTCCGACAACACAAAGAATCACGCCATTCAACGCGGACGTTGGATTCAAACCAAACTCCTGGGAGGGGTGATCCCGGACACCCCCGTGGAAGTGGATGCGAGGTTCCCGGAAGATCCCGCGCTCACCTTGAGAGAGAAAATGCAGGTCGTTCGCAAAGAAGAATGCTGGAAATGCCATCAACGCATGGATCCTCTGGGCCTCCCACTCGAGCAATTTGACCTGTGGGGCAGGTATCGGACCAAGGAACTGGGCCGACCCGTCGACACCACTGGAGAATTGAACGGGGAAGCGGTCGGGGATCCCATGGAAATGCTCCATCGCCTGGCCGGCTCGAAACGGGTGCACCAGGTTTTCCTGAGGCATGTCTTCCGCTTCTTCTCCGGTCGCAATGAAACCTTGGGCGACGCCCGGACCCTGCGCGATATGGAGAGCGCCTACCACCGAAACCAGGGCAGCCTGAACGCGGCCATCCTCGAGCTCCTGGTCTCGGATTCCTTTATCCGGCGCCGGAATTCACCCCCGAAAAACTAAGAATTTAGTCCTATGAAGAAGAAAGAGATTCATCGTTCCACCAGGCACAACTCCAGGCTCTACTCCCGCAGTGAGTTTCTGCGCGGCTTGAGCCTGTCTGCAGCGGGGTCGGTTCTCATTCGTCCGCTGCTCGGAAAACTTCATGCCGAGGTCGCAGGCCGCACGCAGCCGACTCGTTTCCTCTTCGTCCTGGAAGGGAACGGCTGCCCGCCCAACCAGATTCACCCGACAAACCTGAGCCTCACTCCGATGGGCAGGCGCAAGCAGACGGTCGAGGAAACATTCGAGGCCAAGCATCTCCCCAGGGCTTTGCAACCGGTCTCGAATTACGTCGATCGAATGCTGATCCTGCAGGGACTTTCCGGGCAGATCTGTGGTGGCGGCCACTCAACTTATTACGGAGCCCTCGGCTGTTACAATACGAGGGATGCCAAACACATTCTCGGTCCCACCGTTGATTACGAACTCGGCCGACACGACGCGACACTGTTCAAAAACATCGTCCTGGGCATCTCGGCGAGAAGCCGTCTCGACATCGTTTTTAACAGTTCGGCATCGGGTACCAAGAGCCCGATCGCAACCATCTGCAACCCGCAGGTCGCTTACAAGCGAATGTTCGCCGCCATCGGGGACCAGCAGGGCCAGGCGGTCAAAACGCACTTACTGGATTATGTCCAAAAAGATATCCGGGCGGTGCAGAAGCGCCTGGGGTCGGTGGAAAAAGAGAAGCTGGAGCGCTATCTTTCGGCATACGAAGAGATCGGCAATCGGCATTCGGCCATTGCCGATCTCGGCCCCGAAGTGAAGAACCGGGTGGCACCGCTGACAGAAAAATATCGCTCCAGCAACCCGGTGGATCGTCTCGAGTGTCATTTCGAAATGGCCACTTCCGCCCTCGTCGCCGGTCTCACCAACGTCGCCACCATTGCCTCGGGCGTCGGTCATCAGGATTTCTCGATTGTCTTCGACAAACTCGGGGTCGGCCTCGAAAAACACGCCATCGGTCATGCGCTCTACGCGAAAGAACAGGTCGCGATCGAAGCCTCTCAGAAGATTCGCAATTTCCACTTTGAGCTGATCGCTCGCACACTGAAAAAGCTGGAAAGCATCCCGGAGGGATCGGGATCCATGCTCGACAATACCGTGATTGTCTATCTCAGCGACGCCGCCAATGAACACCACACCAGCTGCCAGGAGTGGCCTTACGTGATTCTCGGCGGAAATCCCCGCTTAAAGCTGGGCGGGCGCTGCCTCACTTACGCCGATTTCGACAACAAAGGCCATCGCACCGTCAATGCCATCCACAACACCTTCCTCCACGCCGCGGGGCATCCCGTAAACGACTTTGGGTTCAAGATTCCAGGACTCGATCACGGCGTCCAGGAAGGTCCACTCAGCGAATTACTGATATGATGCGGGTTTGGATTGCCAGCGTGCTCATTCCAGCCGCCATCGGCTCGCTCAAGGCCGAGGAGAAACCGTTGCTGCAACGGGGTAGGATCGACGGGAAAGAATTCTCGGAGGTTGGGCGGCTCTACCTCGATGATGACAAGTTGATTCATTTCAGGACGGACCAACGCCTCTACTACTTCTCCCACATGTATTACATTTGGGACACCCTGACGGATTCCGGCGTGGTGACGGATGGCAAGATCACCTACAACAAGCCCCTGCGGATCACGGGCAACTATTCAAAAGCGGCTTACGTTTATAACTTTCTGCAGGAACCCGCACTTCGAGGCAGTCAGATTGTCTGGATCGACGGGATCGAAAAAATCAAACTCCCACAAGCCCGGAAACCGAAAGCCTTTACGCCCTTGTTCGATGGCAAAAGTCTTGGCGGCTGGACGATCACCCCGGCCTCAACGGCAGACAGTCCGACCTGGATCGTCAAAGATAAGATCATTACGCATTCAGCGCCCTCGACTCCTGCCGGAGAGAAATTGATGAGCGCGTCGGCCTTTACCGATTTTGAACTTTCCTTCGAATACCGGTCATCCTGGGGAAACTCCGCCAGCCTCTTGCTCCGGGCCAACGAAAAAGGGGAAGGTGTCGCCCTCAGTCTGGATCACATCGACGAAGGCACGATCGGCTTGCCGAAATCCGCCGCCGGATCCTCCCGGCCATTCATGTTGTATGAAACGCGCGAAAAGCGAGGTGTCGGCGCCAATTCCCATGTTCACATTCAGTTTGACGGTCGCTTCAATTACGATGCTGTGGCTCGCGACCGGATGCTTGGATGCTCCAAGGTGCACGAGTTTCTCACGGAATGGGACGGCGCATATTGGAACATTGTCAGGGTTCGCTGCGTTGGTTCCGACGCGGAAATCACCGTTTGGATCAACGGTTTTCCGGTCAGCAAATTCAACGCGAAAACCGTCGTGATGCGTGAGAAGAACCCCGCTCACATTGGCTCAATCAAAAACTTCGCCGTCCATCCTTCCGGGAGCATCGGGTTTGAGGTTCACTCGGCGCGGAAGGAGGAATCCAAGTTCCTCCTCCGCGAGGTCCGGATCATGAACCTGGCAGCACAGAAAACAGAATGAAACCAATCCTACCGGCGTTCACTGATGAAGTCAGAAGAAGACAATGAAATCATAATGATCCGTTAGACCTCTTCAACAATCCCTTCCAGCTGAGTGATTGATCAGGTGCCACTAGTCGATGCAACAAGGGCACTTCTGAACCCAGTGCCCGGGAGCCACTTCTT
>CALFSW010000256.1 GCA_937916505.1 uncultured Verrucomicrobiales bacterium | reverse complement strand
TCGTCACCTGGTCGTCATTCCGGTCGTCGTCATAGTCGTCACCCGGTCGTCACCTGGTCGTCATTCCGGTCTTCGTCATAGTCGTCACCCGGTCGTCACCTGGTCGTCATTCCGGTCGTCGTCATAGTCGTCACCCGGTCGTCACCTTCCGAAAGATCACCATCAGCCTCGCCGGCCCATCGAACACCGGCCAATGCGCCTCCAGCTACTTCTTTAACTCCTGCACCAACCCTTTCATTTCTTTGATCGCCGCCTTGGTTTCCGCCGCGAACTCAACCATCTGGAGGCGGAATTCATCCTGCCCGTGAATCCAGATCTGGCGGCGATCCATCTCCTTTTGAAACATTCCGTCTTTGACGGATTGCTCTCTCTCGTATCGCGCCCAATCTTCCTCACGGACGGCATTGTCGTCTGCTTTAGTATAGCTCGGGGCAGCAAGTTTGATTCGGTTTTCTTGCACCGCCGTTGCGATCTCTTTCAGCGAGTTGATCCCGAATGCCATAAAGAACAGAATCGCAAATGAGATCACCGACAACCCGCCAGCCCATCGGGAAGTCCGCGTCCCGATCCGGTCAACTTTTTCATTCAGAGCATCCCAAGCTTTCCGGGTGACTCTGTTCATTTCTTCTTCTGACATTACGCTTCGGTCCGTGAGACTGTCCCGTCTGAGTTCACCAGAGGCAGGTTATAACTCGGACGCTCTTTGACGTTCACCGGCCAACGGTATCCGACAACCCGGCCGCTCGAAAAGGCTTTGATATTAACCTCGTCACCTTGGTTTCCGCCGAGGCACATAAGCCTGCCATTCTGGTCCTTGCCAACCACATAGGCAACATGTCCTTTCCAGCTCGACTTCGAACCTCTCCAAAAAGTAACTACACAACCAACGGCGGGCTTGCTCAGTTCTGACCCCCACTTGTCGTATGATCGCGCCATCGCAGAGCGAGTGGATCTTATCCCAACTTCTTCCAAAGTTCCGCCGACGAATCCGGCGCACCAAGGAGTTTCATCGTCCTCGAAACTGGTCTTGATCAGCTTCCACCATGCGAGAATCTTTTTGTTGTGAGAACTCCCTTTGTATTCCCTGAGACCAATATACGATCGCGCATTGAGTAACCATGTCGATTCATAGGCGGAGACTTTACGCATCCTTGGGCGTCCCTCCACCAATGCTCCCCAGGTGATTGGCCCGACGTATGGTCTCGGCCTCAACCCAACTGAGCGTTTAAAATCGATGATCGCGGCCTCTGTGATCGGACCCCAAATGCCATCGACGGAGCCGGGATTAAACCCATGACCGATCAATGACCTTTGCAACTGTTTGACTTTCTTTTTACTCATCCAAAAAGTCGTTTTCGTGGTTCTGTTTCAGCTTCTCCTCTTCAATATTCCCACGCTTGTATTCCTTCATCACGCTGGAAGCCGAGGCTCCGACAACAAATGTCATACAGGCGACGGTCAGGAATTGCATGAAAGGTTCAGGGTCTATGCCATAGTGAGCGGTCATGAATGCTATACCGGCCCCGCATGTGAGAAAAACGCACATCCATTTCTGGCGAGTCCCTTCAAGGAAATGCTCCTTGGCCAGCGGATGGCGTCGATTCCTACTCATCAGGGAAGAGCGCAAGCCAATCGGCTTTCACCAGCTCCTCGACGTTGGGATTCTTGGAATTAAAAAGGTCGTTGAACTCGTCATCTGTCAGCCTGCTGCATCGATATGCGAGCAGAACACTATCACCGGCCGCGTTCTGTTGAGCGTCCTCCAATGGTTGAAGGTCGCGGATTGTTTGTGCTTTCGTCCCGGTCGCTTTCGGAAACCCATGTTTGGCATTCAGCGCGGTTTCAATGCCGTTATACACGCCATTTTTTATTGAGTAAAAACGGAAGCCTGTATCGGCTCTGCTCTGTTCCAGTGGAGTTAATGTGATTTCTTCGGGCATGTTATTGTAAGACTCCGTTAATGGTTATGCCCCAGCTCTTTGTTTTGAGGCTAGCAATGGCGGTCGTGGTAGCGGCTGTGAGTGCGGTCCCGTCATATTCGATGTCTATCACCGCATCAGCCAGAGGAGTCCCGCCAGAGAGTCCAGTATTCGTCCCGTGGATGCCGCTGAAGTCGATTGACACTAGGATGTTCTCCACGCTAGTCGCGGAGAGGGAGGGAGTCAGCGACCATGTTCGATCAAAACACTCATTTGCCACACTCCCCGGCGACCATTCATCAAAGAAGTTTTCGGGGAAATCGACGAGAGCCGAGCAAGCCCGCCATGTGGTTTTGAAAGTCGTCCCGCTCGATGTGTCGATCAAGGGGAAGCTGGCAAAGTCGTTACCGTACCATGTGGAGTTGAAAGTCGTCCCGCTAGACGTATCGATCAAAGGGAAGCTGGTCAAATTGTTTTGAAGCCAACATGTTGAGAAATTCGTCACATTAGACGAATCGACAAAATCAAACGATTTAATTAGCGCCGATCGGAACCTGCCGGAGAAGCTCGTCACCCCGCTGAAGCTCTCAACCGCTCCTTGTTTCACAAACTCCGCAATCACCTTGGCCTTCTGCGCCGCTGTGATCGTCGACGGTCCCACGAACGCTCCAACGAAATCCTCGTCTACGATAGCGTGATTGGTTGTAAACCCCATCGCTGACAGCTCCGCCGCCGTGCTCAGGTCAATTGTGCCGCTATACGTTCCGTTTTTCGTGGCAACAATCAAAACCCCATCGGTGATCGGAGCGTCTGGTGTCCAATCAAAATGATCATCCACCGCGTCGAAATCGATATGCGCGAACTCTCCCGCCAAATTCATCAAAGGCTGAAGCGTTGCCGTGGTCTGCGTTGGGTCTGGTCCTGTGCCGAGGTTGTCCAGAGCCACGATCATCTCGCCGTCTGACGCATTCGGCGCGAACTCATCGAGAACGTCTCCTGTGCCGGTTACGGCGGTTATGTCTGTGAGAAAACTCATGAGATATTATCGCTATGGGTTGGCCAGTAGAGGAGGCGTTTAATTCTGCCGTTGAGTTGTGATACTCCCGTGTGTGATCCACCAATATTGATTTGAGATACTGACGGGACAGTTCCTGATACGTCAGGCGTGCCTGCTGTGCCATCAAGTGCGGCCTGAAAATCATTTTCTTTCCACGCTCCGGCCACTCTGTTGATTTGATTGATGGCACAATCTCCTGCATCAATATCAGCTTGATCCACTCCGCCAACTTGAACCCTTAAATGTTGACTTGTAAACGGAAATGACTGAATGGAATCTGTTGTGCTATTTCCGTTAATTGTGGCCACATACAGTCCTGCCGAAAGTTCTCTTGGTGTGTGTTCAATATACCAAGCGCCCTCAACAGGATTCCAGAAATCAGTGAAGTCAGTCCCGTCGATCACATACACGTCAGACGTTCTCGTGGCCCCACTACCCGTTGCTGGGATGTAGGAGCTTGGATTGTTTGACGTGACCTTCTCCATCTGGAAGCCGCTGACCTTGAATCCACGGGTTGATTGGGTGGTGTATTTCAATACTCCGTTGTTCGTGGAAACCGGCGGAGCGGCTGAGTATGCCCAAACCCGATACAGTCCACCGCCTAAATCTTCAACCCCACCCGCTGTTCCTGCAGTTGTTGACCCGTTAATGCTAAGCGACATATCACCCACGGTAGATGTGCCAACCACGGGGACACCGCCGTCATCCATGCGGACGAAACAGGAGATGACATAATTAGACGATCCGTCGATGGCGGTCGTGAGCGCAGGCTGAACAAAATGGATTACCCCACTGACATCGCTGGGGAATTGAATCCAGTTAACATCTAGCCCACGGTCATCCGTTGCGTCGTCAGTCAGCCCCGCTCCGAAGGTTGTCGCTTGTGCAATCGTCGGCTCCGAGTAGGATAACATCTGCACCACCGCTGGCTCTGCGAGGATAGCGGGATACCCAAGGCTGTTGTCAATCCGCACCGTGTTCGCCGTTGCCGCAGTCACATCGCCGTCAGCGT
>CALFSW010000255.1 GCA_937916505.1 uncultured Verrucomicrobiales bacterium | reverse complement strand
CTAGTTTCGACAAGGAAGAAAAGAACGGCATCGAGTACAACACCTGGCGCTATGATTTCGCCTTCTACCCGCAACGTCCCGGCATCCACACGATTCCTCCGATTGGAATGCGCTCCTCTTTACCGATGGGCGACGGCACCTACCAATCGTTCACGACGTCGACGGCGGAGTTCAAGCACAGCTCCAAAACTCCCAAGGGGGCTGAAGGGCTTGCTGCTTTCATTTCGACGTCGAAATTCGATGCCACCGAAAGGTGGGATCCCGAAGACGCCAAGCCACGCGTCGGCGACGCCATTTCGCGCACGATTTCGCGAAGTGCGGATGACATTCTCGGCCTTGGTTTTCCACCGCTCGGCTTGGTTGAGATCGACGGGGTAGGAATTTATCCGGAATCGCCCGAGATCAACGATCAGGCTTATCGCGGTGACATCTCCGGCGAGCGCATCGAGAAAGTCGTCTACACTTTCGACCGCGAAGGCTCGGTCACGATCCCCGGGCACGTGATCCCATGGTTTGATCTTGCTGATCAGCAGGTGAAGTATGTCCGCTTCCCGGCGCGAACCTTCGAGGTTGCTCCCAATCCCGCATTGCTGACAAAAACAGTAGCAGCCCAGACTCAATCGAAGTCGGTTCCGTGGGGATGGTTGCTCGGCATCGTTGCCGGATTGACAGGTCTGGCATTCCTGAGCCAACGCTACCTCGTCCCTGCAATCTCTTTGTTCAAAGAGCGCTACGCGGCCTCAGAGTCGGCAGCCTTCAAACGACTTCTGAACACGTGTCGAAATGGGAACGCCGTCGCCACGTCTTCGACAATGCGGGAGTGGTTGCGTCACCTGAAAGTCCCGATGGATCACTTTCTTGCAGATGCCGATGATCCGATTCTCTCGGAACAAATCACAAATCTAAACCGCGGTCTTTATGCGGCGTCCACGGATCGTTCATGGAATCCGGAGACCTGCACCCAAGCGCTCGTGCGAGCACGGAAAAAAATGAATGGCCGTCGACACCACCAAACATCGATTCGCCAATCTCTGAATCCTCTCAACCCTTCCTCCTGAAAGTTATGAAAACGAAAATGAAATCGAAAAACCTATCGCAACTGTGTTTTGGCACCGCGCTTGCCGCGTCCCTGGTGACGCCAACGGTTTACGCCGAGGTGGTCCCTGCCAAAGGCGACATCAAAGTGCCAGCAAAGAGCTACTCACCCTATGTCGGTGAGACTTATCCCAAGAACGTCTACTGGGGAGACACCCACCTGCACACCTCGAACTCCTTCGATGCGGGCTTCGTGAACTTTCGTGTCGGCCCCGAGGAAGCCTTTCGCTTCGCCAGCGGCGAGGAAGTCCAGGCCAGCAACGGGATGCAGGTCAAACTGGTACGCCCTTTGGATTTCCTGGTCGTAACCGACCACGCTGAGTATCTCGGTCTCGCCCCCGGCCTGCGCCGATCCGATCCACTACTTCTGAAAACGAAGGCAGGCAAGCGTTGGCACGACATGCTGAAGAGTGGTGAGTATGAGCAAATCTACACCGCGGCGATGGAAGCGGTCCGCAGCGCTGCTGCGAATGACGAAAAATACAAGAGTGACGACTTCACGCGCTCGGTGTGGGATGAAAACCTTAAGATCGCCGACGAGCAGAATAATCCTGGCTTGTTCACCGCCTTCATTGGCTTCGAGTGGACCTCGATGCCCTCCGGCAACAACCTGCACCGTGTCGTCATCTTTAAGGACGACGCCACCAAGGCCGGCCAAGTGCTGCCCTTCAGCATGTTCAACAGCGAGGATCCGGAAGATCTCTGGAAATACATGGCTGGCTACGAGGAAAAAACCAGCGGCAACGTCCTCGCGATCCCGCACAATGGCAACTTGTCGAACGGCCTCATGTTTGACGTTGAGACCCTCAGCGGCAAACCGCTCACCAAGGAATACGCCGAGACGCGTGCCAAATGGGAGCCTCTCTACGAAATCACCCAGATCAAGGGCGACGGCGAAACGCACCCGGCGCTTTCACCAAACGACGAGTTCGCCGATTACGGGACTTGGGACAAAGGGAATCTCCCGGGCACCGCCGCAAAGACGGAGGGCATGCTGAAGCACGAATACGGGCGCTCGGCGCTCAAACTCGGACTTGAACTCGAAGAGAAATTTGGCACGAACCCATTCAAGTATGGCTTCGTCGGTTCGACCGATGCGCACACCGGACTGGCTACCACGAAAGAGGATAACTTCTTCGGCAAGCACTCCGGTCTCGAGCCTGACAAACATCGCGCGACCGATCACAAAGTGCTCGAGTCACCAATCGATGAGGAATTAACAACTTGGGGTTGGGAGCAAGTTGCCGGCGGTCTCGCCGCAGTTTGGTCGCCCGAGAACACACGCGGTTCGCTCTTCGAATCCATGGAGCGCAAGGAAACTTACGCGACGACCGGTTCACGGATGGTCGTGCGCTTCTTCGGAGGGTTTGATTTTAGCGAAGACGATATCCACATGCCCAGCCCGGCCAA
>CALFSW010000254.1 GCA_937916505.1 uncultured Verrucomicrobiales bacterium | reverse complement strand
CAACGATGCTGGTAAGGCAGGATCGATCTCCGACTTTTTTCCAGCGCTCAAGAGCAGATTGGTCAGGGGGCTTTTTGACAAACCCTGTAAAATTCCATTCGGTTCTTTTGAAGTTCGGAGTGGTCTCGGGGGCGAGCCAGAGGCTCCAGTTTGGCAAAAAAGTTGAGGCCTGAAGCGGCCGCTCCAAGAGGTGTTTCGTGACAAAGATCACGGGAACGTTGGACGGGACTTAGGTGAGTCTGCCCAGGTTTGGAGCCTCGGTGGGTCTTGAATCTCTAAAATTGTTTCTCAAATTGAAAAACATTAAGTTGCGATATTGAAACTCTTAAGGTAGTTTCCAGTCATGAAAACGATTAGCGTCAGGGAAATGAAAGCCAGTTGGAGCGAGGTCGAAGCCCAGGTTCGAGCGGGCGAAGAATTTGAAGTCCTCAATCACGGTAAGCCCACGGTCCGTATCATCGCCGCCTCACCGCGCCGTGTCCTCCAATGGGACGACCACCTGGTAACCGCATGTGAAAGCAAAGGCCACAGCGCTGAAGAAACAGTAAGCGCGGACCGGGACGGTAGATTTTAGAAATGATCTATCTCGACACCAGCGCTCTCCTCAAGCTCTACCTCCGCGAGAAAGGCAGTGAGGAAGTCCACGAGATCGTCACCTCGCAAGACCTTCCCCTCCCCGTATGGGAACTTCAAGAGATGGAGCTCATCAATGCGCTCCATCTCAAAGTCTTCTGGAAAGAGTTGAGCCAAAAAGATTGCAACGCTCAACTCGCCCACTTTGATTCAAGGAAAGCCCGGGGACTTTACTTCTTCCCCGAAATCCGCCGACCGCAGCTCCAGAAAGACTTTCGGGATCTCGCAATACGGACTCCCAAGATCGGCTGCCGCACCCTCGACATCATGCATGTCGCCTGCGCCCTGCAATTAGAAATCACGAGATTTGTCACCTTCGACGATCGCCAGAGGAAGCTCGCCAAACTCGCTGGTCTCCCACTCACTTGAGTTGGAACGACTCCTAACCCCTGGCTCAAGTCTCCGACGATCTGGATATCCCGGTGCTTTGCTACGGACTACGGACCGACTTTCAAGGCAAGCTCTTCCCCGGCAGTGCCGCCTTGCTCGGATGGGCCGACACTCTCACCGAGCTCAAGACGATTTGCCACTGTGGCTCCAAGGCCACGATGAATCTCCGCACTGATGAGAAGGGGAACGCGATCAAAGAAGGATCTCAAGTCGAGATCGGCGGCAACGAGCGTTATGTGGCGATGTGTCGAAAGCATTTCCGTGAAGCGATGCGGTAAATGGTTCATCCCCATTGATGAAGGCGGTGGCTTCCTCGGCAGAGGCGCGGGCACTGAGGAGGAGAAGGAGAAGGGGGAGGAGAAGCAGGAAGGCGCTCGGGCTACGCGGGAAATGTCCCCATCGGAGGCCCCTTTCCCCGGACTACCCGAGAAGGTTCTCAAGCAAGCGTGAGTCGAGCAGACGGTGAAAGGGTAGAGAAAATAGCCAAAAAATTGGGAAGTACTCAGGAATTACCGTGAATCAGCGTCTCTCAGGTCTATGATTCACGATAATGATTGTATTTATCGTGAATTTAGGCTGTATACCTGACATGGGCAATGTCTCACAAATTTTTAGCCACCTTCACGACCTGCAGAGGCGCTACCATGAGGCGAAATTGGGGAAAGAGTCCTTACTCGCCTTGATTTACGAAACAGAAGTCGCTGAACAGGTCTACAACTCCAATGCCATCGAGAACAGCACCCTCTCACTGTCAGAAACCGAGAAAGTCCTTCGGAAAATCAATCTTGATCGCTTCATCACCGAGCGAGAACTCTTTGAAGCGAAGAATTTAGCCCGTGTCGTGGAATACATCGACAAAAAGGCCAAAGAAAAAGAACTCTCAATCGATGTCATTCTCCTACTTCATAAAATGCTCATCAGTAATATTCGTGACGATATTGCGGGAAGACTGCGGAATTTAGGCGAATGGGTGAAAGTCGGGAGCCATCTTGCGGCCGATCCCACTCAGCTCGAAAAATTACTGCACGGCATGCTGGTCACTTACCAAACGAGTGGGCAGGAACACGTCATTAAGCGCATCGCCCGTCTCCATCTCACGTTCGAGCACATCCATCCCTTCGTCGATGGAAATGGTCGTATTGGGCGTGTGCTCAACAACTACCTTCTCATCCGTGAAGGCCATGTTCCGATTAACATTAAATTCATTGATCGTAGCCTCTACTACGATGCTTTTGAGGCATTCGATCAGAACGACACCACCAAGATCATGGAGCAGATCGTTGGCAAGGCCCTCAGCAATTCCTATCATAAAAGGTTAGCCTACCTGGAGGGGAAGACGATTCTGCCTTTGGCCGAATATGCGAAGAGAGAAAAACTCTCGCTCCCAAATCTCACCAACAAAGCCAATCGTCAGACGATTGAAGCATTTTGGGAGCGTGGCATGTGGAAAATCGGCTGCTGAACTGAGCTCTATTGAAGGCCCCCCTAGGATGCCCCCCAGTCTTCCCACGCGAGTCCTTCGATCCGCGCGAAATCGCGATGATTGAGGGTGGCGACGGTGAGGCCATGGGTGGAGGCGG
>CALFSW010000253.1 GCA_937916505.1 uncultured Verrucomicrobiales bacterium | reverse complement strand
CGATTCAGGAGGTGCGTATGGATTCTCTATCGACATCTTATAAAAAAACACGGAAGGTTGCCCTCCCGTGTTTTGAAATCATTCGAGTCAGCTTACTTCACCCTAATGACTCCGCGCATGAGCGTGGCGTGTCCGGGGAAGGTGCAGATGAAGGGGTAATCGCCCGCTTCCGTGGGAGCGGTGAACTCGAGGACCTGGGTCTGGCCTTTCTCAAGCAACTTGGTTGCATGCAGGATGTCATCGGTCTCGGGAAGGAATTGCTTCTTAAAACCATCAGCCCCCAGCGCAATCGCGGCAGCCGCAACCGAGTCAGCTTTACCCGGCCTGGTGATGACAAAGTTGTGAGGCATATAGTCAGGATTCACGAAAGTGAGCTTCACCTTCTTGCCTGCCTTGAGATTGAGCTCCTTCACATCAAACTGAATTTTCTCAACGATGGCATTCACGCGAATCGTGGTCAGCGCAGAAGTATCTGACTGGATTCCACCTTTAATGATCACCATTTGCTCCTCCACTTCGATCTCCTGCTGACCCTTGGCTGGATCGGCGGGACCCCACCAATGCTTCACCGTCTCGGCGCCCTTCACCACATGTGGATCAGCCGACTTCAGAACGAGCTCCAGAAGGTCGGTGTTGCGAACGTTGTGCTGCTGATGCACCCAGAGAGCTTCGAGCATCGGGATGCCGTCCTCTTTCTTGGACGGATCGAATTGCTTCACCCAGGCCTGGGTCGCTTTCACCACGACGTCAGTGTCACGCTCGCTGATCTCAACGCGGGTGCGATGACGAACATACATATCCGGATGCTTAAAGTTCTCAAGCAGTTGGCTGATGGGAAGTCCGTCAATCTTGACGGGCTTCTGCAGCGGTTTCTTGGTGTTCACCATTCGATAAATACGTCCATGCTTCTTGTCGCGATTCGGGTCGCGCACATTGTGCTGCATGTGCCCGATGATCATGTTGTGCCAGTCAGCGACGTAGAGTGCTCCATCGTTACCAAAGATCGCATCGGTTGGGCGGAAGTTCCCGTCATCACTCCGGAGAGGTTCGACATCAGGGGTTCCCCAGACTTCACCGAGCTTGTATTTATTATCAGGGAAGCCATCGCGATGCATCTTGTATTGCTTAATTCCGAGGTATCCGATGGTGTTGCAGAGGATGAAGTTTTGCTGCATCTCATCAGGGAAATTGGTGCCCGAAACAATGGCATCAGCGGCCACTGGCCGAACTTCCTTTTTCACCAAGGGGAACATTTTGAAGCCATTTCCATTGGGGCGAACCTGATAGGAACGACCGCCGGTGCCATCGTTCGCATAGAGGTAACCCCACTGGTCAAAGCTTGTTCCGTGTGGATTCGGGCTATTTCCAGCAACGACAGAGACTGTGTAGCGGCGGGGATCAAAGCGATACATCGCGGAAGAACCGGTCGTGAGAGAAGGTCCCCAGGGAGTCTCGTGATTGTGCTGGAGGAAAATTCCACTCTGCCAGTAGATGCCGCCGTCGGGTCCGAAGATCAGATTGTTGGCAGCGTGGTGGGTGTCGGATGATCCGATTCCCTGCATGATGACGAAACGAACATCGGCAACATCATCACCGTCGGTGTCCTTGAGGAAAATAATGTCCGGCTGGCTGGTGACAATGACACCGCCGTTCCAAAACTCGAAACCAAGCGGATTGTGAACCTTGGCGAATTCCTTCACCTTGTCTGCTTTCCCGTCATTGTTGGTGTCTTCGAAAATGAGGAGAGCATCGTTCATCTGCTTGAGCGGCTCCCATTTCGGATAGGTCGCCCAGGCTGCGGCCCAAAGACGGCCCTTGGTATCAACCTGAAGCTGAACCGGGTTGGCCAGTTCAGGAAACATTTCCTCGTCGGCAAAGAGATTGACCTTGAAGCCATCGGGCACATGCATCTTGGCAATGCCGTCTTCCCCGCTGATGTATTTGAGATTACCTTCTTTGTCTTTGTTCGAGCTTCTGGATCCACCGCCCACGTTTGAGGTGACCGGGATGGGAGCGGGCGTGTTTGAATCGTCGACCTTGAGGTTCTTTCCCTGGGCACGTGCCCAGACAAGCGGGTCACGATTACTTGTCATGACATCGAGCATCTTAAGCTCGTGCTGAAGGACTTCGGCATTGGTCTGACCATCGACAAACTTAAGTCCGGAACGTCCTCCCCAGACATCGTTACCGTCGGTCGCACGATAGCGGTTGTGCCAGTGCCAGTTTTTATCGAGGACCGCGTCCCGCAGAGGCTCGTGGCTTGGCGAAGCCGTGACCTCTTTTTTAAGAAGTGCCTTCGCAAGCACTTCACCGATCAAACGGTTACCGTCTTGATTCAGATGAATTCCGTTGAGAGTCAGACTCGATTTGGCCTTGGAATAGAGTTCAATCGAAGGGTGAAAGAGATCGATAAAAGTGACTCCGTTTTTATCCGCAGCGATCCGGGTGGCCTCGGTAATCGCGAGAAGACGCTTATTGTTGGCGCGGCCCGAAGGAAGATTGCGGTCCTTGAGATTCTCGTGACCAATAGGGCTGCAAAGAATGATCCGGGGAACGCTTTCACCATTTGGCATGGCTTTGCGGAAAGTTTCGATCATAGCCGTGAGATCCTCCTCATGCTGCTCGGCGGTGCGATCAAATGACTCGTTATAGCCGAACATCGCAATGATGACATCGGCACCCACCTGCTGGAGATACTGGGGCATGGCGGTGAAGCCCTTGGACCGGGGATACTTGTTTGGACGATCCCCGGTGAGACTCATGTTGCGAAAGCTCAGCTCCATGTCCGGCGCGCCGGCTTGAATTAGGGTCTCGGTCCAGCCGTCATGCTGCATGCGGTCGGCAAGACCATTTCCGACAATCGCAACGGTGTCTCCTTTTTGGAATTTGAAAGGAGAAGGATCACGATAGACCTTGGGGATACCGACCTTTTTGGCTTCGGCAAGGGTTAGAATGCGATCCTTGCCTGAAAGCTCGGTCTGCACGGAGCGGGCGTCCTTTTGCGCGGACGCGAGGGAGGTTAGGGCGATGAGAGGTAGAAGAAACTTCATGGGTTAGTGAGGCTTTTACGGATGAAGCGCGGGCCTTATTTCAGGAAAGTCTGCAGAGCAATCTGCAAAACCTAGCTATTAGTTGGTATAGGCCTGAATCTCGGAAAGTTGGCTGAAGCTTGGGAAAGTGAGTCCATGGTAACCTTGAGTGGATATTTTGATAAAGACCACTCCACGAGTTGCGAAGCGATGCTCAACATGGTTTTCATCATGTCGAGTCGCCCCAAGCCTCTTCAAAAGCCCCAACCTGCGCAGAAAACTCCCCGGAGTGACCTAAATCCGGTGAAATCCACTCCCTTGAGGAAAGCTTTTTCTCCTCGGACTTGGCGGGCAAAGGCACCTGAGCGAAACCCAGCGGCACAAGAATCACCCCAATTAAGAGACGACCAATAAACATGTCCCCCCTACCTCCCGGCTATCGCGATCCTTTCGCCAAAGCCTCCACCGCCCCCGCATCGTAAACACACCCGCCCCAGCTTCCCCCACTCGCATTCTGCAACGCCGCCCACAAACGCGTATCATCCGGCAGATCAGGATGAACTCTCACTTCGGGATGAAGATCCCGCCCCATCAGTTCTTCAAAATCTCCCAGATAATCAATCGTTCCCTCAAGCGTCCCGGTATCAATCCTCACTCGCACCCCATCCCCGTCCCTTAGCTTCCCAATCGGGCCACCCGCCAGAGCCTCCGGGCTGACATGCCCGATACACGCCCCGGTCGAAACCCCGCTGAATCTCCCGTCCGTCACCAAAGCAACCTGCTTTCCGACCTCACAATACTTCAAAGCCGACGTCACCTGATACGTCTCCGGCATTCCCGCACCCATCGGACCAATCCCCGCCAAAATCATGATATCACCCGCCCGTATCCGATCATCCCCCTGCGACTTCACCGCCGTAATCGCCGCCGCTTCGCTCCCAAAAACCCGCGCTTTCCCCTCGATGAAAAATACTCCGTCCCCGCCAATCATCGTCGGATCAATCGCCGTGCTTTTCACCACACTTCCCTCCGGCGCCAAATTCCCCTGCGGGAAAGTCACCGTGCTCGATAAACCATTCTCCTTCTCCCGGATCACCTCATCCGGATCGATCCCATCCAATTCATAAAGCCTTTCCCTCACCAACTTCCGCCGCTCCGACTTCTCCCACCACTCCAGATTCTCGCCCAAAGTCCCTCCGCTGACCGTCAAGACATCCAGGTTCAACACATCTCGCACTTTGAGCATCGCCTCCGGCACCCCACCCGCCAAAAATACCTGCACCGTCACAAATCCCTTTGGCCCGTTCGGCAGCGCATCAACAATCCTTGGCACCAGTTTGTTCGCCTTTTGCCAATCCTCCACCGTCGGTCGTGCCAACCCCGCCGCATGCGCAATCGCCGGCAGATGCAAAATCAGGTTCGTCGATCCTCCGAAGGCAGCATGCATCACCATGGCATTATGGAGCGATTCCTTCGTCAAAACCTCCCTCAGAGGATACTCCAAATTCATCGCCGCCCGACCGCTCCGAGTCGCCATATCCTTCCAAATCTGCGCGCCACTCGGACACAATGCACTATGCGGCAAACTCATCCCCAAGGCCTCCCCCATCACCTGACTCGATGCCGCCGTCCCCAAAAACTGACAACCTCCCCCCGGACTTGCGCACGCCCGACACGCCGTCGCTGCGGCCTCGCCCAAACTCACCTCCCCATGCGCATACCGCGCCCCCAACGACTGAACCTTTCCCAAATCCTCCGTCTCCTCACTTAACAAACTCACCCCGCCCGGCACCAAAACTCCCGGTAAATGCCCGCACCCGGCCAACGCCATCATCATCGCGGGCAAGCCCTTGTCACACGTCGCCACCCCCACCACTCCCTTCGCCGTCGGCAGTGAACGAATCAACCTCCGCAAAACCATCGCAGCATCATTCCGAAAGGGCAGCGAGTCCATCATCCCCTTTGTCCCCTGCGTCCGCCCATCACAGGGATCACTACAAAATGCCGCAAAAGGAACCCCTTCCAAACGCGCCACCTCATTTGCCACCGCTTCCATCAACAAGCCCACCTCCCAATGCCCCGAATGATAACCCAACGCCGTCGGCGTTCCGTCCGGCTGTCGAATTCCACCCTGCGTCGACAAAATCAAAATCTCCTTCTTCCCCCAACCCGCCGCCTTCCAGCCCATCCCGACATTCTGCATCCACCCAAAAAGATCCCCGCTATTCCCCTTCGTCAGATCGTCCCCGGAAATCGGCAACTCCCCGTCCGTCCCCTCGGTCCGCGTGATCACCTCACCGATCCCCTCATCCCCCGATTCCAAAACGTCATTCATGCCACCACGTTTTCCAATGTCCCGATCCCTTCGATCTCAATCGCCACCACATCTCCGCTCGTCAGCGTGAAATCCGTCCCCGGCACCACTCCCGTTCCCGTCATCAACATCGCACCATTCGGAAAATCCAGTTCCCGATAAAGCGCCTCCACCAGTTCCTCGAGACTCCGCTTTAATTGCGTCAAATCGGTGGCATCATCAAACATCACTTCCCCATCACGCGTGATCTTCAGCTTGATCGAGGCCTCATTTTTCAAGGCCTCCCGCCCGAGCAACAAACACGGCCCGATTGCGCAACTCCCGTTGTAAACCTTCGCCTGTGGCAAATAGAGTGGATTCTCCCCCTCAATTGACCGCGAACTCACATCATTTCCGATCGTAAACCCAAAAATCTCTCCGCCCGCATTGATCGCCAAGGTCAGCTCCGGCTCCGGCACATCCCAGCTGGAATCCTCCCGCACCCGAATCTCTCCCCCATGCCCTACGGCCCGATACCCCATTGACTTAAAAAACAACTCCGGCCGCTCCGCATCGTAGACCAAATCATAGAAAACATCCCCTCCCGCCTCTTCTGACTCTTCCATCCGCGCCGACTTCGATCGCAAATAAGTCACCCCTGCCGCCCAAATCTCGGTATCCGCAGGCACCGGCGGCAAAACCGTGCCATCACTTCCGGAAACCACTCCGGTTCCCACTGATTCCAAAATCCCATCCACTTCCCCTCTTCCGGATTGAAAGAGTCTCTCCAGCAATCCGTTTTCTACCCCATGGCTTTCCCCGTTGTTTTCGAGTAGAAGACCTCTCTCGAGACAGTGCAATTTCATCTTGTGATGATGCTCACTCAGGCCCCGCACCAAAAGCCGGAATTCACCAAATCCCATGACTGACCCATTCAGCCAATCCCAACTCCTCGTCAACCGACGCCATTTCTTCGGCAAATCAGCCAGCGGTATCGGCGTCGCCGCCCTCGCTTCCATGTTCGGCGATGATCTTGGAGCCAAACCTCTCGCCAAGCCCGCACCCAAGGCCAAGCGCATGATCTACCTCTTTCAAAGCGGCGCCCCCTCCCCCCAGGACCTTTTCGACTACAAACCCAGGCTCCAGGAACACCACGGCGAGGAACTCGGCAAATTCGTCGAACTGAACCAACGCAAAACCGGCATGACCGCCGGCCAAAAGTCCTTCCCCATCGCCGGAACCAAATACAAATTCAAGAAACATGGTAAATCCGGGAACGAAATCTCCGAGCTCCTCCCCCACATCTCCGGCCTCGCCGACGACATCTGCCTCATCCGCTCGATGTACACCGAGGCCATCAACCACGATCCCGCCATCACCTTCTTCCAAAGCGGCTCGCAAATCCCCGGTCGACCCTCCATGGGAGCCTGGCTTTCCTACGGCCTTGGATCCGAAAATAAAAACCTCCCCGACTTCGTCTCCATGGTCTCCCGCGGCACCGGCCGCCCCAACTGCCAGCCCCTCTACGACCGACTCTGGGGTTCGGGCTTCCTCCCTACCAAACACGCCGGAGTCAAGTTCATGTCCGTCGGCGACCCCGTCCTCTACCTTTCCAACCCCTCCGGCTACTCGCCCAAGGCACGCCGTAAAATGCTCGATGACCTCGCCGAGCTGAACGAAAAAAAGCTCGCCGAGTTCTCCGACCCCGAAATCGACACCCGCATCCAGCAATACGAACTCGCCTACCGGATGCAAACCTCGGTCCCGGAACTTTCCGACATCTCCGACGAACCCGAGTCCGTTCTCAACATGTATGGCCCCGAGGTCAAAAAGCGTGGCACCTACGCCTACAACTGTCTCATGGCCCGTCGCCTCGCCGAACGCGACGTCCGCTTCGTGCAACTTTACCACATGGGCTGGGATCAACATTTCACCCTCCCAAAACAACTCTCCGGTCAGTGCTACGACGCCGACCAACCCACCGCCGCCCTCATCAAGGACCTCAAGATGCGCGGACTCCTCGATGACACCCTCGTCGTCTGGGGCGGGGAATTCGGAAGAACCTCATACTGCCAGGGCAAGCTCACCCGCGAAAACTACGGCCGCGACCACCACCCCCGCTGCTTCTCCCTCTGGGCCGCAGGTGGTGGTATCAAACCCGGCATGACCTTCGGCCAGACCGATGACTTCTGTTACAACATCGTCGATAAAAACGGGGCCCCCATCCACGCCCACCCCACCAAGCACAACAAGGAAGCCGTGCACGTCCACGACCTCCACGCCACCCTTCTCCACCAGCTCGGTATCGATCATACCAAGCTCACCTACAAATTCCAGGGCCGCCAATACCGCCTCACCGACGTCCACGGCCACATCGTCAAAGACATCCTCTCTTAGCCCTCAACATTTAATGGCCTTACTCCCACCTCGCGATTGGCTTTTAGCTCTTAGCGATTAGCTCCCCAGCCCCAAAGGGGCGATCCAACGCAGCCCAGGGCAACGCCCCGGGATTCAGTCCCAGAAAATCGAGGCCAAGCCACAAAACACCGCTCCTCAAAAAACCTCCCCGCAGGCCGACACCCCCAACCTCCGCCTCACCCCAAAAAAGCTAAAAGCCAACCGCCAAAAGCCAACCGCTCAAATTTCCTCATGCCAAAACGTCTCCTCCTCGCCCTCCTCTTCCTGCCCCTCCAAGCCGAAGAACCAATCTCCTACAACAAGCACATTCGCCCCATCCTCTCGGAGAACTGCTTCTATTGCCACGGCCAGGACCCGAAAACCCGCGAGGGCGACGTCGCCCTCCACCTCGCCGAATTCGCCTACAAGGATCACAAAGGCACCACCCCCATCGTCCCGGGCAACACCGAAGACTCCGAGGTTATTTTCCGCATCTTCGACGGGGACGACCCCATGCCCCCCGAAGACTCAAATCGCTCCCTCACCGGGAAAGAAAAAGCACTTATCAAAAAGTGGGTCGAGCAAGGCGCCAAGTACGAAGACCACTGGAGTTTTGTTCCTCCTAAAAAATCGCCCGTCCCCGCTGACAAAAACCCCGTCGACCACTTCATCCGCAAAAAAATCTCTTCGGAAGAACTCGACCCCTCCCCCCAAGCCGACCTCCCAACTCTGGCCCGCCGCGCCGCGCTTGCCCTCACCGGCCTCCAGCCCACTCCCGCCCAACTCTCCGGGCTCAAAAAACACGGCTCCTACGACAAGTTCGTCGACGCCCTCCTCGCCTCCGACGCCTACGCCGAGCGCATGGCCCTTTTCTGGCTCGACGCCGCCCGCTATGCCGACACCGACGGCTACCAAAACGACGGCGGCCGCTCCAACTGGCCCTGGCGGGATTGGGTCATCGACGCCTTCCGCAAGAACATGCCCTACGATCAATTCACCATCGAGCAGATCGCAGGTGACATGTTGCCAAACGCCGGCGACTCCCAAATCCTCGCCACCGCCTTCAACCGCAACCACCGTCAAAATGCCGAAGGCGGAGCTCTCGCGCCCGAATTCTATGTCGAAAACGTCATCGACCGCGTCGAAACCACCTCCGCCGTCTGGCTCGGACTCACCACCGGCTGCGCCCGCTGCCACGATCACAAATACGATCCCATCTCACAGCGTGAATTCTACCAGCTCTTCTCCTACTTCAACAACATCGGCGAAAGAGGCATCGGAGCCGGCCCCAAAGCAAACCCCGTCCAAAACTTCCCCTCTCCCCTTGCCTCCGTTCCGGACGCTCTTCATGCCGAACTAAAGTCGTCCTCGGAAAAAATCACCGCTACTGAAGACTCCCTCCCCGCCCGACTTCAAGACTGGATCAAAAACCACGATAAAAACGCCCTGAAAAGCGACTGGCTTCCCGTCAATCTCTCCTCCGCCAAAGCCACCAAAGGGAAACTTGAAAAGCTCTTCGACAATGCCTGGCTCTTCAAAGGCAGGGCCGACAATACGACCTACAAACTCCGCCTCCCAACCGGCAAGCGCTCCCTCACCGGCATTCGCATCGACGCCCTCCCCCACCCCTCTCTGAAAGGAGCAAACAAACTCTCCCTCGCCGCAAACGGAAATTTCGTCCTCACCGACGTCAAAATTTCCGCCAAAAAGAAACCGGTCAACATTGCCACGACCGTCGCCACCTACTCCCAGCCAAAATACCCCGCCACCAACGCCACGGACTCGAACGATTCCTCCGGGTGGGCCATCGACAGCCACCCCAACAAATCCGAAAGCCTCTTCCTCGTCTTTGAAAAGCCCATCCCTGCCAACTCCGGCGAACTCTCGGTTGACCTCCATTTCAACTTTAACTCCGCCGGCCACCAAATCGGATCCTTCCGCATCCTCGCCACCGAAGCAAAGAATCCCGCCACCAAAACCGGAGGAATCCCCGCCAACGTTCTCGCCCAACTTCAAAAAACCACCAATCCCAAAGTCCTCGCCGACTACCATCGCAGCATCGACCCGGTCCTTCGCGACGCCATTGCTCAAAAGGCCGCGATTGAGAAAAAAATCGCAGCGGCCTCCGGAGGCTCCGTTCCCGTCATGATCATGAGGGAAAAAGGCGGGGACCCCACCCCGTCTTACATTCTCAATCGAGGCCAATACGACGAACCAATCAAAGACAAACCACTTGAACGTGGGGTCATCGCCCGACTCCTCCCCGCCGGTGCCGAACACCCCAAGGATCGCCTTGGCTTCGCCCGCTGGCTCGTCTCGCGCAATAATCCAGTCACCGCCCGGGTCACCATCAACCGTATGTGGCAGCACCTCTTCTCCATCGGTTTGGTCAAAACCACCGAAGATTTCGGCCTCCAGGGCGAAATCCCCAGCCACCCCGATCTCCTCGACTGGCTCGCCGTCGAATTCATGGACTCCGGTTGGGATGTCAAAAAGATGTATCGCCTCCTTGTCACCAGCGACACCTTCAAGCAGTCCTCTAAAAGCAATTCCATCCTCAACGAGCGCGACCCCGAAAACCGCCTCCTCGCCCGCGGCCCACGCTACCGTATGGACGGCTTCGCCATCCGCGACATGGCCCTCCACGCCTCCGGCCTCCTCAATCCAAAACTCGGCGGTTCCCCGGTCAAACCCTACCAACCCGCCGGGCTTTGGCAATC
>CALFSW010000252.1 GCA_937916505.1 uncultured Verrucomicrobiales bacterium | reverse complement strand
TCGAAAATGTGCAAGATCGGCGAAAAATCAGGATCGATGCGCGACAGGACAGGACTGATGCCTGGTATGACCGGGCGATGAACACAACAGATTAATTAAACACTGGTACTATGAAATCGAAAATGAAGATAACAATGAAGCTTGGTCTGCTCGCGCCCCTTTTGATCGGGGTGGGATCGGCTCAAGATGCCGCCCGCAGCCTTGCTCCCGATAGCGCCGCTGATGATGCCGCGGAATTGGCAAAGAAGCTCGCCAACCCGGTGGCGTCGTTGATTAGCGTTCCGGTGCAATTTAACTGGGACTCAGGTCTTGGGCCGGGGGGGGACGGAGAGATGATGCGAGTGAACATCCAACCGGTGATTCCTATTTCGCTCAACGATGAATGGAACCTAATTTCGCGAACGGTTTTGCCGGTGGTCGAGTTAAACGATGTGCCGACCAATGCGGCCGGGAGCATATCCGGCCTCGGTGACACGGTGCAGAGTTTCTTTTTCTCGCCCAAGGAGCCGGTGGGAGGATGGATTCTCGGTGGTGGCCCGGTCTTTCTCCTGCCGACGGCGACTGATGATGCCCTCGGTGGTGAAAAGTGGGGAGTCGGGCCGACCTTTGTGGCTCTCCGTCAGAATGGGCCGTGGACGTTTGGAGCACTTGTGAACCACATTTCTTCGGTAGCCGGTGATGATGACCGGGGTGATGTGAATGCGACTTTTGTGCAGCCCTTTGTGAGTTACATCACGGAGACGAAGACGACACTGGGGTTGAACCTCGAAAGCACCTTTGATTGGCAGACGGACAGCTGGTCCATTCCTTTAAATTTCACTGTGAATCAGTTGATCAAGATTGGAAATCAACCGGTCCAGGTGGGAGTCGGTGCCCGCTACTGGCTTGAATCACCGGATAATGGGCCGGATGGTTGGGGCTTTCGATTCCAGTTGACCTGGCTGTTCCCGCAGTAGGAGAATCTCATTCAACCACAGGAATATCCTTCCAAACAAAATAAAGAGACATCTTATGAAAAATACCATCACCACACTGTTCGTCGCCGCTGCGGCTTTGCTTTTGAATGCGTGCTCCAGCGGACCGGGCGGCAGACAAGCCCTTGTGTCAAATGTTGATGCAAGAGCGCTTGAAGTTCAGTCCCGTAGCGCACTCACCCGACTCTACCAGACCAATCCGGGTGCGAAGCATCTGGCCAGTCAGGCGGAGGGCATTCTCGTGTTTCCGAGTATTAAAAAGGGAGGGTTGGTGGTTGCCGGAGCCTGGGGTGACGGCACTTTGTACCAAAAGGGAAAAGAGGCCGGGTATTTCCGCAGTCTTGCCGCCTCGTATGGCCTGCAGGCCGGTCTGCAGGAATTCGGCTATGCCCTCTTCCTCATGGATGACAAGGCGGTCCGGAATCTTAACCGCTCGGGCGGGTGGGAAGTTGGGAGTTCTCCCAGCCTCACTGTGATCGACAAGGGCGTGGCGGGATCGCTTTCAACAACGACTGTTGATCGGGGGACTCATGCCGTCTTCTTTGATCAAAAGGGCCTCATGGCGGGGCTCGGTCTGCAAGGGACCAAGATCACCCGCCTCGCCATCAAGCCGTAGTATATTTCGGGGATCAGCGACTTGCGATGGACGCAAGTCGTGGCCTGAATGATCCGGGTGATCCGACGGCGGCCCTGCGAGGCAGCCGGATCACTCGACTTCAACGTTTTCGAGAACGTTCTTCAAGGGGCGCTTGATGACGTATTTTTTTTCGACGTGGCCTCCTTCTCTGACGGTGCGTTGCGTGAGGCAACTGGTGAGTCCGAAAGCGGCGAGAGCGAGGAGAAGAAGCTTGAGCGTCGAGGTCATGGTCGAATTCTAACGAGAGGCGGGCGGGTGTGCGAGGTCGATTTCTGTGACTCCGTTCTTAAAGCCGGGGCGGCTGCGTTGTGAGAAGTCAGGAGCATCGTGGGCTTCCCCGGCGGCTTTCGTTGACAGAGGCCGCTTCGTTGCTTTGATTTTGCGGATCTTAAAAATGCCGGAGCCACTCCATCGGGTCATCAGCCGAAGGCTCATTGTTGTCGATAGGCTCCCATCGAAGGTGCTTCGGGATTCACTTCGGGACCGAAGTAGCGGAGGAGCACGAGAGGTTCGGTGGCGCTGGTGTTTTCGAAAGTGATTCCGGCCTTCGCGGCACTTTCGGTGGCAAAGAATTCATCTTCCGAGAGTTCGTTGAAACGGAGAAGCTTGGGACAATTGAGACGAAGCTTGTTGGCGTTTCCGGCTCCTTGCGTGACGATGGCGGAATAGGCTCCGTTGTCGGTAATAGTGACCTTGCTTTGTGGTTCGACGGTGAGTTCCTTGGCGGTGAAATACTGGAAGTCATCGACTTTGCCATAGACGATCCACTTGTCATGGAAGCCTTCGCCCTTGGTGGCAGTGACCGGCTCGAGGTAGTGATTGTCTTTGAAGTTGGGGTCGAGGTTCTTTTCCCAATCGAGCTGATCGATGATGAAATCGATGTCCTGATGCTTGTCCTCGGGCATGTCCTTCACAAGGAGGGACCAAGGGACTTCCCGGCCTTCGACGAGATTTTGATACATCCCAAAAACGTCGGAGCCCCACTGTGGTTCGTAGGTGCAAAGGGAACCGGGAGCGTGGAGGATACAGGGATCGATGAGCCATCCGGTGCCGGGCTGCAGTTTGTAGGCTTTTGAAAGCTCAAGGATTTTGTTGTCTCCCTTTTGCCAGTTGGCGATGCAGTCATAGACCTGCTGACGGGTGGTGCCGGGCTCCAGTCCCATAAAGGTGTAGGGGAAATTGTTGCCCACGTTGTTGTGCTGCGGGGGGAAGTAATACGATTCGGGCTTTCCCTCTTGTCCGACCAAGGCGGCCTGGTCGGCACTTTGGTGCATGTGGTGGGGAATGGGGCCCATGTTGTCGAAGAACTTCGAGTAAACCGGCCACTTGCCATACTTGTCCCAAATTGGTGAGCCGATGATGTCGGCACCGCATTCGTTGATGGCATCGATAAGGGTGAAGCGCTCCTTCCCTGCGACGATGTAGGAAAGTCCCTCGTCTTCGGCCCGACCTTCGTTTGCGGTGACGGTGGTGGATCCGAACCAACGTTCGTCGATTCCGCCCCGGCTCAGGCCGTAGGCATAGGTGTCGTCGGGGTGAAGCTTGATCCTAAGGCCGGGCTGTAAGAAAGAACGGGGAACCCAGGTTGGGGAGAGGCGCAGAAGTCCTCCGGTCTCTTCAAGGTGTGCTTCGGTCGCTCCGCGAATATCGGATGACAAGGTGGTGAGTTGCTCGGTGGTGGTTGGCAGATTCATTGTGGATGATTTTAGATCGATTCAGATTTACGGAAAGGTGAATTTTCTCAGGAGCGACACCATTGGAGTTCATCGTTTTTTCTCCGGGAGGATGAGTTGTCAAATACGAGGTGCGCGACGTTTTTGATCACTGCTTTCCGTAAACGGGAGCTTTCCAACCTTTTGCGGGGGTTCCCTGGGGGCGAAGGCCGAAGGCCCCGGCCGGGATTCGGGTGTTAGCAGCGGTGCGGAGTGGGAGATCGTCAGGGAAGTGTTTCATGAGGATGTCCTTGAATTGAATTTGCATGGCAGGACCCACGTGGACTTGAAATCCGAAGATGCCTTCCAGGGCCCGGCCTTTTTCATCGAGGTCGATGAGATCAGCGGTTTGGTGGTCGTTGATCCAGTGTTGATGATGGTTGCCGCGAACGAGGACGCGATAGTCGTGCCAGACGTTTGGCTCGAACTTCTTCACCGGCATTTCTCCGATGACCCAGGATTGTCCCTTTTCATCGAGAATGACTTTTTGACCGGTGTAGGCGAGGATGCGGCGACCACGTTCTTCATAGAGCATTCCGTTCATTTTGTCAGGCCGGGGCATGATGTCGCATTGGTATCCGCCGGCGATATCGAGGCCGATTTCGGGCATCATCTTGCTGCGATACTGGATGCCGCTGTTCGCGCGGTCGCTGAATTTCACTTTCACCCGGAGTTCGAAGTTTCGAATGGTGGTGGCATTCCAGGTGATGAAGCGGTTCATCTTGAGCGAGCCATCGGTGACTCCGGTGAGGGCACCCTCCTTGACCGACCAGTATTTTTTGTCGCCGGTCCAACCGTTCAGATTTTTTCCGTTGAAGAGGCGAACAAAGCCATCGGCACCCGGGCGGACGGTGACGGCGGCGGACGCTTCGGGGTGGGGCGGAGTGGAGGCCGTGAACTTTTGTTTGGGCGGATCAAGCGGTCCGCCGAGTTCCTTGACTTTCGCGTCGGTGCGTTTGCGCATGTCGGCCAATACGGCGGCATGCTTGGAGTCAGTCGCGAGGTTGACGAGTTCATCGGGATCATTTTTGAGATCGTGGAGAAATTCGGTGTCGTGATCGATGTAGCGGACGTATTTGTGAGTCGGTGTCCGGATTCCTTCGTAGGCAGGGATGCGGTGACGGACGGCGAAGTGTTCGTGGAAGGTTTCGGTACGCCAATCTTTGGGAGTTTTCCCGTCAACGATGGGCTTGAGGCTGCGTCCGTCGTAGCGATCCGGGGTTTGAAGTCCGGCCCAGTCGAGGAAGGTGGCGGGGAGGTCGATATTGAGAGCGGAAGAGTTGCTGACCTGTCCGTGTTGAGCCTTGGGAACGCGCGGGTCGGCGATGATGAGGGGGACCTGGATGGATTCCTCGAAGTGTGACCACTTGCCGGAAAGGCCGCGGTTGGCCATGTGGTAGCCATTGTCGGCGGAGTAAACGACGATGGTGTTGTCAGCGAGGCCGGCTTCTTCGAGCGCTTTCAAGAAGCGTCCGATGGCGTTATCAATTCCGGTGACCATGCGGTAGTAGGCACGCATGTTCGTTTGGTATTTTTGCGGGGTGTTCCACCGCCAGAAGTAGCGCTCCCGTGTGATCGAGGTTTGCAGGAAGTCGGGGAGGGCGTCGAAAATGGCGGGGTCGGCGAGACGGGGCGGTCCGATGTAGGTGTCTTCATAGAGACCATTGGCGGATTGGGGCCAGGCGAAGTGGCCGATGCCGGGGCGGCGGTCACCGTCTTCGGCGTGGCAGGCATTGAACCACATGTTGAGGGCGAAGGGTTTGTCCTTGGGCTGTGATTTCAGGAACTCGATGCCGCGATCCACGATGAGGTCCGTTTCGTGGCGCAGCGTTCCGTCGGGTTGTTTTTTGAAGAAGGGGTTCCGTCCGATGACTTCCATCTCATCGAAGTGGGCTTTTGGGTTGTAGGGCCTTTGGGCACTGAAGTGCCACTTGCCGTAATAACCGGTGCGATAGTTGTTTTCACGAAGAATGTCGGAGTAGAGGACGGCCACGGATTCGGCGGTCGCCCGATCTCCTTTACCGGGGTCGCGATAGCTTCGGGCGGTGAGTCCGGTGAGAATGGAGGTGCGGCTGGCCCAGCAAATCGGGTGGCTGACGAAAGCTTGCTGGAAACGAGTGCCGCGTTTGGCGAGAGCGTCGATATTTGGGGACTTAACAACGGGGTTTCCGTAGCAGCCCAGGGTGCTGACAGCTTGATCGTCGGTGAAAAAGAAGACGATGTTGGGTTTTTCGGCAGCGAGGGCTGTACTCGCTGCGAGGAATAGAAAAATGGGATGAAGAAAGAAACGGTTCATGCGATGGGAGGAAGTTACGGGATGATGGTATTGGAGACGAAGGTGAAATTTGAAATTCAGGCAAAAAAGAAGCCACCTCGTGAAAGGTGGCCTCTTTGAAAATCTGTTCAGCTAAGATCAAAAGTTAGCGACGGCGGCGACCGGTTGCTGCGAGTCCTCCAAGAACGAGAAGGAGAGCGGAGGAAGGCTCGGGAACAAAAGTGTATGAGCTTGCGGCGGGAATCGCAGCGCCACGCCGGGTGTTGGCATCGGCACCTGTGAAGATTGTCCCAACCAGAGCATCCGGACCGAGAACCGAAGCCCCTGCACCGGGGATGTCACGTGCCGGAATGTCGAATCCCTGCACGCCGGAAGGAGCTTCAGCATTTCCGGAGATGGAGCCAATGATTCCTCCAAAACCAGTGGCATCGCTTCCCGAGAGGCGGGCATCGGCTGAGGTAATATCGAGCTTTGACGTGGAAACGGATCCTCCGGAGGTTGGCACAACATCGAGGGAAATTGCGCGGGAGCCATTCGCAGGAGTGAAGTTTCCATCAAGGCGGATGGAAACGGTCTGTCCTGCAAACGAGGCGATATCCAAAGAAAGGGCGGTTTCAGCGCCGGAGTTTTGATCCTGGAAGACGCGGAGGGTGGTTCCAACATGAGCGAGCATGAATCCGATGCCGTCTCCTCCGGTTTCGAAGAGAACGGGATTGGTGGAATTGGCTGCGGGGACCTGGTAACCAAAATCAATCACGGCATTGCCGGGATTGCCGGTAATGGTGCCGGCGGCGGTGTCACCACCACCGAAGGCCAGAATAGTGGCGGAAGCAGGAATTGTCCCAAGGATAAAGGACAGCGGTAAAAAGAGTGCTTTTTTCATGGAAGTATTCAATCAACTAAAGATTCAAGAGGAATGCCGACGACGAGACGGTTCGGCAAGAGAGAAATGGGGTCGGGGTAAGATTAG
>CALFSW010000251.1 GCA_937916505.1 uncultured Verrucomicrobiales bacterium | reverse complement strand
ATTCTCGCCCGACGGGAACCGGTTTGCCTCGGCCGATGGGGGAAGCACCGTCAGAATACGGGATGCCGCCACGGGTGAACTGGTGCAGGAACTCGCGACCGACCCCGAGCATGGCATCTTCAGTCTCGCTTTCTCACCCAAGGACCAAAACCTCCTTGCAGTAGGTCATGGGGGGGCCAAAGAGGCTTCTTTTGTCTCGCTGTGGGATATCAAGGCCGGAGTCGAGCGGGCCCGTCTGCCCGGGAAGATCGGGCTGGCAGATGTCCATTTCGACGAGCCGATCGGCGTGATCGGCACCTTGACATTCTCTCCGGACGGCCGCTACCTGGTCGCCGGATTCGGTCATCCCTACTACTACAACCCGCAGGCGGAGCCCATTCCGATCATCGTCTGGGAGGTTGAGACGCGGAACGTGGTCCGGCTCCTGGATGGACACATGAACTACTGCCGGTCGCTCCAGTTCTCCCGGGACGGATCTCTCCTCGTCAGTGGAAGTCGCGACGGAGCCGCAAGGATCTGGTCAACCACGACGTGGAAATTGACCATGCCCCCTCTTGAGAATTCGGATGCCGGCACTCAATTTACGCAGGGATCCAACCGGGTCGAGGACATCGCCCTCTCGCCCGATGGCAAGATTCTGGCCATGGCGAGTGGTGGTGGAGCCTTGCTGCTGTGGAACTTCGAGACCGGAGAACTTCTCGAGATGTTCGCGGGGCATTCTGCCGCGGTGAACGCCGTGGAATTTTCACCGGATGGTCACACCCTGGCGTCGGGTAGCGCCGACCAGACCGTTCGACTCTGGAATGTCGACACCCGGCGGGAGCTCATGCAACTGAAGTCCAATGACGTAAAACTAGGGGAGATTTGGGCCCTGGTGTTCTCTCCCGACGGAAGGAAGCTGATAGCGGGTGGTGCGAAAACCGTCATTTGGTCCACCACGCCCGCCGGCGGAAAGTGACTTCGATCGCCGGCGAAGCGATCCCCCTTTATCAGACAAGGAATGCCATCAGTCCCGATGGCGAGACCCTCGTCGGCGGAAGTGGGGACAAGACAGTCAGGATTTGGGAATTGATGAGCGGAAAGGAACAGCCGTGCCACCTCGACTTTCCTTCACTGGGCCGGGACCTTTTTCCAAGCGTCACTTAACTTCAACTTCGGAGCCTTCTTTGCCTTGGCATCCCGTTCCTCCAAGGTGAATCGGGAGCACATGATATAGGGCGACTCGCCCTGGGTCCAGTGGCCGTAGGTGACGGTGACGAAGGTGCCGTCGGGGAGGATTTCGACTCCGGGATAGGTGGTGTCGTGGCCCTTCTTGTTGTCCATGATCCGCACCACGTATTGGCCGGGGGTCCCTTTCTCGAGATCGTCCCAGGTCCCAAACCAGCCGGACCAGTCGCCGGCATTCGGCATGGGACCGGTCACTTCTCAGGATCCCATCACCTTGTTGCCCGGCGAGATGCCACGGAAGGAAATGAAAAGCCGTCCATCGGGCCCGTATTTTCCGGTGTGACGGTCGCCAGTGAGCGAGATCGGGAGCTCGCGGGGTTCGCTCCAGCTCTCGCCTTCACCATCGGAAAAGATGATGTGGGAATTTTTCTTACGGGAGTTTTCCCGAAGCAGGACCGCGAGACGCTTTCCGTCCGGTGAGCGGATGATGCCCGGTTCACAGAGATGAATCTCCGAAGACTCTTGAATGATTTTCGGCTTCGACCAGGTCAGGCCGCCGTCGGTCGAGTTCGTCTGGAGGAGCTTGAAGCGGACCGGCTTCTCGCGCTTTCCATTTGGATTCAGAAAGCAGGAATTTGCTTTTGCGTGGGGCGCTTGAGGGCGTCGTTGAAGGGATCGGAGATGGGGAGAAAGGGCGACACAGAGGACCTTGCGGGTGTCCCCGGCGCGTTGGAAAACCGCCCGGATGAGCACGTTCTGATTGCGATAGACCGAGGTGATTTTGGTATGTTTGGAAGTCTTCATGGCACCACGATGATGCCATGTTGGACACCCTCGAAAAGTCCGCCGAAGCAGTCAGGCGAGCTCAAGCCCTAACGGGCTCGCCCGCCTGCTTCGGACGGTGAATAAATGGTACCAGGGGGTTGACTAGCGCACCTCAAAGACTTGGTAAAAGCGCCGATTCGCGGTGGAAACGTCGGCCCCCTCGTGGATGAAAGTGGTCGTGTCGCCTTCGGCCTCTGCCGGAACACTGTCAGTCAATTCGATCCATTCGATGAGGTCCTCTGAGTAATTAATGCCATAGACCTTCCCTGGTCTGGAATACCAGGTGAGTGCAATTCGATTCTCCTGGATCTCGGAAGCGTCGATGCTCACGATCTCAAGGCCATTGACTGACGAAGGGTCGCTTGTGATGGCAATTTCAGCAAGACCAGTGCGGATGCCACCATGGTTTGCGGTCAGGTGAAGTCCGATATACCGAGCGCCCGAAGCGCCCGAGATGTCGAAACTTTCGCCTGGGTCATCGATTTGAGATCCCTGTGCAAGAGCGTTTCCAGCGCTGAGCTGAGTCCACCCGCCGCTTCCAAAGTCATAGGAAGTGACTACGTCACTCGCAGCCGGTGGCGTCTGTGTAGGAGAGGTCGCGTAGTAGATATCAAAGGCACTTGTGCCACGATCAAGAGCATTCGTTTCCTGGACGTTCCAGAGGTGCATCACGTCGAGGCCAGCGGTCGCGGATCCCAAATCGACGACAACCCACGTGTTGTTTCCGGAGTTGTCCGCGGAAAACCCCTGCCAGTCATCAGCCCAAGCAGTGTTGTTAATTGTCCAAGTGGCAGGATCGTCGGGGTTACCTTTTGCCATCCCGCTGCCGTCGGCGGTTCTCAAAACCGAACCATTTTCCTCAAGGGAATCTCCTTGATGGAAAGCGAAGACCTCTACAATCGGCACAAGCTCACCATCACCCGGTTCGACAGGTGGATCTGGAGGAACGGGCTCACCAGGAGTGAGAGCGTCCGGATCTTCAACATCGCTAAAGGCAACCTCAGCTAATCCGGTTCGGATACCTCCATAATTACTTTTTAAGTGAAGACCAATATAACGGGCCCCGGCCGCATCCGAAAGATCGTAGGCCTGTCCCGCGTCACCGACTTGCACGCCCACTTTAAGTTCCGATCCGCCAATCGAGGTCCATCCCCCGCTGGTAAAGCTGTATGGCGCAACGGTGCCACTTGTGACGGGCGGCAGAACTGTCGGGCTCGTGGCATGAAAAATCTCAAAATCCTTCATCCCCCGGTCGAGGGCATTGGTCTCCTGAACATTCCACAAATACATTGTGCTCAAGCTGGCCGCAGGAGCGCCAAGATCAATCACTGCCCACGTGTTATCTCCGGAGTTATCTGCGGAAAAGCCCTGCCAATCATCGGCCCAGGCAGTACTCGCAATCGTCCAAGTGGACGGGTCATCGAGATCGATCTTGTCCATACCGCTCCCGTCGATTGCCTTTAGAATCGATCCATCGCCATCTAGCGAATCTCCCTGATGAAAGGCTTCGATGCCGGCTATGGGAATCTCCCCTGCACCGGCAGTTGCGCCAAGGCCCCAAATGAGGAGGGTGTTCCTTAAGGAAAAGGAGAGAATGTGGCTTAAAGTGTTCATAGTTTGTTTGTCGCAGTCTGAGAACAGATATTGTATTTTGAAAGTTTAAATTTTCCTATAAAGCAAGACCTTTTCTAGGGCGAGGATCTGTTAAAGGTTGACTCTCAGGGGGTCGCGTTATCCAAGGAGGGAGATCTAACCGTCTCCTGGAAGGCACTGAACTCAAAGTTTTATCAACTATGCAGGTTAGCCGAAGAGATCCAGCACCGGTTTCGCTTTAACCAGCTCACGGGGTTGGTTGAGGTGGTTCATGACCATCGTTTCGGGGTCGATGCCGAAGGCGTGGTAGATCGTCGCGAGGAGTTCGCCGGGATGGACCGGGTCTTCGACGGGGGCCGAGCCGGTGGCGGCGGATTTGCCATGGACATTGCCGCGTTTGATGCCGGCACCGGCGATGACGCTGCCGTAGCAGTAGGGCCAATGGTCGCGACCGTCGGCGCTGTTGCCATTGCCGGAAGTGCTCACGCCTTTTTGCGGGCTTCGGCCGAATTCGCCGACGGCGACGACGAGGGTCTCATCCAGCAAGCCGCGATCATCGAGATCGGAAATAGGGGTGGTGAGGCCGCTGTCGAGCATCGGTCCGCCCTGATCTTTGATGCGTTTGGTGAGGTCTTTGTGGGTGTCCCAGGAATGGTTGTCGGAGTTGGCGACCTTGGGCCAGATGACTTCGACGACGCGGGTCCCGGCTTCGACCAATCGACGGGCGAGGAGGCAGCTGTCGCCGAAGGTATTTTTGCCATAAGCTTCGCGGGTTTTTTCGGTCTCTTGCTCGAGAGCGAAGGCTTCGCGGGCGCGGCCACTGACGATGAGGCTGAGGGCGCGGTCGTAGTATTTATCGAGCGAGTAGTCTTCGACTGCTTTGTCGATGACAGGCATCTGTGCATTGATCGCGCTACGGAGACTGGCCCGGCGTTTCAGGCGGAGTGAGAAGACGTCGGGGCGCAGTTGGAGGTCGTCGATTTTGATGCGGGTCATCTTCGACATGTCCATGTCATCGCCGCCGGGATAGAGGGTGTAGGGATCGTAAGACTTGCCGAGGAAACCAGCCGCGCCGCCTTTGCCGACGACGTTGCTTTCCTGAAGTGGGCGGGGGAGCATCACGAAGGGAAGCATGGGCTCCTCCATCGGGCGGATCTTCACGAGGTTGGAACCGAAGTTGGGAAAGTCTTTCGGGCTCGGTGGTTCGAGTTGACCGGAGGGGCTCACCTTGTCGGTGGTGTAGCCGGTCATCATTTGGCAGATCGCGGCGGTGTGATTGAAGAGTCCGTTCGGGGTGTAGCTCATCGAACGGATCATGGTGAACTTGTCGTTCACTTTGGCCAGCTTCGGCAGGATCTCGGTGAAGTGGGTGCCGGGGATTTTGGTGGGAATTGTTTTGAATGAGCTGCGGACGTTGTCGGGCACGTTCTCCTTGGGATCCCAAAGATCGAGGTGGCTGGGGCCGCCCTGGAGGTAGACCATGATGATGCTCTTGGCTTTCCCCCAACCGGGTGCGTGTTTTTTCTTCTTCTCTTCGGCGAGGGCTTTGGCCGGGAACAATGCAAGCACGGTTCGCCTTCCTGAGATACGCACCCCTTGCTCATTATTAAGCACCGATTGTTGGACGCTCCTGCCCTCGACACTCCGGCCACCTGCGCGAATGCTCCGCGCTATGCGCCCTCTTCTATTCAGCCTGCTCTCCGTCTTCCTACTCAGCGGATGCGAAGACTACCAGCAGGCTACCCTGCCCACATCAAAGTTCCCCGCCATCGTCGCCCCGCTCATCGATCCAGCCAAGCTGGACAGCCTCCAAGGAAAGCGAGCAGCAACTCCCCGCCTGCGGAAGACATGCTACTGGCTGGAGATCGCCAAAAGAGATGGCAACGACTTGGAGGTCGTTCTCGATGAAGCTCACACTCAACTAGTGCTGCGTAAAACTTAGAGTGATGGATATTTTTGAATTTTAGACTTGT
>CALFSW010000250.1 GCA_937916505.1 uncultured Verrucomicrobiales bacterium | reverse complement strand
AACTTTCTGCAGCGCGGGCTACATTAGGAATAGGAACGCCAGTCTTCCAATGTCCCCATTACAGGCCCCAGTGGGCGGTTTTCCCGCACAAGGCTCCGCTGGCAAACGCACAGTCCGATTGACCCACCCGGCCCTCTGCCACGCGGGACGACGGGATTTGGCAGTCTCTCTCCCGGTGGTTCTGAAACTTCGACCACGTGTCGGTTTTCGCTGGCTGCGAATGCGGCTGCGCAGGATTCGTTTCGCTTCGATGTTTGGTTGGGGGCCTCCGGCTGCCGTGATCAATCGGTTGGCAAAAGGATGTAGCTAATCTTCACATTCCCCTTTTTCGGAACTGTCCTCCCATTCTTCGTCTTATAGTCGGGATGATCACCCGCCCATCGATAGGTTACTTCAAGATTTACTGAATCTCGCCAATCCACTGTGATGTCCGAAAAGCTGTTCCACAAATGTTCACCCAGAAGAAAATCTCTCTGGTCAAGCGTCTCCGAAGCTTCTCTTAGATTGACATTGGTGTAGACGTATCCGGCCGCTCCGCCGCCAGAGCAGGAGAAAACTGTAACGATGTATTTGCCGTCGGGTGATTTCGATTCGCTGATAATCTCCACTTCATCGGTAGTCTTCCAGTCATCGTTACCGCAACTGGCAAGAAGAGTCATTGCCAGCGCGAAAATTACTGGGCATTTCAGGGCATTGGGTACTCTCATAAAAACATCGATACGAAATAAACGTGAATCCTGTATGAAACTAAAATGAAATCATGGCGAAGTTTTTCTTGGCCGAAGTCCGAGCGCACTCACGCTCACGATGCGTTGATATGCCATGTCTTGGTTACCCCTTTCAGTTCTTGTCTTTGGCAATGAGATTCTCGGCCAAGGCCTGGGAGGCGGGCAGCGAAGTCGGGGCGATGGAGCCGTTTTTTGCCTGGGGGTGGGAGGAGAACCGAACGATGACCATTTCGGCCGTGGGTTCGATATAGATCTTCGGCACGGAAAACTGATCCCAATGCATCAGCCACCGAAGCCGCGACACGGTTCGCCAGCCTTTCATCAATCGTAATCAACCGCTTGTCCGCAGACATCACGACACTGCCATACAATCGACCATCTTGCAGGCATTCCGGGACGTATTCAATTCGGGGCCAACGATATTTCCGAAAGGTAGATCCGAAGGGGAAAGTTCGCCGAAGTGAAATACCAGAAGTGTCTGCCAGAACTTCAAGTCGCGAAAAGGCTCGAAAAAAGCCCGACCGAACTAAGAACGCACCTCCGACAAACCAAAGTAAACGCCAGATCTATAAGAAGGTCCGGATGCCGCCGGTCATCGTTTCTGGCGAGATCTGGCCAAGTAGACCAAATATCCCGAATGCAAACCAAGGGGTCAGCCACGACACGAATGCAGTCATCTCCCACCAAGGGCGCCTGACGAAAGTAGATATTGCCACGCTCCCGACCGATTGATCGATAGAGGCAACTCTCGCAGGAAACCTGATTGGGGTAGCTCAAAATCTTCCAATCCATGACCGTGAAGTTGAGTTGCAAGTCTGCCCGCAATCTAGAAGAAACACGACCAAACTCAAGAGCTGGGCTCTATCCGGGAGCGAATCATAATGCGGAGGACAAATCCCGGCCTGCAATGAAAGAAGCCCGGGGCCGGCCGCTGTACTCCCGATGAGCAGCGGTCCATCATCCTCCTTCAACGCTTTGCCATGTTTTCCAAACCACCCGCCTCCCGGAAACGCAGGGGACCCGGAGCCTCGATTGACCGAAGAACGCCCACCTCTTGAAGCGCTGACTTAGGTGTTGAATGAAGGGCTGAAAGGACTATTTTTCCGGATCCGATGAACGTGCACACCTTCATTCTCAAATCCCTGGCTCTTGGAGCGCTTTCCCTCCCGCTCGCAGCACAGACTCTGCGGATCGACTTTGATCCCAACAGAACAACCCAAAGCGGGTGGCAATCGCTGGCTTCCAGCGACTCCGACCTCGGTGACTCATGGTCCAAGAACTTCACGGGCGGAGTGAGCCTCGATGTTGATGCCATCGGCAGCATCACCCTCGACGATCGGGATCGGGGTAGTAATAACGGCGGTGGTGGCGAGGCTTCGATGTGGCGGGACTTTCTCTTTGCGAACGGGAGCTTTTCAAACAATCCCGGCAGCGGACTCCGGCTGGCCTTTACCGGTCTGCAACCCAATGCGGAGTATCCCGTCAAGATCTGGGGTTACGATGTCAGCTCAACCGGAGGCCGGGCCGCCGACTGGAGCGGAGGTGGCTCGGCAACGCAACGTCTGACCTTCACGAGCCGACCTGCCACGCTGGCAGACAATGTCATCACGCTGAACGTGACAACCGACGGAAGCGGCGCGGTGACCATCAATGGCATCGTCTCGGTCACCAATCCGAGCTCCTCCCACAATGTCTTCGTAAACGGACTGGAGATCGGCGAACCGGTCGCCACAGACGGACCAAACGATCTCGCTCTCTCCAGCCTCGTTGTTGCCAAGACCTCAACAATTGGTTCGGCGGTCGGCACCTTTACCACGACAGACCCCACCCCGGGCGATACCTTTACCTACTCCCTTGAAGAAGGGACAGGCAGCACCGACAACGGACTCTTCGAGATCGACGGGAACACCTTGCGGATCGACCGCGATCTGACCGCCCTGGCAGGCGGCGCCATCCTGAGTCTCAGGGTCAGAACGACAGATGCGGCCGGGGCCTTCTACGAGGAAGTCTTCAATATCGAGGTCGTGAATGATTCGGACAACGACGGACTGGACGATGACTGGGAACTCCTTTACTTCCCGGCTCTCACCACCGTATCGGGTGGCGATGACGGCGACAGTGACAGCCTCAGCAACATCGAAGAGCAGACGGCGGGAACCAATCCAACTCTCACGGATACCGACGGCGACACCCTGAACGATGGGGAGGAAGTTGAGACCTTTGGAACCAATCCGCTTCTTGCAGACACCGACGGAGAAGGCCTGGGCGATGCCGACGAACTTTCGGGCGCCGGTGGGTTTGTCACTGATCCGAAACTCGCCGACACCGACGGCGATGGTTTCAACGACGCCCTGGAACTCAGCGAGGGCACCGATCCCACGAACACGAGTGACTTTCCAAATACCCTTCTCCCCTTGCGGCTCAATGAGATCCTGACCCGTAATGTCACCGATATCCAAGACGGTTTTGGCCGCCGGGAAGACTGGATTGAGATTTACAATCCCAACAATCAAACGGTCAATCTTGATGGCTATTATCTCACCGATAGCATCGGGAATCCCACCAAGTGGAACTTTCCCAATGTGACCATCCCGGCGCAGGGTTATCTCGTCGTCTTTGCCTCCGGCGAGAACACCTTGGATCCCGACGGCAAGGCCCACACGAATTTCAGCCTGAGCGCGGGAGGTGAATACCTCGCCATCGTCCGGCCAAACGGGACCACGGTGGACGACAGCTTCTCGCCCACTTTCCCTGAACAATTTACCGATACCTCCTATGGAATTCCTTCAGCCGGAGGTCAGCCGGTCTTCTTCCAAAGCACCACACCGGGTGCCATCAACAGTGCCTCGGCATTTCCCGGTGTCGTCAAGGACACCAACTTTTTGACAGACCGTGGCTTTTACAGCGACCCCTTTCAATTGGTGATCACCTCGGACACGCACGGTGCCACCATTCGCTACACTCTGGACGGCACGCCTCCAACACCGACCACGGGAACCATCTACTCCGGGCCGATTACGATTAGTACGACAAGCACCGTACGTGCACTTGCCACTTTTAGCAACTGGCTTCCCACCAACGTGGACACGCACACTTACATTTTTATTGAGGACGTGGTGCAGCAGCCCACCGACCCACCCGGATGGCCTTCGGATTGGGGCTTTGACAGCCAGGTCGGGCAGAATGTCGCTTCGGACTACGAGATGGATCCGCGCGTGGTGAATAATACCAACGGCCTGGGAATCTACACGGTGCAAGAAGCCTTGCTCGATATCCCGACGGTAGCTCTCTCGATGAGGCAGGAAGACATCACCGGTGGAAGTGGCGGCGTCCTCACCAACCCAAGAGGCCGATTCGAGCGGGAATGCTCGATCGAGTATATTTTCCCGGATGGCACCACTGGATTCCAGGAGGATTGTAAGATCGAAACCCAGGGCAATTCCAGCCGGACCCCATTCCGGATGCAGAAACACTCGATGCGTCTCACCTTTAGTTCAGCGGTTGGCATTCCCAAGCTAAACTATCCACTCTTCGAAGACTCGGAGGTTGAAACTTTCAACAAGCTCGTGCTTCGCGCCTGCTTCACCGACTCCTGGGCCCTGAATACATGGAGCAGCGGACGCTACCGCCCGAATGATTCACAATACACCCGTGATGTCTGGATGAAGGAGAGTATGACCGATATGGGCCACGCCAGCGGGCACGGTCGATTTGTTCACCTCTACTACAACGGACTCTACTTTGGCGTCCACGATTTGACCGAGCGAATCGAAGACGATTGGTATGCCGAGCATCTCGGAGGAAGAGAAGAAGACTGGAGGGTGAACAAAGACCACGTCGTGAGCGAAGCCGGACCCCGCTGGAATGCCATGACCAGTCTGCTCAACAGCAACATCACTGACAATGGCGTTTACGAACAGGTGAAGGGCTACCTCGATCTGGAAAACTACATCGACTACATGTTTCTCCACTTTTATGCGGATGCGGAAGACTGGCCGACTAAGAACGGCTACGCCGCGGTCAACGAAATCAGCGGGGACGGCAGGTTCCGCTTCCAGGTTTGGGATCAGGAAATCGCCTTGGATAAGTTTAGCTGGAATCGTTACAACAGTGGCTCGGGTTCGGGAGCACCTTTCCAGCGCCTGCGCCTGAATGATGAATTCCGCCTTCTTTTCGCCGACCGCGTTCACAAGCACATGTTCAATGGCGGCGCGCTTAGTGAGAGCGAATCCATCGCGCGATACCTGAAACTCGCCGATGAGATTGATAAGGCAATCGTTGCGGAATCCGCCCGCTGGGGAGACACCCAGGACAACACGCCTTATGGAAATACTGCCTCAAGTTCGAACAACATTGATGCCGATTATTACCCGCCAACCATCAATGATCCCATCTACTTTACCCGCGAGCAACATTGGGCGGTTGAACGTGATGTCATCACCAATCACTACATTCCCATCCTCCACGATGAGAGCGACAGCCGCTCCATCATCCGTGAGCTGCGCGCCCGCAATCTCTACCCTTCCCTTGATCCGCCGATTTATTCGCAGCATGGAGGAATTGTTCCCAACGGCTTCGATCTCGCGGTCACAGCCCCGGAAGGGAACATTTATTACACCACCGATGGCAGCGACCCTCGACTCACCGGCGGAGGGATCAACCCAAGCGCCGGCATGCTCACCGGCGGAGTTCTCGCGGAGACTTTCCTCGACTTTGAGGCAAACGGCTGGCGCTTCCTTGACAACGGAGTCGCCCAAAGCGACAGCAACGTGGTCGTTGGCACCGGAGCCTACAATTCTAACGACTGGAAGCATCCGGACTACAACGACAATGGCTGGGGAACCGGCCAAGCCATGCTGGGATACGGATCGGTCGGCGGTATCAACATCAACACCACCGTGGACCCGGCGAGCACTCCGCGAAACATTACGACTTACTTCCGCAAGGAATTCACTGTGACCGGCGCAGCCGACTACACGGAACTCACCTTCGATCTCATTCGAGATGACGGTGCCATTGTTTATCTCAACGGAAGAGAGATCGACCGAAGCAATTTGGCGGACGGCGTAGTGACTTTCAGCACTCTCGCAAGCAGCGCCAGCCCGGAAGATGAAATCGTGCCACTCAGCACTCTTGTCCTTTCCCCTGGCGACCTCCTGGAAGGGGTCAATGTCATCGCTGTC
>CALFSW010000249.1 GCA_937916505.1 uncultured Verrucomicrobiales bacterium | reverse complement strand
CTTCACAAACCCCTCGCGCTCTTTTCCTTCCTGGCTTTCAGCTCTTGCAGCCAGAAAATGAAAGAAGCGCCCAGGCAAACCCCTCTTCCGGCCGGCGTCACCCAAACCTACACCGGCCTTAAGTCAAAAGTCCTCCGACCCGGCATTGGCGGCCCCACTCCAAGCTCCCTCTCCACCGTCACTGCCCACTACACCGGCATGACCCTCGATGGCAAAGTCTTCGATAGCTCCTATCCACGGGGCAAGCCCTCCGAATTCCCGCTCGACCGCGTCATTGCCGGCTGGACCGAGGGACTTCAACTCATGACCAAAGGCGAAAAACGCCGCTTCTGGATCCCCGCCAAACTCGCCTACGGTGAAAATCCCGGCGGAGGAAAACCCGGCGGCGAGCTCATCTTCGATATCGAATTGATCGACTTCCACCAGTAATGAAATTCCTCCTCGTCACCCTTCTCGTTGGTCAGCTCAGCGGCAAAGTCAATGTCACCACCGACCAGCTCACTTTCGGGACCAGCTTCGCCTCCGAAAAGATCCCCGCTCCCGCCACCAACGACCTGGGCACCACCGCCAGGTTCTCCCTTCTCTCCGGTCGAGCCGACCGCAATGGCGCCGGTCTCGATGCCCTGAACGACGGCAGGGTTCCATCGGGAGACGACGAACCACGGCGCAACTTTTTCTTCACTGCCGGCACCGACGGCGGGCGCCTCCTCGTTAATCTCGGCAAAACCGAAAAGCTGGAACGCCTCACGACCTATTCCCGCCATTTTCAAAGCCGCGCCCCCCAGGTTTACACCCTCTACGGCAGCAAATCCGACAAAGCACCAGCTTCGGACGCAGACCTCACCAAAAACGGCTGGACCGAGATCGCCAAAGTCGACACCCGCAACCCCAACCGCTCCATGGGCGGTCGCCACGCCGCCAACATCACCGGCGACCTCGGCAGCTTCCGGCAACTCATCTTCGACATCAAACCCACCGAGAAGAAGACACCCTTTGGCCTCACCTTCTTCAGCGAAATCGACATCGTCAAAGCCAACGGCCCCAAGCTCACCTTCGTCCCCGCCGGCAATCCTCCCAAAGTCATCCGCTTTGCCACCGACGACAAAAAGTTCTCCTTCATCGTCGATGCCACCGAAGCCCCTCAATATGCCGACTGGGTCGAAAAAGATCTCAAACCCGTCATCATCGAGTGGTATCCCAAACTCGTCGCCATGCTCCCCGGCAAAAACTACGAGGCCCCGACCAAAGTCACTTTTCAATTCAGCAACGACGTCCCCAAAGGAGTCCCGGCTTATGCCACCGGATCAAGAGTGACCATGAACGCTCCTTGGTTCAAAAACCAACTCAACCGCGAAGCCAAAGGCTGTGTCATTCACGAACTCGTCCATGTCGTGCAAAACTACTGGCTCGCCCCCCGCCTCAATCCCAACCCCAAACGCACCCCAAGCTGGATCACCGAGGGCCTCGCCGACTACATCCGCTGGTTCCTTTACGAGCCCGAAAGCAAAGGCGCCGCATATTCCCCTGCTCAAATCAAAAAAATGAAGCATGACGCGAGCTACCGCATCTCCGCCAACTTCATCGACTGGGTCGCCCGCACCCACAAAAAAGACATTGCCCGCCTCATCAACAAGGCCGCCCGCAATGGCCTCTACGAAGACGGGCTTTGGAAAAAGCACACCGGGAAGTCCCTCGACGAATTGGCAAGCGGCTGGAAGTCACAATAAGGCACTGGCGTGATCCCGGGCGCGTGCCATTTTCTCCCCATGCGACACCCCGCTCTCTTCAGCACTCTCACTCTTGGAGCCTTCACCCTCCCAAACCGGGTCGTCATGGCACCCCTTACCCGCGCCCGCGCGGAGGAAAACCATGTTCCCGGCGACCTCATGGCCGAGCACTACTCCGATCGGGCCAGTGGCGGACTGATCATTGCCGAAGCCACCATGGCGATGGAAGGCCACTCCGCCTTCTGGCACGAACCCGGCATCTACTCCGAAGCCCAGGTCGCCGGCTGGAAAAAAGTCACCGACGCCGTCCACGAAAAGGGCGGCCGCATCTTCCTTCAAATTTGGCACGGCGGCCGCGCCTGCCATTCCCTCCTCAATGACGGCGCCCAACCTGTCGCGGCAAGCCCCATCCCGATCACGAACGACGAAACCCACACTCCCGAAGGCAAGAAACCCTACGAAGTCCCGCGCGAACTCCGCGACGACGAACTCTCCGCCATCATCGAGGGCTTTACCCAAGCCGCCCGCAATGCCAAAGCCGCCGGATTCGATGGCATCGAGATCCACGGCGCCAACGGCTACCTGCTCGATGGCTTCCTCCGCGATGCTTCAAATCAACGCTCCGGCCCATACGGCGGCTCCATCGAAAACCGCTGCCGCCTCCTCCTCGAAGTGCTCAAAGCGGTCAGCGAAATCTGGGGCAGCGATCGCGTCGGTCTCCGCGTTTCCCCCCTCAATAGCTTCAACAGCATGGGCGACTCCGATCCGGTTGCCCTCTACACCCACCTCGCCCAAAAACTCAACGACCTCAACCTCGCCTACCTGCACGTCATGCGCGGAGACGTCCTTGGAGAACTCGAAGGAGACCTCCTCACCCCCATCCGCTCGGCTTACCAAGGCACCCTCATTTCCAACATGGGATACACCGCCGAAGAAGCCGACCAGGACATCGCCGCCGGACAGATCGATGCCGTCGCCTTTGGAGTCCCCTACCTTGCCAATCCCGATCTCCCCGAACGCTTCGCAAAGGGAGCAGGACTCAACGAACCAAACTCCGCAACCTTCTACACTCCCGGCCCCAAAGGCTACAACGACTACCCGCTCCTCGAAGAAAGTTCAGTCTAACTAATTTATATCACCGGGAGCCAGCCTTCAAAGGAAAACAATTCCGGCCACTCTTCTTGCCACACCCCCGGCCACAGCGACTTCGTAGCAGACAAAAGGAGAGAAAGATTCCTCATCGCCGGTAAAATCTTATCGATTGTCGCTTCCTTCACTGTCGGAATATCACTACCTTTTCCTGACATTTCATGGAGCGCGAAGAAGAAGACCAATCGGATATCAAAACCACCATCTCGAAGTGGGTCGCCTTCTTACTCGATGACCTCGTCAAAGTCCCTGGTACTGAAAAGCGCATCGGACTCGACCCCATCATCGGGCTCATTCCCGGCTTTGGAGACTTCGCCACCTCGACCGCCGGGCTCACCCTTCTCGCTGCCGGCGCTCAAAAGAAAGTCCCCAAAAGTGTCTTCCTCCGCATGATGGCCAACTGGACGCTCAATACCCTCATTGGTGCCATCCCGCTAATCGGTGATGTGTTTTCCTTCTGGTATAAGTCCAACAAGCGAAACCACGCTCTTCTCCGTGCCCATCTCAATGAGACCATCGGCGAAGAAGCTGAGAGCAGAGGCTGGTGGCCCGTCTTTATCCTTGTCGCCATGGTCGCCATCGTTTTTCCACTCGTCCTGGTTATCGCCTGGTATGGCGCCAAGTGAATCTGGAGCTAACCCTACTCTGATCAAAATTCTACCGGGAAATGACTCCCCCGATCACTTTATTCTCTCTCCTTTTCCCCATCATCTTCCTGGGATCTGGTGCCTTAGGTGCAAGATCATCTCCCTCTTCGGATGGAAACAACTCGCGTCCCGGCATACCGCTTTTTTGCCGGCAGAGGGCGAGCACTTAGCCGGGCAAAGCCTCCATCTCAGTCTCCTTGGGAACTACAAGGGCTGTATCACCTTCCATGTCAGCAAATCCGGACTTGGCATCTCGGTCATGCGCATCTTCGCAGTCGGCCACCCGCCCCTTTTCCTCCCATGGTCGGCCGTGCGCTACCTTAAAGAACATCAGGCCTTTTTGGGCCAAAAATATTTTTATGACCTCGGGACACCCCGGGTGAGACGAATGGCCGTCTCACCCGAAGTGCACCGCGTCATCCAGCAAACACAATCAGGCACTGGATCTTGATCGCTTTATTTTGAAAGCAAACGCTCGGCTTCCAACCAGTCGCTTTCAGAAGTTCCCGGTGCTCGGGTTTCCTGACGCTTCAAGAAGAGGAGATAAGCGGCTTTCCCGATTTCCTCGGCAGCCACCTTCTTGGCGACTTTTTTCGCCACCACCTCCTTCTTGACCGACTTTTTCACAGCGGCTTTCTTGGCCGGCTTTTTTACGGCGGCTTTTTTCGCCACTTTCTTCACTGCTTTTTTAGCAATGGTCTTCTTGACAGCTTTTCTGGCGACTTTCTTCGCGGCCTTCTTGGCAGCGACCTTCTTGGGGGCAGCTGCTTTCTTGGCAGCTTTCTTTTTGGCAGACACGGGTTTCGGTTAGCAGAGGTCCTGCCAAGCACAACTTCGAATGCAATCCATCGCGAATTATTAATCCCAGTCCTAATGAACAGATTTCATACGCATTCAGGGGGCCCTAGAGATTTCCAAAAACTCCACGCAAACGGAGTTCCAGGCAATCACGTTCCGGACCACCCTCATTCGGCTCTAAAATATGAGCCACAAATTTGTCGACCACCATTGAGACTCTCTCCTTCAAATGATCCCGAAGCATTTCGGTCTCCGCAAGAAGCATCGCGCAAGCCATGAGGCGATTCTGACTCACTTTCCCGTCTTTTGGCTGGGAAATCTCACTCGCTCTTTGCTGAACCATTCCGCATTTGCGCTCCGCAAAGACTAACTCTTCCTTCAACCGACTAAATTCCCAAAGTTCTTTCTCTAAAAATTCTCCAATCGCCGCCCAAACCTCGCTCGTAATCTCAGACCCGGACAAAAGTGTCCGGCACTCTTGAATCACAAATTCAGTAATCTCCATTGAAATTTCATCCTTTAGACGCAGCGCCCCACCTTTTTCTTCCTTAAAACATTCTGCTAAGGCCTCACTAAGATCCGGGAGTCCCACTTTCTTCGAAACTTTAGTCTCCTCAAATGAAGAAACTCCCCTATGACTAACATCCAGCTCTTGGATCTGATTTTCTTTGAGGAATTGGGGGAGGCGTTTGGATTTCATAAAGTTTGGGCTTGGGGTAGTCGTCACGATCGACAGAAGAAATCCTATCAAAAAACTTCCTCAAGTCGATCTTTTTAGAACTTTCGTCTAATTTACGTGGTATTTTTATTTCAGACTCCTGAAATAACTTGCATTCCGCTAAGTTTTTTACTAAAAAAAGGCGATGAGCGATTCTTCTAACCTAAAAATGATCGCAGAACTAACCTGGGTCCTGGAACTGGATGAGGCCCGCTCTGCGCTCGATATTGTCCAAAAGATCGTTGATACCAAGGAAACCCTTGAAGGAAGCACTGAGAAGATGGGGCACCGTCAGGACCAACGAACCTCCGACGAACTTCGGGAAGTCAGGCGCTTCCTTGATAACTCGGGCCTGGAACTCAACGGCCCCGAGTGCGTCCTCCTCGGGAGCTTTTTCAAACATCGCGAAAACGTGGAGTTCCTCGACACCCGTTCGCTCAATGTCACTCTGGACAGCTATGGTCGTAAACCCTCCAATACCACCAGCACCGTGGAGAATCTGGAAAAAAAAGGCCTCATGGAATTCGTCACCGGAGGAGACCTCCATGCTCACAAAACCTTCTGCCTCACCGAACAAGGCTATCACGAAGTCCGCGACCTCATGGGCCGGCTTGCGCGTAAGAATTTTTCAGCTGTCGGTTAACCCTCCCTCTCCATCAGCTGGCGCGAGGAATTGTCTTTTATTAAAGTCCCGTGCTCTGTTATTCCTCCCCCGCCCCGGCGGGGTTTTTTTAATTCATCAACTCTCTCAAGACTATGCCGATCAATATTGAAATGCCCAAACTCTCCGACACCATGACCGAAGGCACCGTCGTGCGTTGGCTCAAGAAAGAGGGTGATGAAATCGAAATCGGCGACATCATAGCAGAAATCGAAACCGACAAGGCCACCATGGAAATGGAGGCATTTGACGAAGGAACCCTCTCCCAGATCTCGGTCCAGGAAGGTGGCAAGGCTCCCGTCGGATCCGTTATCGCCATTCTTCTGGAAGACGGTGAGGAAGACGGAGATCCCGGCCCTTCCGCCACCAAAACCCCGGCAACCCCTCCCGCCGTTACCAAGGCTCTGGAACAGGCCGCAGCGACAGTTCAAAAAAGCCAATCTTCTCCTCCCGTCGCTTCCACCACCGGTGATCGGATCAAAGCATCCCCGCTCGCAAAAAAGATTGCGGAAGCCGGGGGCATCGACCTTTCCACCCTCACCGGAACAGGCCCCGGAGGCCGCATTGTCAAAGCCGACGTTGTCGGAGCACCCGCTTCAGCGACTCCAGCTCCTGCAGCCGCTCCTTCCACACCAACACCGACACCGGCGGCAGCACCCCCACCTGCTGCAATCTCACCGGTCGCCAGCGGCGAGGACCAAAGAGTCGAACTCTCCGGCATGCGTAAAATCATCGCCGACCGACTCCTCACCTCCAAGACCACCATCCCCCATTTCTACCTTCATCTCGAAGTAGACGCCGCCCCTCTGATGAGCCTGCGTAAACAAATCAATGCGCAAGCGGAGGTCTCCCATGGCAACAAATACTCGGTAAACGACTTCGTCGTCAAAGCTCTCATCAACGCCTCTGTCACCGTTCCCGAGGCCAATGCCTCCTTCAACGGAGATCATATCGTCCAATTCGCTCACGTCGGAGTTTCCGTCGCGATTGCAGTTGATGACGGCCTTGTCACTCCGGTCGTTAAAAACGCCGAACAAAAATCCCTCCTCGCCATCTCAACCGAGATCAAGGCCATGGCCGTTCGCGCCCGTGACAAAAAACTACTTCCGAACGAGTTCGACGGCGGCACCGTCACCATTTCCAACCTCGGGGCCTGGGGCATCGAGTCCTTCGACGCCATCATCAACCCGCCTCAAGCCGCCATCCTCAGCGTTGGCACCATCATGGAAAAGCCCGTCATCAAAGATGGCCAGATTGTTCCCGGCCTTCGCATGAATCTGGGCCTCAGTTGCGACCACCGCGTCGTTGACGGAGCCGTCGGAGCCAAGTTCCTCAGCGAAATCAAGCGGCTTCTCGAGACCCCAGCCCTCATGCTCGTCTAGAGCATATCGTAATTCAAAACGTAGGGTTCACAGCGGGATTCGCCCCTGCAAAACCCTGCGTCTTTTTTTGCCCATGCTTATTGCCTTCAACAAACCCTACGGCGTTCTCAGCCAATTCAACGCCAACCCCGGCGATGAAGGTCAACGCACTTTGAGCGAGTTCGACTTCCCTTCCAGGTGCCTTCCTCTGGGACGACTCGACATGGATTCCGAAGGCCTTCTCCTCTTCACCGACGAAAAATCCCTCGAAGACCGCCTCCTCAATCCGCGTTACAACCACCGCCGCCGCTACCTTGTCCTTGTCGAAGGACAACCAGATGAAGCGGCTCTCACCAAACTTCGCAGCGGCACCCTTATCATCAAAGGCCATAAATGCCTTCCCTGCCGCGCCAAATCCCTCAAGCAGGCTCCTCTCATCCCTGACCGTGACCCGCCGGTTCGTTTGCGAAAGAGCATCATTGATACCTGGCTCCGCCTCGAACTTCGCGAAGGGAAAAATCGGCAGGTCCGGCGCATGACCGCCGCCGTCGGCCTCCCCACTCTTCGCCTCCTTCGCGAAGGCATCGGCGCCTTCCCTCTCGGCGACCTTCCCATTGGCCAATGGAAGGAACTCACCGCGGAAGAACGCACCGCCGTCTTCGCGCGATAGCACCGGAGCAACCGACGATCTAGCTGGAAATCCCGCCCAAATTTGCGGAGACTGGAGCGTGATTCAAAAAGCTCTTCTCAAAATCTGTTGCTCCCTCGCCTTCGTCGGCACGACAACCGCCGCCGAGAAACCCAACATCATTTTTGCCATGGTCGACGACCTCGGCAAGGAATGGATCAAATGCTACGGCGCCGAAAACATCGCCACTCCCCACATTGATCAACTCGGCAAGACCGGGATGCGCTTCAACCACGTCTTCTCGATGCCCCAGTGCACTCCGACCCGTGCCACTCTGCTCACCGGTCAATACCCCTTCCGCCACGGCTGGGTGAATCACTGGGACGTCCCCCGTTGGGGCCGGGGTTGTCACTTTGACCCAAAGAAAAATCCCTCCATCGCCAACGTCATGAAGTCCGCCGGCTACAACACCTGCATCGCCGGCAAATGGCAGATCAATGACTTCCGCATCCAACCTAAGATTCTCAACGAACTGGGGTTCGACGAATACGCAATGTGGACCGGATTCGAGGCCGGTAACAAACCCAGCGGGAAACGTTATTGGGATCCCTACATTTATGCCAAAGAGGGATCAAAGACTCATGAAGGAAAATTCGGACCCGATGTCTGCAACGAGTTCATCCTCGACTTCATCGGCAAACAAAAAAAGGACACCCCCTTCTTCGTCTACTATCCCATGATCCTCACCCACGGACCGCTCACCACGACTCCGCACAAACCCAAAGCTCCAAAAACAGATCAATTCCCCGCCATGGTGGAATACATGGACCACCTCATGGGACAGCTCGTGAAGAAACTCGATGAAACCGGCCTCCGTGAAAATACCATCGTCATTTGGACCACCGACAACGGAACCGGAGGATTTTCAAACATCCTCAACGGCCGACGCGTCCACGGGGCCAAAGGCAAGACTCTTGAAAATGGTTGCTGCGAGCCCTTCATCGCCAATTGCCCCGGACTCGTTCCCCAAGGCGTGACCAGCGACGCACTCAGTGATTTCACCGACCTCCTCCCAACCTTCGCCGAACTCGCCGGAGCCGAGCTTCCCGAGGGTCACACCCTGGATGGCAAATCGATTGCTCCGGTCATTCTCGGCAAAGCCAAAGACGGCCCCCGCAAATGGATCATGGCCATGGGCGGAGGGCCTGCGACTTACGATAAAGGCGGCCGAGTCATTAACATTCGCAAATATCGCGACCGCGTCATTCGGGACAAACGTTACAAGCTCTACATCGAAAACGATCGCTCGAGCGTCAAGTTGGTCGATTTGCAGGAAGACCCGGACGAATTGGTCAACCGACTCAACGACCCCAAACTCGCCGAAGCTCGCGCCCGCCTCGAAGCCGTTGAAAAAACCTTCCCGGCCGAAGACGCCTCACCTCGCTACACGCCCCTCGCCCCGCAAAGCTGGGACCACGTTCAAAAAAATCCCGGTCGCCAACCCGGCCTCACCAGATTGCCCTCAAATGCCCCAAAAGCGAAGAGGCCCCTGAACAAGAAACGCCGCAAAAACTAATTCCCCGGCAGCGGATCAGGAAGCCTCAAGCTCCTTCGATTCAGACGGACCTTCCGGTAATTTCACAAAGCGGAGCTGCTCGATCCGGCGCCCGTCCGTACTCGTCACCTTGGCCTCATACCCCTCAACCTCGATCGTCTCGCCGGGGTCGGGCAGGTGGCCCAGTTGCTGCACGATGTAGCCTCCGATGGTGCTGACCTCACCGCTTTCCAGATCAATCGCCGGCTCATGGTCCGAGAGTTCGTTCAAACTCAGTCCTCCCTCCACCACAAACTCCTCCTTGTTGATCCGGAGAAAATCCGTCTCTTCCTCCTCATCAAATTCATCATGAATGTCTCCCACCAATTCCGCCATGATGTTGTCCATAAAGACCAGCCCCGAGGCGTCTCCAAATTCGTCCAGGACCAATGCCAGCTGGGCCCGCTCTTTGAGGAAGTACTTCAAAAGATCGTCCAGCTTCATCGTTGCCGGAACCATCTTGAGTTCGCGCCGAATCTCCATCAGATCCGGCTCCTCGTTGTTCATGAGCCGCAGGACATCCTTGATGTGAATCAATCCCTCGGCCTCATCGAGATGTCCCTTCACCAGTGGAAAGCGGGTATGTTTCGAGGCAATGGCCTGTTTCAGGTTCTCTTGAAATTCCGTGTCCAAATCCAAAAAGACCACCTCGCTTCTCGGGGTCATCACGTCTTTCACCGAGACATCATTCAGCTCGAGAGCATTGATCAAAATCTCACGCTCCGTTTCTGTCACCTGCTGTTGGCGCTCGGATTCCTCCACCAACAAAGCCAGCTCCTCCGAGCTATGGACCGCTTCCCCTTCCGAAACCGGATCGATTTTAAAAACCCTCTTCAGCAACCAGTTTGCCGTTCCATTCAAAATCCAAATAAACGGGCGGAAGGCAGCATAAAAAATATGCAAAGGGCGCGCAATGATCAGGGTCGTTCCCAGCGACTTCCGAATCGCAATGGATTTGGGCAGGAGTTCACCCACCACCACGTGAAGGAAGGTGAACGAGAGCATCGCCGTCGCAAAGGTGATCACTTTGATGGCCTGCTCCGACCATCCGGTTTGAGACAGCATCGGACCGACCAGCTTCGCGATGAAGGGTTCGCCAAGAAATGCCAAGGCCAGCGAGGCGATGGTGATTCCCAGCTGATTGGCCGAAAGGTAGCCATCGAGATGGGAAACAACATGTTTCGAGATCCCCGCTCGTCGCGGCTTGGACTCCAGCTCTCCTTCGATCTGGCTCGGACGCACCTTGACGATGGCAAATTCCGACGCCACGAAGAAGGCATTCAGAAGGAGGAAAAATATGATTCCCGCCAAATACCAGGTAGCCTCCTGCCAGGTCGGATATTCGACGACAGCATCAGTAACGCCGTTCGCCAGAATGAAAAATGACTCACACATGAGGCATGCGGGCTAGACCTTGTCGTAGCCGCCGTCGCAATTCTTTTGAAGAACGTTGAACCCTGCGGCCTTTGCTTCGGAGTCGGAATACTCTTTTGTCGCCACCTTGGTATTAACACGACTCACCAACTTGCGAACCGGACGGCGGCAGAGAGGACACTTCTCCAGGGCCTCCCGTTCAATGGGACGGTGCAGCTCGAACCCTTTCGCACAAATGCTACAACTCAGTGCCGGATCATCCGGATTCTCAGACTGGTATTCGTAAATAGGCATCGTCGTTACGCAGAAAAGGGTGCAGATCAAAGAACGGCACCCTCAATGATCTGACGGACAACCTGAACTACCAGGAGGACTTTGTCACTCCGGGAAGCATGCCGTGGGAAGCCATTTCACGGAAGGTAATCCGGGAAAGGCGGAAACGACGAAGGAAGGCACGACGGCGGCCGGTTACTTCACAACGATTGACCAATCGACTTGGGCTTGCGTCACGAGGAAGCATACTCAAACCGATGTAGTCTTTGTCCTTCTTCAACTGGTGACGAAGGTCAGCGTATTTCGCTACAGTTTTTGCTTTGCGCTTGTTGCGCTCAATCCAGCACTTTCTTGCCATGGGAGGGGAGAGGTATCCGGATTTACCCCAGAGGCAAGGTTTTTTTAGACTTTATCGGGAGATTTTTGCCTCCTTGAGCCTTTTGCCGCAAATCGAACCAATTTACTTAAAAAACCTAAAGGATCCTTCACGCTCTTCAAATCAACTTGCTTTGATCGCAGCTGGGCCCTAATCCACCTCATGAACCGACCCGATGGACGCGCGATTCCCGACCTTCGCCCAATTTCCTTTATTCCCAATGTCGCCCCTCACGCCACGGGATCGGTGCTCGTTTCGTTCGGAAACACCCGTGTCATCTGTGCCGCCACCGTGGAGGAAAACGTCCCCCGCTGGATGAAGTTCCAAAATGTCGAAGGAGGCTGGATTAGCGCGGAATACTCCATGCTCCCCTATTCCACCCACGACCGGAAGCAACGGGACATTAGCAGAGGAAAGCTCGATGGCCGCTCCTCTGAAATTCAACGACTCATCGGTCGCTCCCTCCGCGCCGTGATTGATCTTAAAAAACTGGGCAAACGCACCATCTGGATCGACTGCGACGTCCTCCAGGCGGATGGCGGCACCCGCACCGCATCCATCACCGGCGGGTGCGTCGCGGCTGCCATCGCGCTCAACCGCCTCATGTCCCAGGGCAAGCTCAAGGACTTCCCACTCAAAAAACTCGTCGCCGCCGTGAGCGCCGGCATTTATCAAGGCGAGGCCATCCTTGATCTCAACTACCCCGAAGACCGCGATGCCGCTGTCGACTTTAATGTCGTCATGACCGAAAGCGGCGAATTCGTGGAACTTCAAGGCAGCGGCGAAGAGGACGTCTTTACCAGCGAACAAATGACCGCCATGCTCGACCTCTCCCGCGACGGAATCGCAAAGCTCGTCGAACTCCAAAAAGTCGCTATCATCGAGGCCGACAAAGCCACCGGAGCCGATCTCGAAGGCCTCGCCGCAGCATTTCGGTAGTCCCAGCCCTTTTATCTTGCCGAGAATCCACCGCAGATTACATTTGTTTGGCAAGATGGGCATTTGCCTTCCTGCCAAATAAAAAACCGGAGGAATTCCTCCAAACCATAGACACAAATAATGAAACAGACGAAAACACAGAAAATGAAGGGCTTCACCTTGGTGGAGCTTCTTGTGGTGATCGCGATCATCGCCGTTCTTGCCGGAATTGCGACTCCGCTCATCCTCAGGGCCCAAAAGGCCGGTGCTCGGACCGAGGCATTGAATAATGCCAAAGCCATTGCCGGTGGACTGGTGTCCTTTAAGTCCGATCGCGGTGCCTACCCTTGTGGTTACACCCGCGAAGCTCTCGAAAGCTCTGGAATTGACAACCTTCCTCCGGGAAATGATGCCAATGCCTACCTCGCCCAACTCGTCGCCACCGATGTGATCGACTCCGAGACCTACTTCTACGCCGGTGGCGTGAAGGGAGCCATCAAAGGAGATGACATCAAAGGGACTTCCGACAAGCTCCTGGCACGCGGTGAGAATAGTTTCGCCTACATCATGACCGAGAATGAAGAGCCACTCACCGATGTGAGCAGCATCACTCCTCTCGTGATTGCACCCCTCAAAAAGGGTGGTGAAAGCCCAACCTTCGACCCCAGCCCATACGCTGACAAATATGTCTACGGTGCCGTCGATGGCTCCGGAAAGGTCGGAGAAATTGGGAAAGATGGCGGAGCCACTTCCAAAGGACGCGACAGCCTCTTCCAGACCGGAACTGATTCTCTCTTCGGAGAAGAAATTCCTGTCATCAAGGCCCCCACCGGGATCAACTAGGTCAAAACCAATCCTGTTTTTTAGACAAAGCGGACCTCTTGCGAGGTCCGCTTTTTTAATGCAATCACCAAATCAATGCGCATCTCCATGGACTTCCTCAAGCTCGATCAACTCACTATCGTCTATCCCCGGACGTCAGAGCTATCCCCTCGCCGGGAATATCGAGGTCATGCCGCTCTCGGAATTCTGAAACCGCCCTTGATCGCCCCCATCTCGACAAAACCTCCCTACTCTGGTAAAGCCCGTTGACGGGAGTTTCGCACCAAAAAGGCTTCGGCTGGCCCCACGTTTTCTTCGCTCCGGCTCTCGTAGTCATACTCGCAGGTATTTCCATCCCCCTTCTTTTAAGGGGTAGTTGCGGAGGAGACGCCCGCACCGAGGCCCTCAACAACGCCAAAGCCATCGCCAGTGGTCTCAGCAGTTTCAAAGAAGAATACGGCACCTCCCCCTGTGCCGAAACCCGCGAAATTCTCTACAACAACAACGACGACTCCCTCTTCGGAGACCAAGTCCCCGTCGTCAAATACCCCCTCGGCTTCTAATCCCCGTTCCCCTGCCAAAGCCAAGTGCTAAAGGCCAACCGCCAGGTCGCTCTCCCACCCTCATATCCCCATCGAAACCCAAATCGCCCCCCAAATCCCCATTTGCCGAATCCCAATTCTCTGGCACCTTGACCACGACTTATGGACGAACTTACGACCGACACCATCATCAACAAAGGGGCTTTTATGCCCTATCCGGTCTCCACCCTGAGCCCGAAGATCGTCCCCAACGACCTTTCCACTTTCAAATCCCGTGGCATCAGCCAGGTCGAGCGCGACCTCCAGCAAAAGCTCCTCCAAATGCGCGAGGAATACATCGCCACCATCGAGCACTTCAACTGGAACAAGCTCGTCTACGAAGCCGACATCAACTTCGAACCCATCGTCGGCGAGAGCTACCACCTCTACCGTATTCGGGGCAAAAACACCCTCTCCATGATCGCTCCCGATCAGTGGCCCCATCCCCACCTCGCCAGCTTCCGGCTCAACCTGGACCGACAGTGGGAACTCACCGAAGCCAGCGTGGAAGGACGCTCGCTTTTCTCCGACGAAGACGCTACAGATCTGGGATCGACAGCATGATTCACCCCACCGCGATCATTTCTCCCGACGCCCAAATTGGAGCAGACGTTGAGATCGGCCCCTACTGCGTGATTGAGGCCAACGTTTTCCTCGGAGACCGCTGCAAGCTCCACTCCCACGTCGTCATCCACGGCCACTCCACGGTTGGCAGCAAAAACGAATTCTACCCCTTCACCGCCATCGGCACCAAATCGCAGGACCTCAAATATGCCGGCGAACCCACCGCCCTCATCATCGGCGACCGTAATGTCTTCCGCGAAAACGCCACCGTCCACCGCGGCACTCATGCTGACACTCCCACCCGTGTCGGATCCGACAACCTTTGCCTTTCCTATTCGCACATCGCGCATGATTGCCAGGTCGGCAACCACGTCATCCTTTCCAACAACGGGACCCTCGCCGGCCACGTCCACGTCGCCGATTACGCCATCATCTCCGGCCTCTCCGCCGTCCACCAATTCTGTCGCGTCGGTACTCATGCCATCACCGGAGGCATCACCAAAATCGTCCAGGACATCCCGCCCTTCACCATCGTCGATGGCAACCCCGCCACCGTGCGCGGCATCAATCAGGTCGGCCTGCAACGCCGTGGCTTCAGCGACGAAGACATTCGCGCTCTCCGCAAAATTTATAAAAAGCTCTTCCTCAAAAAAGACGGCAACCTTTCCGATGCGATCTCAGCTCTGGACCCTGAAGTCCGGAAAAATCCCCTGGTTGCCCACCTTCTCAAGTTTATCGAGTCCTCCGAACGCGGAGTCATCCGCTAACCCTAGCAGCTTAATCCACGCACCAGTTCGATCAGCTCGGGATCACATTCATGCTTGGTGTCGGTGATATCATGAATGGACGAGCTGCCGAAACTTCCATCCTTGAAAGTCACCACCTTGTTCGTTTCGCCCGCCTTCAGATTTTCCACCGCAGCCACGGCAAACTTAAAGGCCATGATCCGGTCATAAACCGTCGGAGACCCCCCACGCTGAACGTGGCCCAACACCGTGAGGCGGGAATCCATCCCAAGCGCATCACCCATCCATCGGGTCAGCGGCTCTCCCATCCCGGTTCCCTCGGCCACAATCCCGAGAATGTATTTTTTACCACCTTCCCGTTGTTCACGAAGTCGTTCTCCGATCAACTCGAGGTCATAGTTAATCTCAGGAACAATGCAGACGTCGGCGTCAGTCGCCAAAGCACTGGTCATCGCCAGATAGCCGCAATCACGGCCCATCGTTTCGATCACAAAAGCACGGGAAAAAGAAGAGGCCGTGTCACGAATGCAGTCGACACTGGAACGAATCATATTGAGGGCGGTATCCACCCCAAGACAATAATCTGTGCCGGAAATATCGTTGTCGATCGTGGCGGGGATTCCCGCAAAGGGCACTTCGAAGTCGACGTAGAATTGATTGAGGGCTCTGAATGAGCCGTCCCCCCCGATGATGATCAACTTTGAAATCCCCAGCTCCTTGAGGTGATTGTAGGCCTGCTCGCGAAACTGGTATTCGAAAAAACGCTTCGACCTCGAAGAGCCCAAGGCTGTTCCCCCGCGATGAATAATCCCCGTCAAACGTTCAGTGGTCGCTGGCTTGATCCACCCTTCGATGAGCCCGCGTAATCCCCATTCCACCAAATACGGTTCCATCCCGTTCTTGCGGGCATAGTCAGCAGCTGATTTCACAGCTGGATTCATTCCGGCAGCGTCTCCGCCGGAGGTGAGGATGGCAACTTTTTCGCTCAAGATGCCGTCATGTAACACAAAATTCTCCAACCTCAAGCTCGGCCCGCAAAATCCACCCCCAACACACACAGATCATCCTCAAAAGCATCTGCCGCGGAAAAGCCCATGGCCTGTGAAATAATCCGCTCAATGGCCTCCTCCCCCGTTCCACCTCCCCGAATCGCCTCGCAGAGCCGCTCAATTCCAAATTCCTCGCCACTCGACCCCAGCACCTCAAACACCCCATCGGTGAAAACCCAGATTCCCTCCAACGAAGTCATTGGCACAACCAAATCCTGAAACTCAAAACCTGGTTTTAACCCCAGGCCGGGCCCCTTCACCTCTTCACCTAATTTCAGAAGCTTCGTCTCCCCATCCATCCTGACCACGGGATCGGGATGCCCGGCGGAGGACAGCTTCAGCTCACCCTTCCCGAGATCAATAAATCCATAGACCGCTGTCGCAAAAATCAGTTGCGATGTCCGCTCCAGCAAATGGCACAAACCGTCGTTCAGCCCCGTCAAAAACATTCCCGGTTGATCTCCCAGGGTATCCCGTTGCTTCTCAATCAATCCACGCAACATCGAAACCACCAATGCAGACCTCAACCCATGCCCCATCACATCACACACCAAAAAACCGGCCTGTCCGTCTTCCATCGGAATGACTTCAAAAAAATCTCCTGCCAACTGGGAAGCCGGCAGATATCGATGATGAAATGCGGCCTCAATGGGCCCGTGAAAAACTGAAGGAATCTTACTCGGAAAGGCCGCTTGCTGAATGTCCCTCGCCAGACTCAGCTGCTCTTCCAGAGACTCGTTCTGTCGCTCCAGGACATAGGCGATCCTCTCAAGCTTCTGCTTGATTTCCACCAATTCAGTGACATCCGAAGAAACCCCAAAAGTCCCCTGGATTTCCCCCTCGGAATCATACCAGGGATATTTGGAAGAGACACTCCACGTCACGTGCTGGTCCTTCCAATGAATCTTTTCCAGCTTCTTCACGACCGGTGTGCCGGTCTTCATGATCTCTTCCTCATCCAGGCTGGAGTCTTTGATCAAACTTTCCAAAAAATAATCCCGGTCATGTTTCCCGACAACATCGGCGGCGGAATTCTCACCCACCAAGTCCGCCATTCGTTGGTTCACCAACACAAATTTCGAATCCAGATCCTTGAAGTAAACAAAAACGGGAACGTTATCGATCACCAGCCGTAAAAGATGGCGTTCTTCGCTGATCTCCTGGTTCACCCCCTTCAACTGCTCGGCGACCCGATCAAGATTATTCTGGGTCTCGATCAACTCGGTCACCTCATGGGTCAGACCGAACGTGCCCAGAACATCCCCCTCCATTCCCCGCCAGATCTTCTTGGTCACCAAGACCCACGACTCGGTGCCATCTTCCCAAAACTCATGCTCCAGCTTCTCCTCCTGCCCCACTCCGGTCTCCATGATCTCGATCTCCCGCGCCCGTGAAGCATCGGCATGTTCGCTCTCAAAAAAATCGTGATCCGTCTTCCCAATGAGCGCCTCCACCGTCCCGGCTCCCATGCGCTCGGCCGTTGCCACATTTGCCCGGACAAAATGCGATTCCCGGTCCTTGAAGTAAACATTCACGGGCACGCTATCCAAGACCAGGTCGATCATGCTCCGCTCTTCCGCCAGCGCAATCTCAGCGAAGCGGCGTTTCGAAATATCGATCAAACTTCCCACCAAACGGATCGCATTGCCGTCCGGGTCTCTCACCGGCACTCCACGAACGCGGAACCACTTCCATTCCCCGTCGTAGGTTCGAATCCTTGATTCCACCGCAAGAAATTTTCCACCCCGCCAAAGCACCCGGTCCAACTTCTTTTGGAAGTCCCTCAAATCATCACGATGCACATGCTCACCCGCTTCGCTGAAGATGTTCGGGGCCCCAAACCGACCATAACTCAAAAACATCAAAAGACGGTTTGAGTAATAAATTTCCCCGGAAGCCACATCCCAATCCCAGATCCCCTCGTTCGACGCCTTCAGCGCCAGATCCAACCTCTCGTCATCCAGACTCATCTCGTCACCTCCCATCCCAACAAACAGATCGCATTTTCAAACCCCTCTCCCTCGCTGAATTCCATCACTTCTTTTGCCAGCCGCTCCATCAATCTGGGCACCTCTCCTCCCCGCTCAATCTCCTCCAACATTCTCGTCACCCCAAACTCCTCACCCGCTTCGTTCCGGGCAGTCTTCAATCCCTCGGTGAAACAAAGCATGCGTCGGAGTCCGTGCAAGGGAGCCGTCACCGTTCCGTAGCGAGTGCCCTCCACAGCCCCCAATGCCGGCCCCGCGGCATGCGCCGGAGGCACCAGCTGTCGCACCCCGTCCTCAAACACCGCGATCGGATTCACATGACCCGCCACCGAAAGTTGAATCTCCGATGCTCCCAGATCAACCACTCCGTAGAACGCCGTCGCCCGGATCCCGAGACCCGATTCCTTTAGCAAGTGGGCCATTCCCTCGTTCAATCCCGTCAAAAAACCACCCGCATCACCCGCCGAAAGACCCTGCTTCTCAATCAAGCCCCGCAACATCGACACAATCAAGGCGGATCTCACGCCCTGCCCAAGCACCTCGCACATTAAAAAACCCACCCGGTCCGGCCCCAGCGGCACCACCTCAAAAAACTCTCCCGTCAAATCGGGCGCCGGTCGATACAAGCGGTAAAACTGCAAGGTCGCCCCCCCGCCCTCTATTTTCGGAAACTCGTCGGGCAACAAGGCCTGCTGGACTTCGCTCGCCAACTGCAACTCTTCCGCCATGTCCCTGTTCTTTTTTTCAAAAGCCCGCGCCAGTTGTCCAAGTTCGCCCTGGGCTCTCATCAAATCTGAAATATCACTCGACACCCCGAAGGTCCCGACAATCTCCCCGTCACTATCCCGCCACGGATACTTCGACGTCATCACCCACGTGTCTTTCCGGCCCTGCCACGTTTCCTTTTCAATCACGCCCACGATCGGCTTGCCGGTTTCCACGATTCTCTTCTCGTCCGCTTCCGCCTTGCGCCAGTGTTCCGATGAAAAGATGTCCCGATCCGATTTATCGTAAAGATCCTCCGGCCGATCAAAGCCGAACCATTCCGCAATCGCCCGGTTCGCAATGACAAACTGATGATCCCGGTTTTTGAAATAAATATTCAGCGGAACGCTATCGATCACCAAGCGCATCCGTTGCCTCTCTTCCTCAATGAGATGATTCTGCGTATTAAGCTGGAAAGTCACCTTCTCCTGCTCCTCGCGGGCTCGCATTAACTCCGAAATATCACTCGTCACCCCAAAGGTCCCCCTCACTTTTCCATCATGCCCGTACCACGGATGCTTCGTGCTTTTCACCCAGGTATCCGGGCGATCTTCCCAAGTCTCATGCTCGGTGATATCGCTGATCCCCTTTCCCGATTCCATGATCTCCGTCTCATCCCTCCGGGCATGGCGGGCGTGTTCCTCTCCGAAAAAATCCGCGTCACTCTTTCCTAAAAGCGCCTCCGGAGATCCAAAGCCCATCTTCTTTGCCGTCGGCAGATTTGCCATCACGAAACGTGACTCGACATCCTTGAAATAGACATTCATCGGAATGCTATCCAGCAGGGTCTGAATGAGATGCCTCTCCTCTGCCAGCTCCCGCTCCGCCGTCTTGCGCTTCGAGATATCGATCAAGCTCCCCGCAATCCGGATCACTTTCCCCAGCTCGTCCCGCACCGGTGTCCCCCTTACCCGAAACCACTTCCAGGTTCCCCTGTTGGTCTTAATCCGGGGTTCCACCGCAAAGAGATCTTCCCCTTCCTGAATCACCCGGCGCAGGGCCTCGTTGACCGCCTTCACCGACTTCTCATCCATGTGCTCACGGCGGGCCTCAAAAAGATTCGGCATCTCCTCCTTTCGGTATCCCAAAAAGCGATAGACCCGGGGCGAATAATAGATGGTTTTCTCAACCAAATCCCAGTCCCAGATTCCCTCCTTGGAGGCCTGCAATGCCAACTGAAGCCGGTCGTCTTTCCAAGTCGCCATCTTTGGATCAGAATAAACACCACTTCGTCTCCACTCTCAACGCAAAAGACCACAATTCCAATTTGTCTTCCCCATCCCCCCCAAAACCAAGCCCCAAAAAACTCTGCGACTCTGCGCGAGCCTCCTCCTCAACCAAGCCCCACAAAACCCTCAGCTGCCAAAGTGCCCAGTATGGGTATCCGCTGCCCCGCGTGAGCTTCCCCTCAACCCAGCATTCAAAATTCAAAATTGGGCGTTCGACGTTCGGCGTTCAAAGCCCTCAATCCAAAAACTTCCCCGGATTTAAAATCCCCTTCGGATCCAACGCCTCCTTCACCGTCACATGCGCCGCAAAACCCGCCTCGCCCAGGGCATCCTTGATCCACCTTTTCTTCGCCAATCCCACCCCGTGCTCACCGGTGATCACCCCGCCATTCTCCAAAACCCACGTAAACAAAAAATCCAGCGCCGCATCCGCCTTCTCCCGAATCACCGGATCATCATAATCCGCCACCATGAGATTCGTGTGAATGTTCCCGTCCCCCGCATGACCAAAACACGCCACCGGAATCCCCGTCCGCGCCTCCAGCCCCGCCGCAAAGTTCGCCAAATCGACCAACTTCGATCGCGGCACCACGATATCCTCGTTCAACTTCGTCAGACCCGTCGCCCGTAGCGAATAGGAAAAATCCCTCCGCAACTGCCACACCTTCTCACAAGCCTCCTCATCCCCGTGCACTTCGCTCGTTAATGCCCCCGCTTCATTCAAAACCTCCTGCAATTCCTCCAACTCCCCCGCCACCGCGCGCGCCCGACCATCGATCTCCACGATCAAATGGGCATCACCGGCCGGCAACGAATCCTCCCCCAAATACGCCCGCGCCGCCTTCAGCGTAAACTGATCGGTAATTTCCAAAGCCGATGGCAAATGCCCCGCATTCAGAATCGCCTGCACCGCCCCGGCCGCCTCCGTGAACTCCGGAAACGTCGCCGTCAACATCGCCCGCGTCTGCGGATGAGGAATGATCCTTAAAGTCGCCTCCGTGATCACCCCCAACATCCCCTCACTCCCCACAAAAAGGTGGAGCAAATCAAAACCCGTCTTGTTCTTGTGACACCTCCCGCCAACCCGCAGCACCTCACCACTCGCCAGAACCACCTCAAGACCCAGCACATAATTCTTCGTCACCCCGTACTTCAAACAACGCGGCCCGCCCGCATTCGTCGCCAGATTCCCCCCGATCGAACACTCCTTCAACGACGCCGGATCCGGAGGATAATACCAACCCAAATCACTCACCGCATCCTGCAGATCCTTCAAAATCACCCCCGGCTGCGTCACCACCACCCCGTCCTCCGGAGCAATCTCCACAATCGAAGTCATTCGCGCCACCGAAAGGGCAATCCCGCCCTTCACCGGCACACATCCCCCCACATAACCCACCCCCGCTCCCCGCGTCGTCACCGGAATCCCCCGCTCATTCGCAAACTTCATCACCGCCACCACATCATCCCGACACTCCGCAAAAACCACCACCTCCGGCAAATGTGAAAAATTCCATCGATCCGTCCCATGCTCCGCCAGCACCTCTCCCATCGTCGACACCTTCTCACTCCCCAAAAGCCCACGTAGTTCGTCAATCACGTTTCCTTCATCACCAACTTACCTCCAAAACTCAAGACCTTGATTCACTTTACCTTCTGGCAACCCGCCTCCAAGTTGATCTTATGTGAAAAAATA
>CALFSW010000248.1 GCA_937916505.1 uncultured Verrucomicrobiales bacterium | reverse complement strand
CTAGAGGGGAAGTATTGGCCATTGTCTGGGAAAACCATTCCCTTTTTTACCGCTCGTCCTAGCGCATTCTTCTCGTCGTCCTCCAAGCTGCGTCCGCCAACAATCCTACCGTTGACTCTGAGGAGTTCGAGAAGACTCTCAGATGCGGAGTCATTACCCACTGTTTTGGGCCACCTCAAAATGTAGGGGGTTTTGTCAGCACGGGCCTGTGGGGTTTCTAAGTCCCATTCAGACAGAAACCGAAGTAGATCGTTCACGCGGTCTGCGGCTCTTACACGACATACATCCAGTTTTGAACTAAGCTCAAAGAGGTTTGCTGCTCCGTAGCCTCCGGGAATAATGTTGGACTGTTTTCTAAAAGGGACACCGTGCGGCTTTCGTTGGATGATTGCGAGCTTAAGGGATTGGATCTGCTCACCAAGCGGGTCGCCGGGAAATGGAAAAGGCGGAAATCTGTCCTAAAGCCTTGGATGAAGATGGTGAAAGCGGCTGATGAGGCCCGTCTCCCACTCGAAGGTCTGAGCGATAAAGAGGTCAACCGGCTCATCGTCGAAACCCGTCTCAGCGTGACCGGATCTGCGGTGCCGACACCCGAATCACTCGCGGTGATCTGTGAAATTGCGAACCGGGAGCTGGGACTGAGGCCATACCAGGTTCAGATGCTTTCCGCGCTTGCCTTGATTCACGGATATCTTGCGGAGATTGACACAGGAGAGGGCAAGACACTTTCAATCGCACTTGCCGCCGCCTTCAAAGCCTGAAAAGGGGAGCCGGTGCGTCATCACCGCGAATGACTATCTGGCGGAGCGAGACGCGCGCACGATGAAGAAGTTATACTTTCGACTGGGAATCTCCGTAGCGTCTGTGGTTGGTAAAACCGAACCGGCGCTCCGTCGTGAAGGCTATCAAGTGGATGTCACTTACCTTTTTGAGACTAAGTGAGTTGGCTGAAATCCTCGGTAATAATTAAAAGAAACATCGTCACGGTTTAATCTGTCTGGTCTATTCGCGATAAGTCGTGCCAAAGTTAACCTCTCATCAAAACGAAAGCAGCGAACGTCGCAATGACGCGACGCGTGAGGCTGTGTCGTTTTATGGGGTCGAGCAGCTTGAGCCGAAAATCCTCCTCTCGGCCGCACCGATTGATGCGGCACCCGAGGCTTACGGGCTTTCCCCGCTGGATGCCGTCGATTCTTCGGCACTCGAAGAGGTGCGTTTTGCCAATGTGGTGGAGATCGAGGCCAGTGCCGAGACCTTCATGCCACACGATGCCGAGGCCTCCCTGCTGGGTGACGGTGAGGACTTTTCCTGGGGGGAGGAATCGGAGTCAGATGAGTCGGATTTATCCGTCCTCGGTGAGGAAAATCAGCCTCTCGACGCCCCCGAAATCGCCCCCGCCGACCTGGCGAATACGGCCAGTGCGGACGACGACCAAGAGCTTTTTGACACCGATCTGAAGGTGGATTTGGAGACCGAAACGGCCCTCGATGAGGAGGGCAATGAGGACCTCGTCACCACCGCTGAAGAGGTCTCTGAGGCGGTTGCACAGGCCGCCACAACGACTGCCAGCCTCCCCACTCTGACTCCATGGGAAACGATTTTATTGACTGATCCAACTCCGGGTGAATCAGCCGCTGGCGACCCCACGGTCGCGCAGTTGGTGACCACGCTCAACGCTGCCAACGGCCCTCCGGTGGCTGGGAATGCCGCTTCAACACTGGATTCCAGCTTAGATCATGTAAACTACCAGCTTCAACCAACGGTTGAAGATGGGTTTTTTGAGTCTGCCCTTGAGGGTGTTGAATCGACTGATTCAGCGGATAATCGGCTCATTGTTTCAGGAGACCGCGATATAGATGTAGGCGATATCGAAGTGCTCACTGCCGAGGAAGCCAACCGGATTCTTCAAGAGGCATTACTCATTTGGTCGGAGTCCAATTTGCCTGCCAACTTGGCGAGCCGACTTGAGAGCATTTCGATTCGTATCATAGATCTTCCTGAGGGTGTTCTCGGCGAGGCGAATGGATTTCAAATTGACCTCGATTCGACCGCCGCCGGATTTGGTTGGTTTGTTGATTCGACTCCGTCCGAAAATGGCGAGTTTCTCTCCACCGATGATTTGATCTCAAACGCGGCATCTGGAAGTGCGGCTGAAGGTCGAGTTGATTTACTCACCGTGCTCGTCCACGAAATCGGACACGTCCTCGGTCAAGATCACGACTCTGGCTTGGCCGTGATAGCGAAGACACTGGGGAGCGGGGAACGGGTGTTGTTGGCGGACGATGTTGGCTCTCTCCGTGGGGTCGAATCAATCTCCGCGGCATTGATTTCCGGGTCTCCCCTTGAACTGACCCTGGACCTCTCACCGGCCGCCGATAATGGCAGTGATGTTTTGGTCATGGTGAATGTCAATGGGAGTGTGGATATCTTGGGCTCCGACGGAGATGATGGAATCGGGATCGCTAATATCCTAAACATCGTGGGCAACTCGAGCGGCACTGTTACCCTCGCCGGGCCGGACGTCGCCACGGAGTGGATTCTTGATGGAGCCAATTCCGGGAGCCTCACTATCCCGGGCGGGCCGACGATCACTTTCAGCGGTATTGATGCCCTGATCGGGGGATCGGCTGACGATGAGTTCCGCGTCGGCAGCAGTTACACTCTCGCGGTCAGCATCAAGGGAGGGGGCGGAAACGACAGGGTGGTCATCGAGAGCTCCAGCAGCGCCGATGTGGCCTTTGACGGCGAGGGCGGAAATGCCGATACCGTGGTCAACGAATCCGGAACCTCTGGCATCACCGGCTTTTCGAACGTCGAAACACGGATCGAGAGGCCCCTGCTTTTCATCCCCGGGTTTGCCGGGAGCTTTGCCAACACCGCCCTCGCGGAAGACCCGGGCCTCGATGGCTCGACCGTCCTGGAGGAATGGTATCTCAATCGGGGCCTCAGTCCGACCCGCCTGGTTCTTGAACCGCTCTCCGAGGGTTACTCCGATATCGTCCAGACCCTCGTCAACATCGGCTACGTCAACGGGACCAATACCGGGCTGGTGGGAACCTTGTTCTCTGCCCTTTGGGATTGGCGGGTCCCGGTTGCCGAAACCGATGATACAGCGGACGGCACTCTGAGCAATGTGACCGCGGCCTCACTTCTGGACACCAGCTTCGACTCCTCCCTCGACTACCTCGCATACTGGATGGACCAGGCTGTCACGGCTTGGTCCATGCTGACGGGCGGGGCGCCTGCCGCGGTGGATGTCTTGACCCATAGCACCGGGGGACTGGTAGCCCGCAGCTACATCCAGAGCGCAGCCTACGATGCAGTGGCATCCCTGTTGCCGATCCACACTCTCATTCAGACCGGAGTTCCCAACCAAGGGACGGGCGCGCCGTTCGTGCTGCTCAACAACGATTTCAGCGCGAAGTCAGCCGCCCGTTTACTCGGAAAAACTCTCAACGACGTGTGGGATCTCAAGCAGAGTGGTGCGACCATTCTGAACCCGGACGGCTCGGTATTCGAGGCGGCAAATGAGGCGGAATTCGTCCGCAACTATGTCGAGTCCCTGCACGACCTGCTCGCGTCCTACGAATTCCTCGATGACGTGCAGAACGAAATGCAACTCTTGCGCGCGCTGACCAGTTCGGATGATCTCTCTAATGCACTTCTGGCCGATCTGAATGCTTACAACACCGACGCCTTCGTGGCGCGCGGTGTGCTGGATGTTGTCGAAGACGACCTGCTTGAGGAATTGGCAGATGCGGATGCTGACGTGGATTCCATCGTCACCTTTATTGAGTTGCTGGCGTTGTATGACACCGACGACAACAATTCTCTGGACGTCGTCGATGATGCCCTGCCGGAAGCACTCTCCGCTGCGGACGATGGCAATGGCCTGGGTTTGTCTGCGGACGGGATCGTCACTTACGAAGAGCTTCTCCGCCTCTATGATCGCCAGACTTTCATTGTCTATAGTGAAGGGGTCGATACCGACGATCTTGTGATCGCCCATACCGGATTCGATTCCTCGCTGGGCTTGGCCAATGAAGTCCTGCCGATCACGGAAGTGCTCGTTGGCAGCCTGCCCGAGTCGGACGAGATCTGGTATGAACTGAAGAACCACCCGTCCGGTGGTGATGGCACGGTTTCAGCATTCTCGGCGAGCGCCGGTTTCGCCGCGGCACGTCTGGTGGAGATGACGGTATTGGCCGGCGAAAACATCGAGCACACCGGAATCACACACAACGAGATTTCCCAGCGGAAGATTGTCGAGCTTCTGGGTGTCACGGATGAGACGGTCGCGCTGATATCGACGGGCCTGATGCTGAGCAAGCCGCAGACGGCGAAACGCCTCTATGACATCGGACTGATCGATCCCGTGGAATTGGCCCGTCAGGCCTATGACCGCGCGGTGGCGCAGTTGGAGATCCTCAAACAGACGGTACTGAATCACAGTCTCCTGAAAACAAATCTGCCACTCGTGAATCAGAATCTGGGCCAGCTTCTCAACGATGCCATCAACGGTCTTGATTTGAACGCCCTGTTTGATGACTTTGCATCTTCCGTGGGATCCTTTGCGAGCGAACCCGATCTGACGGCCCTCGAATCCGCGATTGAAAGCGCGCTTGGTCTTTCCGCCTCGGAGTTCTCGATTGTGAATGATATCGATGCCACCGGGCAACTGATGCTTGTTTTCGATATCCTCGAGTCGAGTGTCTACACAACGAATATCGATCTTGGCGCTTCCGGAGGCCCGCTCACTGGTGACCCGATCGTCCTGAATGCCAGCCTGGATCTCGAACTCAGTTTCAGCATCGTCATCGACATCGGATCGGTGTTCAGTCCATCCGGTGAGGAGGATGGAACCTCAGGCCTTGAAATCGTGTTGTCCAATTTCACGGTCAGCGCGTCTCTGAACGCCTCGGACATCGGCATGCCGCTTGATTTTGCCGGGCTGGGGGGGCTGACGATCGAGAACGGCACGGTCAATTTTGACCTCGGCCTCGATATTGGTTTCGAGGATACCGATGAAAGCCCGGATTCGCTGAGCGTTTCCAAGTTGCTCACCTTGGACGGAGTCAGTGGCTTGCAGAGTCTGATGGGCTTTGAGGTCACCGATTCATCGCTCACGGTGAATCTCCCGGCCACCGTCGCCATTACGAGTGACGATTTGGATCTGAGTGGATCTGGCTACCTGCGGATCAGCTCGTCGGATGTATTCAATGGTGAGTCGCCGGACCTGTATTTGCATTTGGATGGAGCGAGTCTGCGGATCGGTGATTCGGTCTTTTTGACGGGGAATCTTGATTTCCGGCGCGGTGCAGACCTTGATTTGGAGTTGACTGGAAGCGTGACGGGCAACGGGCCCGGAGGTGCCTTGCTGATCGCCGGTCCGGTGACGATTGTTGGTTCCGCTGATTTCTCCATGACCCGCCGGATCACGGATGTGGATTCCGATGGCGACGGGATCGCGGATTTGATCAATGCTCAACTTGATAGCTTGGCTCTTTCGGTGACGGACGCCAGTGTGAGCGTGAACGGCGTGGCCGACATGACGGTTTCCGGCGACCTGGCATTGGCATGGGTGACCCCGGCCGGAGAAACGGGCGTCCGCTTCACCGCTCTCAAGATGGGGGATGTCACTGTGACTTCCTCGACGGCCACGGCGGCTGACTTTGGCCTGGCTGGGACTCTGACGGACATTGCCTTGGACTACAACGGCACCACTGGTGCTGAGCGCCTTGACTGGACTCGTGCCTTTGACCTCGACGCGGATGGAACTCCCGACCTGTTGGATCTCGGCGCGAACTTGGTGACTCCGGTGCAGTTGTTGATTGATTTTGATGACAATCTGGAGCTTCGCCTGAAAGGCAACGTGACCGGCAACCCCGCTGACAATGACATCTTCCTGACCGCTGGCCCGGTGAGCATGGCCGGGACCGCGGCCTTCGCCCTGACTCGTCGGATCGCGGATGTGGACATTGATGGCGACGGAGTCGTGGATGAAGCCGGTGCCCGGTTGGACACGATGGCGCTTGTCGTGACTGACGCGGTTGTGGAGGTGAGTGGTCTTACGACCATGACGGTTTCCGGCGAACTGGCTTTGGCCCGGGTGCTTCTGACCGACGGCACGGTTTACTCCGCCTTCAAGATGGGGAACGTCAGCTTGCGCGGCCCGCCTGTCGCGGCGGAAGATTTCGGTTTGACCGGCCTTCTGACGATAAACGGTCTTGATTACAACGGCTCTGCGCTTGGAGACCGCCTTGATTGGACAAGCGCATTCGACTTTGATGGGGATGGAAACGCGGATGTTTTGAATCCCGGCCAGGATCTGCCGACCCCGGCGGACCTCGCGATTGACTTTAATGCCGGCCTTGAGCTCCGGGTGAGCGGCAGCGTGACGGGCAATTCGGGTAACTCGGATATTTTCCTGACGGCCGCTCCGGTGACTCTCGCCGGGATTGCGGAATTCTCCCTGACACGTCAGACCGTCGATGTGGATGTCAACGGCTCGGTATCCACCGGCGCTCAATTGGACTCAGTGGCGCTTTCAGTGACTGGCGCGATTTTGGATGTCAGCGGCGTGGCGGAGTTGACGGTTTCGGGCGAGTTGGCCTTGGCGCGGGTGACTTTGACGGATGCCCGCGTTTTCACGGCTCTCAAGATGGGGGATGTGGTAGTTAGTGCTTCGGGCAACCTGGGGAACTTCGGACTGGGTGGAACGCTGACGATCGGCGGTCTTGATTATAACAGCGCCTCGACGGGTGATCGTCTTGACTGGGCGAACGCCTTTGACTTCGACGACGACGGCGAGGCCGATGTCTTGAATCCCGGGCAGGATCTGCCGACTCCAGCAGACCTCGCGATTGACTTTGATTCGGGGCTCGAACTGCGGTTGACCGGCAGTGTGAGTGGAGCCGCCATCCTGACCGCGGGTCCGGTGACAATTGGCGGAACGGCCGAATTCACCCTGACGCGTCAAACATTGGACGTGAATGCGAATGGCTCGGATCTGCTCGGCGCGCAGTTGGACTCCCTGGCGATTTCGTTGACCGACGCGACTCTGGAAATCAGCGGGATTGCCAGCCTGACCGTGTCAGGCCAACTCGCTCTCGCCAGCGTGACAGCGGCAACCGAGTCGACGGCCCGCTACACCGCCCTGAAGATGGGCGGTCTTTCAGTGAGCGCCTCGGCGGCTGACTCTGCGTTGGACTTCGGTCTGATCGAATCGCTGACGATCGAAACACTGAATTACAACCAGGCGGCGATTGGGTTTAGTCGTCTCGATTGGACCAGTGCCTTTGACTTCGATTCCAATGGAACGGACGACCTGTTGAATCCGGGCGCTTTCCTGCCGACACCGCTGGATCTAACGATTGATTTCACCTCGGAACTGGTGTTGTTGCTGTCCGGTGAGATCACAGTGGATCTGGGTGGCTACGTTCTGGCGGCCGGTGGTTTCACCCTGAGCAAGACCTTTCCGACCGACGTGGACCTGCTGGCTGATGGCATGGAGGAAGATGTCGAGCTGCTGACCATCAGCCTGACGGGCGTGAACCTGTTTGTCGGTGTGGGCGCTGTCTTTGATACCACGACGGACCCGGACCATTTCACGATCGATACCACCAATGCGACCGGCTTCTCGGTTGCGAATGCAGATCTCCACGTCGCGATGGCCCGCATCGCGGACCAGCCCTCCGATACGCGCCGTTGGACGGGGATCTCGGCGAGTGCGGACAACATGGTTGTGGTGGGACTGCCAAGCGACTTCACCCTGCGAGTGGACAATCTGAGCGTGTTACTCAATTCGGCCACGGGTGCCACGCCATTGAGCTGGGACTCCCTGATCGCAACGGGCCCGTTGAACGGCTTGAGTGGTAGCAAGGCCTTTGAAGTGTCGGGTGACCTGACCCTGAACCTGAGTGGTTATGTGATGGTGGCTGGTGGTTTCTCAATCGAGAAGACCACGCCGACCGACGTGGATCTGGGATCGAACGGAATCCTGAATATTGACCTGCTGACCATCAGCCTGACGGATGTGAACCTGTTTGTCGGCACGGGCGGAGTCTTCGACACGAGCATCGATGGTGACTATTCCATCAAGGCCGACAGTCTCAGTAATCCGGGAAATCTGGTGGACATCGCTGATGCGGATGCCAATGCGACGGGCTTCTCGGTGACGGACGCAAATCTCTATCTGGCACTCGCCAGTGTGACCAATCCTGACCCCGTGAATCCCCCCGTGGACACGCGCCGCTGGACGGGCATTGCCGCGAGTGCGGACAGCATGAGCGTCGTGGGTCTGCCGAGTGACTACTTGCTGCACGTGGACAATCTGAGCGTGCTGGTCAATTTGACCTCCGGCGCGGGAGCGGACCCGATCAACTGGTCGGCACTGGTTGACGCGCCGAATCCGCTGAACGGCCTGGCTGCGGATACCGATTTCTCCGTCTCCGGCGACCTGACGCTGAACCTGGGTGGTTATGTCCTGGTGGCTGGTGGTTTTTCAGTCGAGAAGACCTCGCAAACCGGCGTGGATCTTTTGGACGATGCCGTCTTGGTCAATCTGGATCTGCTGACCATCAGCCTGACGGACGTGAATCTGTTTGTCGGCACGGGCGGCGTCTTCGACACGAGTGTCGAGGGCAACTACTCCATCAATACCGACGATGCGACGGGCTTCTCGGTGACAAACGCGAACCTCTATCTGGCGATTGCCAGCGTCACGAACCCGACGCCTGAGAATCCGCCCGCCGACACTCGTCGCTGGACGGGTATCGCAGCGAGCGCGGATGACATGACGATTGCCGGATTGCCGAGCGATTTCGACCTGCACGTCTACAATCTGAACGTGCTGGTCAACTCGGCCTCCGGAGTGGGCGCGGATCCGATCAACTGGTCGGTGCTGGTTGACGCGCCGAATCCGCTGAACGGCCTGGCTGCGGATACCGATTTCTCCGTCTCCGGCGATCTGACCTTGAACCTCGGCGGTTATGTGATGGTGGCTGGCGGATTCTCAATCGAGAAGACCTCGCAGACCGGCGTGGATCTGGGATCAAACGGAATTCTGAATATTGACCTGCTGACCATCGAATTGACAGACGTGAATCTGTTCGTCGGAACGGGCGGGGTCTTCGATACCACCACCGATCCTGAAAACATCAGCATCGATACGGCAGAGGCGACCGGCTTCTCGGTGACTGACGCGGATTTGTTTTTGACCATCGTCAGCGTCACGGACCCGACGCCAGACACGCCACCGACCGACACGCGTCGCTGGACGGGCATCGCGGCCAGCGCCGGAGACATGACGGTTGTCGGGCTGCCAAGCGACTTCGATATCCATGTGAGAAACCTGGAGGTCTTTTACAACGAGGCCTCGGGCAGCGATCCCGTTGCCGGAACAGTCGCCCGGATCGATTGGTCCGCGCCATTGGTCGCCACGGACAGTCCGCTGGACGGTCTTTTAGCCGCGACGACCTTGTCGGTCTCCGGCGACATCACCCTGAACCTCGGCGGCTATGTTCTGGTGGCGGGTGGATTCCATGTCGTCAAGACGACCCCGACGGGAGTCGATCTTGGCGGCAACGGCGCGTCCGTGGATCTCGATTTGCTTCAGGTGCAACTGACGGGTGTGAATCTGTTTGTCGGAACCGGTGCGTCGTTCAATACGGGCACGGCGGGTTCCTATTCCGTCAATACGGGTGGCGCGACCGGGTTCTCGGTGACCAACGCGAACCTCTATCTGGCGATCGCCAGCGTGACGGATCCGACTCCGGCGGACCCACCGACCGACACGCGCCGCTGGACCGGAATCGCGGCAAGCGCCGGTGCCATGACGGTGGTCGGCCTGCCGAGCGCTCTGGACCTGCAACTGAACAACATTTCCGTGATGTTCAATCAGGCGAGCGGGACTGATGGCGCTCCCGTTCCCGTGGCCGCGACGAAGATCGATTGGGCTCCTTTGGTTGACGGCGGCAACCTGCTTGAAAACCTGACCAGCGACACGACCTTCTCGGCCGCTGGTGATGCCGTTCTGAATCTGTTGGACAGCACGGTTGTTTTGACCGCGTCGGTTGCGATCAAAGTGTCCACTCAGGATGTTTATCTTCGTAACACGGCTTCTCCCGGGGATCTCGTGGCCCTTCCTGTGAATGTCAACGCGTTCGAACTCGGGGTATATAATGCCACCGCCTTGATTTCGGTTGGCGGGCAAACGGCCTCTCTTGGTGGAGTTTCCTTGGGGCTGGCCTACTACAGCGCCAACGATGGAAGCGGCCGTAGTTGGCTTGGTCTGAAGACCGTGGGCGGCTCGGTCGTGGCCGGTGGCGATGTGGGGGCCATCGGGGCCTCTGATATCTCGGTGAGCTTGAACCAGGGCTTCGGAACCTCGAACGATACCGTCGTTGACTTCAAGAGAAGCTTCGAAACCGCGTCGACACTGAATGACGGCGCCGTTCTTGTGGATACCAACGGGCCGGTGGAAATCAGACTCGATTTCGAGGGCGAGTTCCTTTCGATGTCCGCCCAGTTGGATCTGGTGATCGCAGACTTCTTCTATGCAAGTGGTGTCTTCACTTATACCGATTACGGATCACGTGACGTATGGCTGGTTGACGGTGTTTCCCCTGTCAGTGTTTCAGTGAGAACCCTGAGTGTGACCAACGCCTCCGTATTCGTGGGGACGGACGGTCCTTACCGCAACTTGGATGGCTCGGTGAATCCGAATGCATTGGGCTTCGAACTTTCTGGAGTTGATTTCACCGTAGTGGAGATGTCGGCCGCGGATGGTCGTCAATGGACGGCGGTCAGGGCGATCGCCACTTCAGCCGGGTTGGTCGGCATTGAGGGCTTCACTCTATCGGCGAGTTCCCTTCTTGTTGAGCTCAATACAGGCAATGCCGCGGCCGGTGAAACCGTGGTGAATTTCGGCGATTCTAGGACCAGTTTGCCGGCGGAGGCAGATGAGTTTTCCTCCTATACCGGCAAGATCCTGCAAGTCTCCGGAAACGCCGTTCTGGACATCAATGGATTTGTCCAGGTGAGCGGGGGATTCGCCTTCACCAAGGAGTCGGCGGTGAACGTGAAGCTGACCGGCCAGACCGGCCTCACTCTGCTCAACCTGACGACCTTCGGGTTCTCGCATGTGAATGTCTTCATCGGAGCGGGTCCCTACTTCGTGGACAGCAACGGGGATGGCCTCAAGAACGAGGTCAGCGCCGACGCCGCCGGGGTGTTGCTGAAGGATGCGAATCTGGCCGTCGCATTGTTCAAGCCAGCCACGGGCGCGGCATCCTACTATGCGATCAGCGCTTCCGCGGAGTCGATTGAGCTGCCGGGGCTGTTTGAAGGGGACTCCAGCACGTTCAGCGGTCATGGTTACCGGATCGAGGTGAACTCCAGTAACGCTGCGGCCGCTGGCAAGGTGGTGGACTTCTCGACGACCTACGCCACCGACAGTGGTAGCCTTCTGGTTCCGACCGGCCCGGGCGAGAACGTCTCTTTCGGCTATGCCTCGAAACTTGAGCGGGTGGCGATCGATCAACTGACGCTGTCGATTGACGATTATGTTTATGTCTCGGGCGGCTTCTCCTTCACGCGTCAGCAAGGCCAGACCGTGACCTTGAGCGACAAGGCGGGAACCAAGCGCGTGGTGGATTCCTATGCGCTCGCCGCGGGCAATGTGGACCTGTTTGTGGGCGATGGTCCTTACTTCGTGGAGGGCGCTGCGCCCGATCCGGATGCGGTCGGTCTGGTGCTGGAGAACGTCAATTTCGGAGTGATCCTGATGCGGCCCACCGCAGCCGCCCACAAGGCGACGAAGTATATCGCACTCAAGGCGACGGCTGACTATGCCGGGCTCGTGGGCATTGATGTCTTCAAGCTGTCAGCATCGGGAATCGATGTGGAGTATAACACGGTGAGTGGCGCGCCGAATCCGGACACCGCGCCGGTGGTGGACTTTTCCAAAATGCCGGGTGGAAGTTACGTTTTTGATACGGGGAACGGAGAGTTGGAGATCAATTACAAAGGCCGGGTGCTGAGAGTGGTGATTGAGGACGCGGAGCTGCAAATCGATTCCTATGTCTTCATTCGTGGCAGCCTGGCCTTCGAAAAGGGTGCGGCCATGACCGTGGAGATGAGCTCCGGCGCTCCGAAATCGGTAACATCCATCAACGTTGGGGCGGAGGATCTCACGATGTTCTTTGGCGCTGACGGGCCTTATTGGACGGATCTCGATGGTGACGGGGAAATCAGCTGGGCCTTCGACGTGGGTAAAGGAGATGCATTGAGTCGCACCTTGACTCATATTGATGGCGTGGCTTCCGGTTCTTTGGATGTCGAAATTGATGGCGAGGTGACAAGCGTCACGATCGGCACCGCGAGCGCGATTCTGCCGGAGAACGCAGTCGTTTCATTGGGCGAAGATCAAATCGTTACAGTCGGTGGCGTTCGCTATGGTGACTTCATTAATGGTGACCCGAGCACCGTCAATCTGATCGATCCCGGCGAGTCGGGTGAGCTGAATCCCGATGCTGTTGGATTTGCCATCACGAATGCGGATCTCGCCCTCGTCCTGCTCAAGCCCACCATTACGTCTGACAAGACGCGCTACATCGGCATGAAGGCTTCGGCCGATCAGGTGGGCTTCGTCGGGATCGACGTGTTCCAGCTTGAGGTCACCAACGTCGTGGTGGAACTCAACCTCGCGACGGGTGGGGGAGCGGACAAGAACTCGCCCGTTGTCAACTTCGCCGCTACCTATCAGAGCGAACTCGTTGCGTTGTTCGACTCCACTCACGATGGAATCACGGTGGGTGAACTGCGGACGCTCGCGGGTGGCGGAGCCGCCTCCGCCTACAGCTCGGTGATCGGCGAACTCTACGGCACCGGCGCCCTGAGTGACGATCCCATCGAACTGGCCGATGTCGTCCGGATTCTGGATGTGAACGCCGACGGCTTGCTTTCCGTAACCGAGGCGCAGACCTTCCTTCTGAACGATGCCTTGGCAACGACGGCTGATGACGACCACGACGGCAAGATCGACCCGGT
>CALFSW010000247.1 GCA_937916505.1 uncultured Verrucomicrobiales bacterium | reverse complement strand
GGGACTCATGCGTTTCCTTTACGTAAGGCCTGATTCCAACTATCACCCCAAAGCCAATGAAAGCTCTCCCGATCATTCCTGATCGATGCCATCGGCAACTCGATGGGAGGGTTTGGCCCCTGGCATTTTCCCGAAGAAGAACGCAAAAAGTGATCAGCTTTTAAATTCCTTGCTGATCTGACGGCGATAGCCCTCAAGAGAAACCTTCCCGTCATCGAAGAAACGAAGGAGCGAGTAGGAATTATTATCAACGCCACTCCCCTCGATCATCGCCGCCAGGGTGCAATAGGGAATCCCATTGATCGTCTTGAGTTCATTCTTATGACTGTGCCCCTGGAAAACCGCGGTCACTTTACCAGACTTCTCAAGGATCTTTCGTACTTTCTTCGATTGCTTGATCGCGTATTTCACGGGCCGATCGACATCCAGCCGCTGGTGTACGAAGACCACCGTCGGATTTCTGGTGGCTTTGAGATCTTCTTCCAGCCACTCGATCTCTGCCGGCGTCATGTTTGAATCATGCCAGATGAAGTTATTACGACCGTAGGGTTCCATCCTGGCATTATAGCAGGCATCAAGCACCACGAAGTGCTTCCCCTTCAAATCGAATGAGTAGTGCCCCTGTTTGTTGAGCGACCCCGCGTGTTTGAAAAACTCCTCCTTGGTGAGGGTCGAGACGCAGTGATTTCCAAGAACGTGGTGGCGGGGCAAGCCGCACTCATCAAGAACCTTGGTGATCTTCTCCAGATAGGATATTTCGGTTTCCACTGACGGAGCCGCGTCAATGAGATCGCCAAGACAAACCACCGCCGACGGTTTTTTTTCTTTGAAAAACAAGGCCGCTTCTTTCCCCTTCGCCAAGCTCTCACGATACACCCGGCTTCCGCTGGTGTCTTTGTCAGCGTAATGAACATCCGTCAGGAGTCCGAGTGAAAGCACCTCCTTCGGCGTCTTTTGCGCTTCTTTCTCCTGGGCACTCAAAATTGAGCCTCCTCCAAGAGTCAGGGAACTCATACGGGTGAAATTTCGACGATTCATGGTGGGATCCTTAAAAATGAAAGCCCGCAGGTCACTCTGTTTTTTCAGAACGCCCGGCGGGGTGATCAAAAATCGAGTCAATGAACCTTCCGGGAGGTCTGGAGATGGCTCCCCCGCACTTGATCCGAATATCGTGTTCCGATGGAAAAAAATCACTTCATTCCTTTTGCGAGATCCCGCGCCTTTCCGACGTAAAGAAAAACCATGAAATTCATCAGCCTCTTCCTGCTCACTCTTTTTCCCCTTATGGGCCAAATTACCTACGAAGGTGGCGAAGGACCCGGTAAAGGGAAACACATCGTCTTTGTCGCTTCCGATCATGAATATCGCACCGAAGAAACCTGCCCCGCTTTGGCTCGCATTCTTTCCCGGCATCATGGGTTCAAGACCACCGTTCTCTTCGGTGTCGATGGCAAGGGACACATCAAAGCAGGCGCTTCCGACATCAAGGGCCTCGAAGCACTCAAAAAAGCCGATCTCATGGTTATTTTTGCCCGATTCCTTGATCTTCCCGATGATCAGATGAAGCACATTGCCGACTATGTCGATCGCGGCGGCCCGGTGGTGGGACTTCGCACCTCTTCCCATGCTTTCAAAATCCCCAAGGGAAAAACCTACTCGCGTTTCGACTTCAAATTCTCCGGCGACGACTACAAAAATGGCTTCGGACATCAGGTTCTCGGTAATACCTGGGTTGGTCACTACGGAAGAAACCATAGGCAGGCGACCCGCATTCAGCTCATCTCTTCGCAAAAGGAAAACCCCATCCTCAAGGGAGTTGGGAACAACGCCCTCTGTGCTGCCGGAGCTTACGTTGGAATACCCGACGACACCTTTACCGTTCTGACCGAAAGCCAACCTCTTAACGGAATGACCAAAGATTCTCCCGCTGATCCCAAGAAAAAGCCGAGCCCATCCACCTGGACCAGACACTACACCGGCAAAGATGGCACAAAGGCCCGCGTCTTTCATTCCACCCAGGGAGCTTCACAGGATCTGCTTGACGCCAACTACCGCCGTTTGCTCATCAACGGAATCTTCTGGGCCGCCGGCCTCGAAAAGGAAATCAAGGCCGACGCCAAGATTGATTTCGTAGGCGCTTACAATCCCACCCCCTTCGGCTTCGGCGGCGAAGTGAAGGGCGTCAAGCCCACCGATCTTGCCGACATCAACTCGCCCATCATGCCGAAAAAGTAGAGAGCCGTTTCATCGCTTGAAGTGGTCCCAACCTCCTTCAAGATGATCGTCTTTCTCCCGGGTCAACTCCCCGATTTTGGTCAAGGGCAGGTCCGGAAACGTCGCTGCCCAGGTTCCTTCCATTTCATCCCCCGAGGTGAAGAGGAGCTCGTAGTCCTCTCCGTCGCCCAAAGCCTCTTCCACCGAGACTCCCTTCGATAAAGGCAGGGTTTCACGGTCGATGGTAAAACCACACCCACTCATTCGGGCCAACCTCGGAAGATCTTTGGCAAGACCATCGGAAAGATCCATCATCGCCTTGATCTTGAAATGTTGCGACAGCCAATTTGCTTCCTTAAGCCGCGGAGTAAAATCGAGATGTTTTCCCCGAATAGATCCCCCCAGGGTTCCGGTGACATAAATGGCATCTCCGGGCCGACCTCCGGATCGGGTGACCACTTGCGACGCCCTCACCGTCCCCCGACCCGCCACCGAAATCATTGCCGGCGCCCCCTCCGGAAGCGACGTCGTCTCACCTCCCACAATCACCCCGCCATGTTTTTTAAGGCAGTTTGCCATCCCCTCGTAAAGCTCCCCGACCCACCTCACCGGCGTCGTCGATTCCAACGCCAGGGTCACCATCAACTCCCCGGGCTTCCCTCCCATCGCCGCAAAATCACTCAGCACGCGCGCCACCGCCTTCCATCCCACCCTCCGGGCATCCTCGTTTTGTAAAAAATGAATCCCGGCCACCACCGCGTCTGTCTTTAACAAAGTCAGCACGTCACCGCTCCCCACCACGGCACAATCATCACCCGGCCCCACGACAACTTCGCCACCTTTCGCCAAGCCCGCGCAGATCCTGGCAATCAAGCCATCCTCACCCAATTCTCCCACTGTCTTCATGGCGCCGGAGGAAGTTCATAAAGTCGGCCCAACATCATAAAACCCACACTCAGTCCATTGAAAGCCGCATGGCAGGCGATGGGAACCCAAAGAGAACCGGTGATCTCATAAAGAACCACCAGAACAATCCCCATCAGAGCCAGAAGCGGAAAACTCATCATATTGAAGTGAATGACTCCGAAAAGGCATCCTGTGAAAATCGCCGCAAACCACCGCTCGCTATACCTTTTCACCACCGGATAGAGATATCCCCGGAAAATTACCTCTTCCGCGATCGGAGCAATCACCACCGCCGAAAACGCGATCGCCCCAAGTAGTGCCATGTCCTGGGTCTCCCTCATGATTTGCACCGCCCGCTGTGATCCCCCTCCATAGTTTGCCTTCACCCACTCCTGCCAACCGGCCTGCATCATCACCACTCCAACCACCATCATTCCCACTACAAAACATGGCACAATCCAGAAAACATGCTTCCACCCTTCCCAGCGCAGACCAAAAAATTCCATCAAATTAATCCTTCGAAAAAGCGCTGCCGGAGCCATCGAAGCCAAAATAAGCGTGAAAACCGCTCCTCCCATTACGGAACCAGCTGTCGGAACACTCAGGTCTGCCTTGGCCAGTCCCTCGATTAGCAGCTTCCAACTCGCCACAAAATACGCGGTGTAGACACCCACCAACACGAGATCAATTGGCCTGATCACCGTTGTTGAGACACTCCCGCCAAGATTCCAATCACTCTCCGGCCAAATCAATCGCACCAGCGCATAGCCAGGCAGAGCCAGGGCAAAAAACGAAATCAATATCATCAGGAAAAGATCTCCCAACAACTTGTGCTCAACAGCAGTCACACCGGAAACCTAATCCACTCCCCGTCGATGGGAAGCACAAGCCACCTTGAAAGATTCCGGGCAAAACCTTTCCGGTATTCCTTGCGTGACCATCTTCTAAGATCTCATCACCATCGACCAATCAAGGCCATCGCCCGACTTCCATTCA
>CALFSW010000246.1 GCA_937916505.1 uncultured Verrucomicrobiales bacterium | reverse complement strand
TGAAACCGAGCGAGAGGAGGTTGCTGTTGTGGTTTCGGTTTGGGAAGAAGCCAAAGTTTGGGCCATCGCGACTCGCCGGGATCTGATTCTCAAAGAGTTTTGTGATAAGAGCGTAGGCCGCCACACTGAAAACAAAGGCAAGGGCAAGATTGCGGGAGGTTTTTGGAGAAAAACGCTGACCGAGGACCCACAAGCCGCAGAGGAAGAGCAAAACCAGAGAGAGATGCTGTGCAAGGGCCTGCCGCCATTGAATTGCGACGAGGTCTCCGGTTCCGACCCCCAGCTCATTGAGCTCCCGGCGCCACCCGGGAATCCCAAAAAGGTCGACCGGGAAAAAGGGAGCCAAGCCAAAGAGGAGGAATCCTGCCGATAAGAGCAGAACGGTCCTTCCCGGCCTCACGACGGCGGGAGCATTCAGCATCAGGAGACCGAGAGCGGTCGCGATGAAGCCCATTCTCAGGTGCCAGGGCCCGGCCGCGCCCAAGACAATCAAAAAGATGAGAGCTAAAAAAAAGCCCCCAAAAAGGGGGCCTGAATGTTCACGACGGGAGAGGTTGCTGAAGCGAGCCACGGATCAAAGGAGAAATTATTTTAAGACAAAGCTGTCGGGAACACCACGCTTGCCGGCAAACCCTCTTAAATTCCGTAAAAGAGAGAAGGGTTTAGTCCCCGGGAGCAGTGAGCGCAACGCCAAGGCGAAAAAAGCCGGCGGAGGAGAGCCCGCTGAAAGGCATTTTCACCTTCACCCGTTCATTGGAAAGAAAGGGCATCATTTCTTCCGGAGGGATGGTGAGAGCGCGCCAGGAGCCGGGGTCACTCAAATCGTCGGTTTCTTGCAATTGATAAGAGGCATCAATGGCCTCGTTATTGCGCGAAAACGCGATTTCAAGGCCATCCGGACCCCGGGAAAGCTTGAAGAAGGGGGGCAGCGCGAATGAAGCCGTTCCCGGGTCGCTGGCGGCAAGATATTCCTCGAGATTGGTGCGCCCATCGAAATCGGGATCATGGGATTTCCCGGCAAGGCCGGCCGGGATGCCCTTTTCGGCGATCCATGACTCGTAGGAGTAGCCCAGCCTCATCGTTTTGGAGGCCCTGCCCACGTAGTTACCGGGTTCCAGGGTCACGAAGACCGGATAGAGTCCCCTTTCGGTGGGAGGAACGTCAGAGGAAACCTTGTCCTTGTTGAAATAAAGAAGATTGGCGGAAAGACCGGCGGGAGTGGTCGTCACCGTCACCGGTTTGGGGCTCCCGTCAGCGACCTGCCGCAAGCCGGAGAGCGAGACCGCGGCCTCCAGGGGGGTCACTTCAAAATCAGTGAGCAGCTCACCATCGTAACCAATTTCGTTGATCGTGGCCTTGACCCGATAAAGGCCCGCCTCCTGGGGCGTCCCGTTGGTAGGAGTGGCCGAAAAGGCTCTCACTTTAAAAATAGGGGCGCGTTTGCCAAAAGCCCTTGATCGGAAAATTCCGTCGGTGAATCTGAGCATGCGTTGCTCATCTTCGTCGGATCCCACGAGCGGAGGGTCCTCTGCCAAGGCGACATTGAGGTCATTGTAGGGCCCGTTTTCGCCCGTCGGTTCGAATCCCGCGAATTTGGTATTATACGAAACCAGAACCGCTATTTTCCCGCTCAACTGCAAGGCTTCATTGAAATTGAAGCGGGCATTAAAACCAATGCCGCCAAAGGGATACTCACTTCCGTCATCGAGGGTGACCGGTCGCCAGGGGATGAGGGTTTCCCGGGTTTTCTGGGCCAGGAGAGTGAGGGACCCGTCCCCGTTGATACGATAGACAATGATGGAGAGCGGGTGGAGATAACCGAGAGGATTTTCCTGGGCGAGGGCGGGCCAATCCGCGGCCTCGCTAAAATTCACCATCGCGACCTCGATCGACTCAAGAAAGCGATGACTGCCTCCCAAAACGACTTCGTCTCCGAAAGCCTTGTCGCCGGGCAAATTGTTGATTCCATAGCTGATGTACGAGGGCTGGGAGACAGCCGGGATGGTTTGAAAGACGACCTCGGACTGGCTTCTTGGCGTGATGGTCAGTTCCATATTGAGACCGGGAGGGTCGGTCGATAAGATCGGAAACTTGAACCCGCCATCATATTCCTCGGAGCCTTGGTTCACGAAAATATCGGCAGGCTCCTGGCCCTGGGAGGGAGAGACAAGGCTCAGGCCCAATAAAAGCACGCCCAGCCTCGAAAGACGTTTCAAGGAAGGAGCAAAAGAGGGTGAAATCATGATCATTGGGGGGAAGGAGAAAATTATTTGAATCAATGAAAGGGTCAAGGAGGAAATGAGATGAGGAACGATGGGAACCTGATGAGGGAATGACAGAGCGCCCATTGCTCGAAAACCATCCTCATGATTCAGGCCCGGCCATCATGGCATTCCTAAATGACCTTTTCTTGGAGCGGCTCGATTTTCCCTTTGTTGGCACCCCGGGATTGCGTGATATCTCTTTCCATCAATTCCCAAAGGAAATTGCGGGAATCCTCAATCATGCGACCTTCCGCAAAGCCCTCCAGCTGAGCGATCATCACCCGCAACTCGTCATAGGAAATTCTCTCCTTCTTCCTCTTCAAGACGTTCACCTTGGGAACCGGGGTTTGCTGTAACTCCTCACCATAGGCGACGAGTTCCTCAAACATTTTTTCACCCGGACGTAAGCCGGTCACCTCGATTTCAATGTCAATATTCTCACGAAGGCCGGACAATCGGATCATATTTTTTGCCAGATCGAGAACCCGGACCGGCGTTCCCATGTCCAGGACAAAGATGTCACCCGCAGTCGCCATCGAGCCACACTGCAGCACCAGGGTCACCGCTTCGGGAATCGTCATGAAATAGCGGGTCATTTCGGTATGGGTCACGGTCAAGGGACCTCCCTCCTCGAGTTGTTTCCGGAAGATGGGGATGACACTGCCGTTACTCCCGAGAACATTGCCGAAGCGGACGGCGGTGAAAATGGTCTCGCCCCCGTTCATCGATTGGATGACGAGCTCGCACATCCGTTTGGTCGCTCCCATGACATTGGTGGGACGGACCGCCTTGTCCGATGAAATCATGACAAATCGCCGGCAGTGATACTTGTGGGCCGCTTCGGCCAGAATCCGGGTCCCGCGCACATTATTCAAGATGGCCTCATCCGGATGAGCCTCCATCAAGGGGACATGCTTGTAGGCCGCGGCATGGTAAACATACTGGGGCCCTTTTTCCCGGAAAAGGCGCTCAATGACATCCTGTTGCTTCACATCGGCAACCACCGGTTCAATGACGAGGTCCGGATAGGCCCGCCGCAGCGCGCGATCGATTTCAAACAAGGGCGTCTCGCCGGAATCGAGGAGGATGAGCTTGGCCGGGCCAAACATCGCCAACTGCGTGCACAGTTCGGAGCCGATCGACCCGCCCGCACCGGTGACAAGAACAATGCCGTCCTGGATTGAATTGGAAACCTGGGTCTGATCAACCTCCACCGAGGCCCGCCCCAGTAAATCCTCGACCCGCAAGCCGCGCACCTTGTCGTAACTCACCTCCCCCGACGACATGTCGCGGAGGACGGAAATGGTGTTAAAACGGACACTCAAGCCATCGCAACTCTCCAGTATTTTGGCATACAAGCCTTCGGGTGGGGTGGAGATCGCGAAAACAATGAATCCGACATCGAGATCCTTCACCAGATCGGGCAGGTCTTCGAGACGCCCCACCACAGACACTCCGTGAATCGAGCTCCCCTGTTTCCTTTTGCTATCATCGACAAAGCCGACGACATCGTAGTCGCGCCCCTGGAACCTCCGGTCAACCAAGCGGAAAATGCTTTCTCCCATATTGCCGGCTCCAATGATCAGGGCCCGATCAGCGTGTCCTCCCCGTCCTCCCCGCTCCTTACGACGACTCCGCCATAAGCGGACACTGATGCGTAAGCCCGAAAGCAATTTCATACAAAGAATGGCCTCGAGCAAAAAAATGGAACGCGGCATGAAGTAAGAGTCATTCAGCAGGGTGAGCCAGAGAACGGCAAAGACGACAGATCCCAGGATGACTGCTTTCGAGAGCTTCACGAAATCGTGCATGCTCACGAAGCGGTAGAGACCGCGATTCACCCCAAAAATG
>CALFSW010000245.1 GCA_937916505.1 uncultured Verrucomicrobiales bacterium | reverse complement strand
GCGCTTCGTGGAGCGTGAAGGGATTGGACCAGTCGAGCTGGTCGTCGTTGGCGAGTTCGTAGAAGGCCTCGCCCAAAAAATCCGGGCGGCAGTTCACGACGGGATGCCCGCCTGCTTCGAGAACTTTGCGGTAAATCGCCTCAAGCAGTGGTTCGGCAGCCGATTGGGCATTGATGCGGACGACGTCACCGGGGCTGACCTTGGTCGCGTGCCGGACGAGAACTTCGGCCCAGCGGTCGAGATGGAGTTGAGTCAACATGGGACTGAACTAAGCGAACTCCGGCTTGTTGTCACGCTTTGGGGATTCTGCGAGCGATGTGGTTTCTCCAGGACAATAGTGAAAGGAGTTGGATGACGAGATCGGAAGGCGATGGGGCGAGGCTCCGGGCTGGCCTGTCGAACAGGCGAAATGGTCCGGGGAAATTATCGTTTTTTTAGATTGGGAAGTGCCATCGGATTTTTTCAACCAACTTTTCCGGTGATTCCCTGATATCAAGGGCGGGGATGAGCAGGGGAGGGAGCACTTTGTTGTATGCTTGCTGTAGGAATCTCTGTGTCGCCTTGATTTCACTTCAAACGGAACAAGCGGAAAGGTTTCTGATCACAATACCCCGGTCTACGTCGGTGAATTTTCCTTCGTCATTATTCACTCTCTCCGGGTCTTGGTCGACACCCGGCAGAATCAATGGTCCGTCGTCCTCGTTCCCGCCGTTCCGGGGGCATCGGAAAGATAATACGGTAACTTGTGGGCCCCGGCCTGGCGAACCCGCTGTCCGTGGATTCGGTTGAATCCTCTTGCCACCTCGGGCTGCTCATCGCAATTACGAGCATGGCGACCGGCCGGACACTCTTATCGAAATCATCACCGCTGCGTTTGTTGTGGGAGTTGATGAGTGGGTTTCGGGGCAAGTATGCTTGGGCGATTGCGGCATTGTTTGTGTTTACGACGATCAACTATGTGACGCCGTTGGTAGCGAGTGCGACGATTGATTTTGCGCTGTCGGGGGAGCCGGATGAGGGGCGGTTGACCTCGGGGGTGATCGCACTGATGGGCGGGGCGGAGTTTGTGCGTGATCGGTTGTGGTTTCCGGCTGCACTGATGGTATTGCTGACGGTGGTTGCGGGGGTGTTTTCCTATTTCAAGAGTCGCTTTGCGGCGCAGGCTTCGGATGGGATTGCGAGGAGTTTGAAGGACCGGCTTTACGATCATCTGCAGCGGCTGCCCGCGAAGTATCATGACCGGGCGGAGACGGGGGATTTGATTCAGCGGTGTACTTCGGATGTGGAGACTTTGCGGTTGGCGCTATCGAGCCAGGTGGTGGAGGTGAGCAATTCGCTGCTGCTTTTGCTGACGGCTTTGCCGTTAATGATCATGTTGGATGGTCGGATGGCGGCGATTTCCTTTGTGCTGATCGTGCCAATTATCCTGTTCGGTTACATTTACGTGGGTCGGGTAAAGCACCTCTTCAAGGAGGTGGCGGAGGCGGAAGGTCAGGTGACGCGGGTGGTGCAGGAGAATCTGACGGGTTTGCGGGTGGTGCGGGCTTTTGCGCGGCAGGATTTTGAGATTTCCAAGTTTGCGGAGCCGAATCAACTCTACCGGGATCGTAGTCTGCGTCTCCTACGTCTGATGGCGTGGTATTGGTCGGTCTCGGATTTGGTGGTGCTGATTCAGCAGGGGTTGGTGTTGTTCAGCGGCGCTTACTTCATTGCGACCGGATCGCTGACGGTGGGGACGCTATTTGCCTTCCTGATGTTCTTGAACATGCTGCTTTGGCCGGTGCGCCAGATGGGGAGAACTTTGACGGAACTGGGTAAATCGGTGGTGGCCTTGACCCGGATGGGTGAGATTTTGTCGGAGCCAGAGGAGAGTGCACCTGATGTTTCGGCGACTCCCGCGACGCCGGCGGAGGGGAAGATCGCGGTGATGGATTTGGTGTTTGGGTATGGAGACGAGGAAAAGGAGCTCAATGGAATTTCTTTTGAGGTGGCGGCGGGGGAGACACTGGCGATTGTGGGGCCGTCGGGCTCGGGGAAGACAACGATCATGAGCTTGCTGTTACGGTTGTATGACTATGAGTCGGGATCAATCAAATTTGATGGACACGAGTTGACGGAGCTGGACCGGCAGTGGGTGCGTTCGCAATTTAGTGTGGTGATGCAGGAGCCGTTTCTTTACTCGAAGACGATCGGGGAGAATATCCGGCTGAGCCGCGATGGGGCGGTGGACGATGATGTGACCGAGGCGGCGAGGTTGGCTGACATTCACGATACGATCTCGAGCTTTGGGGAGGGGTATTCGACCCAGATCGGGGAGCGCGGAGTGACGCTGTCCGGTGGCCAACGTCAACGGGTGGCTTTGGCACGGGCGCTCTTGCAGGATACCCCGGTGTTGCTACTCGACGATGCGCTGAGCGCGGTCGATGCGGAAACGGAGGCTACGGTTTTGGAGGCGTTGCGCAGTCGTCACGGGCGCCGGACGACGTTGGTGATCGCGCACCGACTTTCGACTTTAGCTCATGCTGATAAAATTATTGTGCTGGAAGGTGGGCGGATTATTCAGAAGGGTTCACATTCGGAATTGGTTGAGACGGAGGGGCTTTATCGTCGTCTGTGGAAGATTCAGACCGCTTTGGAAAATGAACTCTCGAACCCCGCCGAGTCATGAACAACGAAGTGCCGGAAGATGCGTTCAGCGAGAAGTTCGATATGAGCCTATGGAAGAAGGTTTTTCGTCACGCGATGCGCTACAAGCGGTTTTTGATCCCGTTGGCAGTTTCGGCGGTGGCGATCGCGGCGGTGGATGCGAGCTTTGCCTTGGTGACCCGTTGGACGGTAGATGACGTGGACGAGGTGAGTTCAATGAGGGATCTCGCTCCGCACATCGCGACCTACCTGGCGTTGACCATCGCGCTGTCGGCGGGTGTGCTGATCTTCATCCGGTCGGCGGGTGGGCTGGCGAACCACATGAGCCACGACATCCGGCGCGACTGCTTTCAGCGATTGCAGGAACTGGAATTTAGCTACTTCGATCACCGGCCGACGGGTTGGTTGATTTCGCGGCTGACTTCCGATTGTGACAAGCTCTCCCGCATCATCGCTTGGGGGACGTTGGATCTCGTCTGGGCGTTTTGTCTGGTCGTCATGATCTCGGTGATCCTGGTCATTCTGAACCCGGTGCTCGGTCTGTTGGTTCTTGCGGTTGTGCCGCCCTTGATTGTCATCAGCGCGATTTTTCAAAAGAAGCTCCTGCTGAGCTCGCGGGACACGCGGAAGTTTAACTCAATGATTACGGCGTCCTTTTCCGAGGCCCTGATGGGATTGCGCACGAGCAAGGCGCTGGTGCGCGAGGAGGAGAACCTCGATGAGTTTCAAGGGCTCTCGACGCAGATGTTCGGGGTCTCGATGAAGAACGCGCTCCAGTCGGCGGTCTACATTCCGATGGTGCTGACCTTGGGGAGTGTGGCGGCCGGGGTAGCGCTCTGGAGGGGTGGTGCGGATGTCATCAGCGAGGAGATGACACTGGGAACTTTGGTGGCCTTCATTTTCTACGCAGGGCAGTTTTTTAATCCGATCAATCAGATCGCGCAGGTGCTGGTGCAAATGCAGGGTGCGCAAGCGGCGGGCGAGCGGGTGCTGGAACTGTTGGCGACGGAGCCGGGGATTCGGGACAGCGAGGCGGTGAAGGCGAAGCTTGCGGAATGGGATCGGGAGGATCGGCCGAACGATGTGGCGCCGGATGGTGGGGCGCGGGAGATCGGGGGCATCGAGTTTCGCGGGGTCGATTTCTCCTACGAGACGGGCGAGAAGGTGTTGAGGGATTTCAATCTGAAGGTGAA
>CALFSW010000244.1 GCA_937916505.1 uncultured Verrucomicrobiales bacterium | reverse complement strand
TTTGACCTTTTGACCTTTTGACCTTTTGACCTTTTGACCTTTTGACCTTTTGACCCTTCGGAACCTTGCCCGGAATAAGACAAAATAATTACGGTATAACCATTCGGAGACTCCCGCCCTTGCCGGGCACTTCCATCGTTTCCGAAACCTGACCATCCGGCCATCGGACGATGATTTTTGTGACGATTTCATCGCCCAGCGCGAGGAGCGGATGCGAGCTCGATTGCGAAAGATAGCCACTCCCGGCAGAGACTTCCTGCACGATTTTTTTGCCGGATTTGAGGTGGGCCGTCACGCGGGCTCCGACGGCAGACAAATTCCCGTCGCCGCCATCAAGTGCAATTTTGAGAAACCTACCCTTACCCCTGCCGGTGCTCTCGAAGGTCAGCAGGGGGCCGTCGTTTTGGGCGACGGCAAGGTCCGGTCGGCCATCGCGATTGAAATCCGTGACCGTCGCGGACGTTGCATCGCCGGGGACGATGAGACCGCTTCTATCGGGCATCAATGGTTCAAATCCCCCGGCTCCGTCGCCGCGCAAGAGCACGCTCAGACCGCCTGAGTAGGGACCGGTTTCAAACTGCGGACCGTAGAAATTCTGCGCCATAAATAGGTCCACCTTTCCATCTGCATCCGCATCGAGAAAGCTCAGCCCGAAGCCCGGCGAAACTTGCGCGAGGGCGGGCATCGGCTTAAATTGAAAGCGACCTTTTCCGTCATTGATCAGGAAGCCCGACTCCAAGGTATTGGCCGTCAGCGTGAGCGAATCTTCAAGCGCGGTCGGGGTGTAAATTTCAGGCAGCGCGGCGATCGCAAATTCGTGATAAGTTCCGAACCGTTTTGCGAGATGCGGCATGGCGTTGGTGGAGCAACTTTTCCCCCGCACCGGCAATAGTACCCCGTTCTCATACTTGGCTTCAACGATGCTCTTTTTCCCGAATCCAGCATAGTCGCCGTAGTAGAGCTTGCTCGGCTTTTTTACGCTGGGGCGATACTTCGTGTTCAAGCCAAAGTTCGCGACGGCGTAGTCGATGTCGCCATCCTGATCGATATCCGCTCCCGCGATCGCGTTCCACCAACCGAGATATCTCGCTAAACCAGCCTGTTCCGTTTTCTCTTCCAAGACCCCCTGACAATTTTGGAAAAATCTCACCGGTCCCCATTCGCAGGTCACGAAAAGATCCATCCATCCGTCGTCGTCGGCATCCGACCACAGCGCGCCCGTGACAAGGCCGGCAACCTTGAGGGCCGGAGCCTCCACAAATTTCGGCTTCCCTCCGGGGACGGTTTCGTTGACGAGCAAGCGCGATTTTGCCGCTTCAGGATATTTCCCAGGGATGACCCGTCCTCCCACGAAGAGGTCAAGGTCGCCATCACGATCGAAGTCGGCCCCGGTCACGCAGCTGCTCGAATCTCGGAAATCAGGCAGCGCTTTCTCCACTTTCGTAAATCTTCCGCTGCCGTCATTCAGGTAAAGGCGGTCCTGTAACCGTGGGTCGTCTTCGGTGTATTCGTAACTCCCATTGGCCACATAAAGATCCATGTCGCCATCGCGGTCGGCGTCGAAAAATAAGGCCCCCATATTTTCCTGCCCGGCGTCGTCGATGAAGGGCTTCGCTGAGGGAAGGCTGAACTGGCAGACTCCGGCATCGTCGAGACCCTCATTGAGCAAAACCGCGCCGCCCATCCCGCGTGCCGCGCCCACGAAAAGGTCGTCGTCGCCATCGCCATCAACATCCGCCCAAGCCAGTCCGGGACCAAGTTGCGAAAGCTTGTTCGGAAGCAAAAGCTGACGGTCGAAATCTTCGAAGACCTGCTCCCGGTGGACCAAACCCTTGAGGACCTTTGATGGCGCGAAGAGCGGCATTTGCGGCTTCGGCGACTCAGGCTGCACGGCGAATTTGGCTGGCTCATGAATGGTAAATCGATTGCCCGCCGTAAGGTTTTTGAATTCCTGCACGCCGCCGGCAGGCCAGGTGACCGTCAATCTTTTGATGCTTGTTTCGGCACCAAGTCCGACATTGAGCTCCGGAAAATTGCTGGATAGAAACCCGGTGGATGGCATCATTTGGCGGACGTGCTTCGTCCCCGATTTGGTCTCCAGGCGGACCAGCGCGCCGATTCCGCCGTGATTTCCCTCGGTGCCTCGCAAGCGAATCACGACCACATTCTGCTCCGGACCGGCGGAGTTATTTCGATGGATACTCACCGGCTCGTCGAGGTTGACGACCACCAGATCGAGGTCGCCATCGCGGTCGAGGTCCCCATACGCCGCACCGTAACTCATGCCGGTATGCGCCAGGCCCCAGTCCTTGCTGACATCCTGAAACAAGAGGCCATCCACATTTTGAAATGCCAGATTCTGCTCCGGCATCGTCGGAGTATTTTCAAAGAAATCCCACTGAGTCCGGCCGATGAGATGGGACTTGTCAAAGTCGATATCCGAGTTGTTGAAATCGCGGCTCATCCCGTTCGACACGAACAAATCAACGCGTCCGTCATTATCGAAGTCCGCCAGCTTCGCCGCCCATGACCAGTCCGTGTTGGCGATTCCCGAGAGCTGCGCGGTCTCAATGAACCTCGAGGTTCCGGTATTGAGATAGCACATATTCCGCATGAGCTGGCGCGGCTTGACGTTCTCGATCTGCCAGCGTTGCCCGCCCATGTCACCCATCGCCATCTTCGATTTGTAGTGAGTCGTCGCCGCCATATCGAGGGCCACAAAATCCAGCAGCCCGTCGTTATTAATGTCACCCGTATCGGACCCCATCGAGAACCAGGGAATGGCATTCACCGTCTCTTTAATGACATCCGTAAAAGTCCCGTCGCCTTCGTTTTTATACCAGCGGTCGGGTGCCATGAAGTCGTTGCAAACGTAGAGATCCAATAGGCCGTCCCCATTGTAGTCCCACCAGGTCGCCGACAACCCGAAGCCCTTCGAAGTGATTCCTGCCTTCACCGAGACATCGACAAATTTCCCGTGGTCGTTTCGCAGGAGATAATTCGGCCGACCAGCCTCGTCCATTGTATAAGTCGATTCCCCGGTTCGAACGATATCATAGTATCGGGAAAATTCCGGCTTCACCGTCACTTTTCCGGTCGTCGCATCTTTCATAAACGGCGGCTTTTGTGGACGACCTTCCGCTCGCGAAAGTCCGTTCGTTAGCACCCAGCAGTCCAGGTCGCCGTCGTTATCGAAGTCACAAAAGGCCGGCATCAAGCAAGCATCCACAAGATCAAGACCGAACTCCGCCGCCGTCTCGCGAAACGAAAAATTTCCGTCCTTGGATTCATTGAGAAAAAGCGAGTTCGGAGCATCGTAATTGCAGACATAAATATCGAGATCGCCATCGCCTTCGATATCCACGAAGGTCACGCCCGCCGCCCAATCGGCCCCGCCACTGACACCGGCTGCCGTCGTGACATCGTCAAACTCAAATGCCGCTTTTTGCTGATACAAGCGATTTGAGCCAGGCCCGCTCGCAAGGAAAATTTCCGGCAACCTGTCGCCATTGAGATCACCAATCGCCACCCCGCCGCACGCGAAACCCGATTGGTAAAGCCGCTTTAACGGATGATGGAGATCAAGTTTGTTCTCAAAAGTGATCCCGGTGTCACTGGGCGTGAGTTTCGAAAACAATGTAACTCCCGCAACATCAGCCCGCTCCGGCAGCTGCTCGACTGAAATTCCGTCGCAGAAGCCCATCACCGCCGTGGCGACCCAAAGACAAGCTCCGAAAAAACGCATTACGGGATTGAACCACGTTAACCTCCAGCTGCCAAATGAATAGAGGTCTCGCTGCGGGTCTCAGTTCCCGGTGGTCAGTAAATATCGGCGGGACGGCGGAATTCCGTCGAGTTTATTGAAAAGTTTTTTGGCACTGATTTCTGAGGAATTGCGCTGGGGAGGATGAACGAAAAACAGATGGCTCTGAAAAATCCCCTTACACTTGCCGCCTTGATTTTATCCACCGCCCTCGCGCTTGCTCATTTGCAAGTTCGGACCACTCGCGGCGATGTCATCTATCCCCGGTTTTCTTTTGAGACTGGCAATAGGAACAGATGTCTTCGCGATTGGGAATCCATTGGGCCTAAAGGCATTCTCGTCAGGTTAAGAGTGTGAGTGCTGATTCTATCGGGGATTTCCGGAGCCGTTTGTCGCGGGCGATGTGGCGTAGGTCGGGGGCAAAGTCTCGCAAGGCAATGAGGCCTTGCGCCTTCACGAGATAGACCGCGAGTAAATCATAGTTTTTTCATAGCTCAGCCGCCAACGCGCGATCTGGGGTTTGATCACTTGAGCCACTCTCATCCCAAGCTGGTGGTTAATCATCCCCGCTAAAACCAAGGCTATCATATGGTGTTCGTTACTTTTACGTTTCAGAGCTTTTCCCAGATTGCTGGCCTGCTTCCACGCTCGGAACTGGATCTCTACGGCCCAACGTGCCCGGTATATTTTCACAAGTTCGCTCGTCGAACTTTGCTCGCTGCTAAGGTTACTCAGCATCAGGTGCCAGCCATCTCTCGCTAGGCGTTTGGGGCAAGGTTTACGGCCTCCTTCTTTCGCTTTTTTGCGCCTCTCAGCGCGACGATGCCGGGCTGTTTTTTCGTCAGCTCGCACCGCAATGAGGCGGCAGATTTTCTTTTGCTCTCCGACACTTACTTGTAAATCGAGGACATTATGGCTCCGGCTCCGGAGACGTGTTTCTAAGGCCTTGCCGTTCTCAAAAATAACCCCGGTGGTCAGGGGGAGGCGAGAGAGCCAAAAGGCATCTTGGCGTTCAATCTCATCAAATTCAGCGAGGACAAAGTATCCCATGTCACGCAAGACAAGAGTGACTGGACGGAGCCTCGCGATGGTCTCTTTGCCGATGACTTTATCTTGAGTCGTGGCAGCTTCCAAGGAATGTGAGATGACGCTTTCAGAGAGGAGGTCATAGGCGAAATTAATCTTCACTCCGGCGGTTTGACCGTGATGATTTCCGTGAGCTGGAAAGTCCTGAGCATTGGCCTTTGGCATCGCTTGTGCAGAGGCATCTTCGATCAGGATCTGCGTGATGCCAGATTTAAGAAGAGCATGGCTGGCTGGCTCGAGGCCTTGCTTCATGAGTTCACAACTTACAGCTAAAAGAAAGGCTGTGGAGCTTGGTCCGAAGCGCTCATGAATAGATTGGCGGCTCATGGACTGGCCCACACGTGTCTTGAGTTCTGAAGCGATTTGATTGAAGGAAGCTTTCCCGGTGACAGTGGAACTCAAAAGAGCTTGGAGAAATCCTTCAGCGGAAAATTTGGGAGATTTCCGGCAAATAAGACCGGTTTGGGTTGCGAGCTTGTGAAGGTCTGGCAGGATCAACGCTGAGCAGTCGGCGGGAGGAGTTGTAAGCATTCCAATCCTGAGGACTTGCTCACCAAGTCAAGCTTGAATGCAGGTTTATTTCGTCTTATTTCACTTTTAATCAGATAGTTAGACTTAACCTGACGCGAATGAGTTCGTGCCATTCCTGCCAAGCATATTTAAAGAGGAAATACTCACAAACCTCCTATCTAAAGAGGTTTCACGACGAACTGGAACAGCGCAAACCGGGGCCGACTTTGCGGAGGAGTGGGCCGTTTGGCGGTGAAAAGGTTCCTTCCGATTTTCTCTGCGATGAAGATCTCACGAGGTCCGGGGGCATGAGCCCCCATTGCTTTCCATCAATCACTTCCCCTCCTTGGCCCGCTTCGCCTCCTTGGCCTCCTTGGCCTTGGTCGCCTCCCAGGCTTCCTTGTCCTTGAGAA
>CALFSW010000243.1 GCA_937916505.1 uncultured Verrucomicrobiales bacterium | reverse complement strand
CGTGAGTCGGTTCCCCGGAGATTTTTTCATTCCCTATTACCAGACATGCCCGTATGGACCGCCCTGTATGAAAAGGCCGAAAGCTCTCATAATCCTCTCTGGTTTCTCACTGGTAACATCGGCTCTCCTGCCAGCGGCTGAGATCATCAGCGTCAACTTCTGGCGCACGGGGGCGGGATCGATTGATCGATCTGTCTGGGAGCCTCTCATGACCCTGACTCCCGAGCAATCAGCAGGCACCGGAGAATGGCAAACCACCGGCTGGCAGAACTACCTCCTCCCTTGGGCGCCGACCCAGCCTCAAAGTCCCGTCACTCTGACCGGAACCGAAGGATCAAGCGCCACCCTGGTTCTCAACGATGCCCGAAACGGAGGTCCTTATATCTGGAATCCTCCCCGCACGACTCTTCCCGGCAACGCCAATGGCAACATGATGGATGGTCACGCCAACTCGACGGAAGATCCGGGCGATGGCTCCAACATCTTCGACATCGTGGTCTCCGACATTCCTTTCGAGACCTACGATGTCATTTTCTACCTGGGAGCGAACCGGGATCAGTTTGGCGATGGCACCGGAAAGATCGTCGTCAATGGATCACCCGAAGCGGACTTTACCCTCCCATCCGGAGCCTTCAATGGGACCTTCACCGAGATCACCAATGCCGAAACGGCCGGCAACTACATCGTCTACAAAGGCTTGGGCGGAACCTCTTTCACCGCACAGGTCTGGGGGAATGGCTTCAACCACATCGGGCCCACCGGCATCCAGATTGTCGAAAGCGATGAGGTTCGCCAGCCCCTGGAAGTCGCAGATGTTTCCTACAATGACGCCACCGACGAAGTCACCCTGACCTGGAAGTCGAATCCCGGGGAATACTACGGCCTCTTTTGGTCGGAGGACCTTGTGAGCTTCTTCCCGGGAATCAGCCCCGCCGTCGAGGCCAATCCCGAAGGAACTCTCACCACTTTCGGTCCCTTTCCAAACCCAAGCCCTGGTGCGGAGAATCTCTTCTTCCGGATCGGCGCGCCCGATCTTCGGGATCCCACCCTGGACCGCGTCTGGGGAAATGGCACCACCGTCACCCTGACCTTCTCCGAAGCGATGGATCCCGGGCTTGCCACCAATCCCTTCAACTACTCCGTCGTCGTTGGCGGGGACGCCCTCCTGCCCATCGACTCTGCCGTCATCGGCGCGAGCCCCAATACCGTTGTTCTGACCATCGCGTTTCCTCTGGAACGCAATTCGGACTACACCGTCTTCGTCCATGGTCTCACCGATCTCTCCGCTCGCCCCGTTTCGGGTCCGACCTCGGTCGAGTTCAGAACCTGGGACGACAATCCGAATGGCATCAAAGTCTTCATCCTTGCCGGCCAATCCAACATGCAGGGGCAGGGGAGAAGCGAAGAAGGACTCGGTGGCGTGACCGGCGCCATCGGAAGCCTCCGCTACGAAGTCGACAACGACCCGGACAAATATGGAATGCTCGTGGATGATGGTGGTGACTGGATCGCTCGTGACGACGTCAAAGTCTTCTACCGCCGCAGCGATCTCACCCAAGGCCGCACCATTAAGAAAGGCAACCTCCTTCCCGGGTTCGGAGTGGATGATGCCCGCATTGGACCGGAGTTGGGCTTCGGATGGGCCATCGGCGATTACCTTGATGAACCCGTCCTCATCGTCAAAGCCAGCTGGGGCGGCAAGAGCCTTTACTCCGATTTTCGCTCGCCGACTACCGTCGCCAAGAACGGAGGCGAAGTCGGCAATTACTATCTTGGCATGATCGATTATGTCCACGATGCCCTCGATAATCTTCAGACCGAGTTCCCCGAATGGGCCGGACAAGGCTATCAAATTGCCGGCTTCGGCTGGCACCAGGGGTGGAATGACGGCGGGACTGCATTCACCGCCGACAACTATGAAGAAAGCCTGGCTGACTTCATCGTCGACATCCGCGCCGAGTTTGGAAAACCCCTGCTCCCGGTTGCCATTGCCAACACCGGTATCGGCGGAGCCTCGACCACTGGAAATCGTCTCACCCTCCTCGAGGGGCAGCTGGCTGTCGCCGATCCGGTTCTCTATCCGGAGTTTGCTGGCAACGTCTTCGCCGCCGACACGCGCGAATTCTGGCGTGACGTCTCGGTCTCCCCAAGAGAAAATCAGGGCTTCCACTGGAACCAAAACGGCGAAACCCTCTATCTCATCGGTGAAGCGATGGGAGAAGGGATGAAGATTCTCCTCAGCGAATAGGAAGGCCGAACCCTGTCAAACTCCTGCCAGCGGCGGGTGGGAAACTCCTCCGCAGGCGGCGACTAAAACAGATTGTCATGCCGTTTCGATCGGGTTACTCTCCGGCGATGAAAAAAACCATGCTATGGATGGTGGCGGGCCTCGCTCCCTTCCTCTTAATCAGTCCGGTTTCAGCCAAGGAGCCTGCCGCTCCCGTCGCTGAAAAGGTCGCCGCAGCCAAGATTCCCTCGCTCACTTACTACTATTTCGACGGATGACCGCTTTGTGCAAAAATATCGGTCATCGTGAATGATCTCAAAAAGACAAAGGGAAAAGAAATCACCTTCAAGAACGTCCTCGTCGGCACCGGAAAAAGCGCCGCGGAAATTAAAAAAGCCAAACTCAAAGGCCACGGCATCATCGCCAAAGACAAGGACGGCAAGCTCGTCGATACCGTCGATGGTCACTCCTACGGCAAAAAAGAAGTCGAAGCCGTCGTGGCCAAACTTCTCGCCAAGAAGGGGTAATCGATTCTTCGAATCAATCTTCTCAAGAAGACATCAGGAGATCCCTCCTGATGTTTTTTTTGTGCCCGGGGGGGAGGGGGAGGGGGGGTGATCCGGGATACTGGTATGATTCAGGGTTTTTGATAATCTTTCTTCTATCGACTTTCTTGAACTGATAACTTTAGGCATCTCTCCCCATGCCCGCCAAAAAGAAGACCGCTAAAAAGGCTACGAAACCCGCCAAATCCTTCGAGGAATCCCTCTGGGACACCGCCACCACTGCCATGCGCGTGAGCGCAGAACTAGAATCCGAAGGCACTCCGCAGAGCGTGCCCGAAGGGCAGGATAAGCTCCGTGGCTCCGTCGAGTCTTCGGACTGGAGCGGAGCGACAAAGACAACCCGCCAGGGTTGCCCGCAGGGTGAGCGCGGCGGCGCGAATCAATACAAGCAC
>CALFSW010000242.1 GCA_937916505.1 uncultured Verrucomicrobiales bacterium | reverse complement strand
CGAAGCCACTCCGTTGTCCATGATCCCTTGAATAGCAGCCTGATCGAGAGCTTCGTCCCAAATGCCCACATCATCAATGTTGCCGCTGAAGAAGAAGTTCGCACCATCATCTTGTCCGGAGCCGATGTGGAGTGATTCCATTTCGACCGTTCCGTTGGGGGAATACTGGGTCGGGCCGGATTGAGGAACGGTATCGGAAATCGAAAGATTACCATCGATCCAAAGACTTTTGGTGTCTGTGCCGGCATCATACGAGATGGCAAGGTGGCTCCAGGTATTCACCGTAACCGCTGAACCGGGAAGAGTGTCCCAGCCGGGATCTCCATCACCGGTCCAAAAATCCCAGTTCCCGGCATTATTGTTGTAGAGGATAAAGCCATGGGTGCTCACTCCGCTTCCGACATCGTCACGGCTGGTGACCGGAGATGCAAAGCCGCTCGTAGAGGCGGCGTTCGCCCAGAGAGTGACGGTGAAGCTGCCGGGGTTGAGTGCGGAGGAGAAGGGGACCTCGACTATGTCGTCGGGAATACGGGCCTGAACACCAAGTATGACTCCCCTGCTCTCCTCTACTATGGAGATGTCGACGGCTCGGGAGAAAAGCGAATTCTCGAAGCCGAATTTGAAGATGGAAAATGTTACCCCATCCGCGGGTTGAGTTGCTCAAGTAACGCCATGCCATTCTTGAGAGGAAAGACTCCGAAGTTCCATGACTTTGCATCGGCGACCCTCATCGATCTCTATGCCGGAAGACTGGAAAAGGCGCAGCGATTCGAGGCCAACACTCTGGAATCGGGAGTTCTCATGAACGATGGCAAAGGGAGATTCGAATTCCGGGCCTTACCTTCGATGGCTCAGGTCGCCCCGGTCTTTGGGATCGCAATGAGTGACTTTGATGCCGACGGAAATCAGGACCTCTTTCTCGCGCAAAATTCATTTTCACCACAGGTCGAAACAGGAAGAATGGATGGCGGCACCGGCATTCTCCTCCGAGGTCTTGGTGACGGGAATTTTTCAGCTGTTCGGGCAGATCAAAGCGGTCTGCTCGTTCCGGGAGATGCCAAGGGAGTGGCTCTGACTGATCTGAACGGAGACGGTTGGCAGGATCTTCTGGTCGCAGTCAACAACAGCCAGATGAAGGCCTATGAGAGCATCCCTCCGGCTGGAGGTAAGATTGTGACAGTTGACCTCGATGCGGCGGATGCCCTGAAGATCGGCTCATTGGTCACGGCCACGCTATCGAGCGGGAAGCAGCTGATTTTCGAAATCACCGCAGGAGGATCCTATCTCTCACAATCATCCCGGCGGATACGATTCGTCGTTCCAAAGAATGAATCCATTCGTGAAGTCGCCGTCCGGTGGTCGGACGGCAAAACGGACATGCTCAAGGTTGTGAAAAACGATTCGTCGATCAGGATCGGACGTTGAAACCAAACCGATACCCAACTAAATCTTCCACTTGTCACGATAAGTCCGGCCCAACCACTCCAGCGGGTGTTTTGAATCCTTCGCAAAGGTATTCTGAATGGGATCCCACGCGATGTCGGTGTGGTGATGATAGGCCAGATTCATGAGGTGAGCCACATTGATGGACCGTGATCCAATGATCGCACTGGTGATCGGTTGCTTGCGGGACTTGAGGCAATCGAGGAAATCACGGACATGACCCGGTGAACGGTAGAGTTTCACCTTGGAGTCTTTCAAATAGGCCTCTTCCGCCTTGTCGAGTTCCACACCAAGTTTGCTTCCTTTTTGAAGATGGGAAGCCACATCCTTGCCATCGACTTTCAGAGCGAATTTACCGCGGGTCACTTGAATCTCGCCATCGGCCCCAACGAGATGAACTCCGATTCCCTTTCCATGGGTGATCGTGATGTCGTCGTAGACCACCGCCGCTCCTTGATCATCCCCCTGCTTCGCAGGAGGCTTGGCCGCCGTCGGGCCGGACTCATCTTTGCCAAGGGCCCACTGCACAATATCAAGATGGTGAGCACCCCAATCGGTGATCATTCCCCCGCCATATTCGGTGTACATGCGCCACATCGGGTAATGTGAATGCTCCCCTCTCGGAGCGAGCACGGAATTGTAGGGTCTCTTGGGGGCCGGTCCCAACCAAAGGTCCCAATCGAGGCCTGACTCCATCTTTTCTTCGGGAAGGTCACAGGCCTTTCCGGGACCACCAAAGTTCACAAAACCATGATCGATTTTCCCGATCACCCCGTTTCGGGCCAGTTCGCAAGCCACTCTGAACTCACGCGACGACCGTTGCTGTGATCCGGTTTGAACAATGCGCCCGCTCTTCTTCACCGCATCCATCAAAAGAACCGATTCACGAATGTTGTGGGTCAACGGCTTCTCGGCATAGACATCCTTGCCGTTCTCAATCGCGGAAAGAATCTGAATGGTGTGCCAATGGTCCGGCGTCACTACCACGACGACATCAATCGCCGGGTTAGTTGTGATTTTACGGAAATCATTGTGGGCAGCGCAGTCGGTATTTTTGTAATGCCCGTCGACCTTCTTCTTCGCGGCCTCCCTGCGATTGGTATCGACATCGCAAACCGCCACCACCTTCACTTCGGGCTGACGTAGAAACTCCCGAATCAGGCCGCCGGCGCGTTTCCCCATCCCAATGAAGCCCACATTCACCTTGTCATTGGGTTTGGCTCCCCAAATGTGTGACGGGAGAATGAACGGAGCTCCAAAGAGAGCGGACTTTTTGAGAAGATGACGACGTTTCATGATTTGTGAAGATGGGACCGGGGGCGCAAGCTCGACAACCCGGACTGAAAAGTTACTTTGCCGTTTCGCTTCCTCTTTCGAACTTCGCCATGAAATCGCTCATCCTGCTCGCTCCCGCCATCCTCATCACCGCTGCCATCGGGTTGAATGAACAACCAGAATCACCAGAAGTCGCCCCAATCTCGAAGGAACTTCGCGAGAGCTTTGATCTCAAACCTTTCTACAAAAAAGCACTCGTCATTGAAACCTTCCCCATCCTCTCCTCGGAAAAAGTCCCCGACGCCGCCCTCTACGAAGCCGCCCATGTCATCCGGACAATGCTCAAGAACCGCCCGGATATTCTGCGGGAACTTGGAAAAAACAAAGTCCGCTACTCCATCATGTCCGTCGATGAGCGCACTTGCGACATCCCGGAACACTCCGACCTCAAACCCTCCACCTTTTGGAATCGCCGCGCCCGCGGCCTCGGGGCCACCCCGCAACGCCCTTCCGTTTCCTGCGGTGAGGAAAACCTCCTCGCCAATCCCGGCGACCCCTACTCAACCGAATCCATTTGCGTTCATGAATTCGCCCACGCCATTCACGATACCGCCCTCAAAACCCTCGACCCGACCTTCGACACCCGCCTCAAAGAGACCTACAAAACAGCCATGGCAAAAGGCCTTTGGGCTGACAAATATGCCGCCACCAATCATCACGAATACTGGGCCGAGTCAGTGCAATCATGGTTTGGGACAAACCGTGTGAATGACCACGATCACAACCACGTCAACACCCGGGCCGAGCTCGTGGAATACGACCCCGCCGTCGCGAAACTCTGCGCCGAAATTTTCGGCGATAACGACTGGGTTTACCAACGCCCCGATCATCCTTCCCGCAAAAACGAGCCCCATCTCAAAGACCTCGACCGCTCCAAGCTGAAATCCTTCAAGTGGGGTAAAGAAGAGCAAGTCGCTTACAACGAACTTCCGCCACGGAAGTAGGAGATCACGCGAGGAATACCGGTATTTCCCCCTCCCCTCTGTGCTTTCATAGAACCTACTGGCAACCATCGCAACCCGGACTCTCCGGGCAAGATACAAAGGCCGGGCTAAATGGATTCCGAAGTGAGTCTCTCCGGGCATTTTTCATCCATCAGCAAATCTTCGGCCCCATCAATTTTCTGGAACAACTTCTGCGACGCACTTCCTCCTTGCCTCCCCCATCCCCACCGACAACCCTTGCCCATGCGTGCTCTGATCGCCCTCGTTCTCACCCTCCCCATCCTCGCGGCGGAGAAACCCAACATCGTTTTCATCCTCGCCGATGACCTCGGCATCAATGACCTCTCCATCGAGGGTTCCAAATTTCACGAGACTCCCCACATCGACACCATCGCCAAAGGAGGAATGCGTTTCACCAACGGCTACTCCACCTGCCAGGTCTGCTCACCCTCCCGGGCTTCCATCATGAGCGGCCAATACCCCGCCCGCGTCGGCATCACCGACTGGATCGGCGCGGCCACCGGCATGAATTGGAAGCGCAATGATAAAATCCTCCCTTCAGAAAACGGCGACCGCCTCCCGGCAAAAATCACCACCGTCGCCGAAGCCCTCAAGTCAGGCGGTTATCGTACTTTTTTCGCCGGAAAATGGCACATCGGCGGCGAGGGCTCCGGCCCCGAAGATCACGGCTTCGAGGTCAACAAGGGCGGCTACTCTTCCGGCAGCCCGCGCGGAGGATACTTCGCCCCCTACAATAACCCGAAGCTCGAAAACGGACCGAACGGCGAGGTTCTCCCCCTCCGCCTCGCACGCGAAACCACCAACTTCATCGCTCGGGAATCAAAGAAGCCTTTCTTCGCCTTCCTTTCCTTCTACTCCGTCCACGGCCCCATCCAAACCTCGCCCGACCTGTGGGAAAAGTATCGCAAAAAGGCCACCGCCGACGGACTTGCCAATGAACGTTTCAAAAACGACCGCACCCTCCCCGTGCGTCAGGTCCAGGACTGCCCCATCTACGGCGGCATGATGGAATCGATGGATGACGCCGTCGGCCTCGTCCTCGACCACCTTAAGAAGTCCGGCCTCGATAAAAACACCATCGTCATCTTCACCTCCGACAATGGCGGCGTCTCCTCCGGTGACGCCTTTGCCACCGCCTGCCTGCCCCTCCGCGGAGGAAAAGGCCGCCAATGGGAAGGCGGCATCCGCCAACCCTACTACATCATGGCCCCCGGCGTCACCAAACCCGGCACCACCTCCAGCCAGTTCGCCACCGGCACCGACTTCTTCCCTACTCTTCTTGACCTCGCCGGACTCGAAAAACTTCCAACTCACCATATTGATGGTATCTCATTGGTCCCCGCACTCAGAGGAGGTCACGCTGAGCGCGTCCTCTACTGGCACTACCCGCACTACGGAAACCAAGGCGGCGAACCCTCCGGCATGATCCGCGATGGCGACTACAAGCTCATCCGCTACTACGAAGACAACCACGAAGAACTCTACAATATCAAAGAGGACCTCGGCGAAGAAACAGACCTCGCCAAAGAACACCCCGACCTTGTCAAAAAACTCTCCGCAAAACTCTCCGCCCATCTCACTGACGTCGGAGCCATCATCCCCAAACCCGATCCCCGCTTCGACGCCACCAAGAAAGCACAGCAGATCAAGAACCTCCGGACCTCCAAAAAAGCCCAGCTCGAAAAGCAGCACGCCAATTTCCTCAAACCCGATTACCAACCCAACAAGACCTGGTGGGGTTCGCTCCAAACGAAAGACTAATCGAAAAGAAGATCACCTGCTCTCCGGGCCCTGTCTCTCTTTCATCCCAGCCTCCTCCGCGTTCTCTTGTGCGCGATCACGTTGGCCCAACCTTTCCGGGTGACCAACAAGGCTGGAACTCCAGGTCAATTTCGATTTCCCGCTGTCGCGATCCGCGCCATCAGCTGGCGGTGAATCTTTTGCACCCAATCGGCATAATTGGGATCCTCAACCAAATTAGTGAACTGCTTGGGATCCTTTTCCATGTCGTAAAGCATGGCCGCTTCGGGATCCTTTTTCTTTGCGGGATACCACATGTAGGCCCATTTGCCGCTGCGAAGTCCGAAGCCATTGCTCACTTGAATCAAGGCATTGGTTTTTTCCGGACGTTCGGAGGCGGGATCCTTCAGCAGTGACACCATGCTTAGACCCTGGGCCCCGGACTCAGCAGGGAGACCGGCGAGCTCGGTGAGGGTTGGATAGAGATCGATCAATTCGACGAATTGATGGCAGCGGGCATCTCCCGTTGAGCCAGGTACGGAAATCATCAGAGGCACGTGAATCGCCTCCTCCCACAGTTTGGACTTCTTGTGCATCTCGTGCTCGCCGATCAGGTAACCATGGTCGGAGACAAAAACGACGATGGTGTTTTCGCGCAGTTTGAGACGATCAAGCCCGGCCATGAGTCGGCCAAACTGCTGATCCATAAAACTCACCGCTCCGAAATAACCACGGCGTAGCTCCTTGATGTCCTGCTCGGGAAACTTCATCCGGGCACCGATCGCCTGTGGAGGCATGTCGTCGAAATCGTCTGCGGGAAAAGCAGGGTATTTCAGCTTGTTGGCATCGTAAGGAGCGAGGCTGCTGTCAGTCGCAACAAAGGGAAAGTGTGGCCGCACGAACCCCACTGCGAGGAAGAAAGGTTGCTCGCTTTCACCACGCTGACGCAGCAGTTCGATGGCCTCGTTGGCAGCCATATGATCGGCCATCAGGCCCGCGTCTTGATCAGCCACCTCCACAACAGAAAACTGTCCCCGTGCCTGACGCTTCATCTTGTAGGGCTTGAGGTTGTCGTGCGCTTCCTGCCAAAGCTTCCGCTCGTTGGGAAAGACCTTGGGTGCATCCGGATTGGTGTAGTCAACGATTTTACCGGGAGTCATCGCTTCCATCGCCGCGATATTATGAGTCACCTTCCAGGAGGGAGCATGATCCCGACCTGCGTTCCCCTCAATGATGTCCCCCGGAATTCCCATGTGATAGATCTTGCTCACGCGACCGGTCCAGTAGCCGTGGTTCTGGAAATGCCTGGGCAGGGTGACCCGCTCCGGATCAACGGTGCCACTGTTGCCCGTCACTCCGTTCACGTTGGGATACTGCCCGCTCATGATCGACGCCCGTGACGGCCCGCAGAGCGGGAACTGGCAATAGGCCCGGGTGAATGAGACCGCCGACTTTGCAAACTTGTCGAGGTTCGGGGTCTTGCATTCCGGATGACCGTAACCGCTCAGAGCGGTGTTCAAGTCATCGGACATGATGAGAAGAATGTTCGGCTTCTCTGCAGCCTGGAGACTGGAGAAAAGAAGGGCGATAAAGATCGTTTGGGAATTCACGGAATATTTGCAGGCCAATGGGGAAATTCAGATTCGGCACATTTGGAAAATTGGTGGAAAGAGACGATCAAATTCCGGGGAGATCGGAATTCTGGCGAATAAAAGTTAGCGGTATTGAGGCGGGGATTTTCTAGTCCGGGTTTACAAAAACTGACAGTGCCGAAAAACACCTCCGTCACTTCGCGCAGGACCGTAAGGTGATCCACGACATGAATAAAGCGGCAATTGGCCATGCTCTTATTCAAACACCACCCCGGTCAGATGAGCCAACAGCTCTCCCTCAACGACCTGCAGGTGGGTCATGAAACGCCCTGCGAACGAAGACCGTCGGCTTCCCCCCCCGCTCCTCCGTCCGACCGTTCCCGTTTTCAGCATTTCAGATTAGTCTACCAGGCATCGTGAGGCGCATCGTTCTTCTTCAAGGCCTGCGGAAACGCACTTGTCGCTCATTGAGCGATCACGCACTGTCCCGGAGCCATTCAGGGAAAGGACGCCCTTCGGTCCGGAAATGATTATTTCTTCCTACCCGGTCCGTGATTAGGGCTGTCACGACCATCGAAGTATTTGTCACGAATCCATTTCGGTTGCCACACATCCATCGTGCGCTTCAAGGAATCGTAGACAGCCTCTTTCGGCTGGGGGTTTTTGACCGTCAATGGTTGGTCATCACCCAGCCCTGCACGGGATTTCTCCATCAAGAAGACCATCTCCGCCTTCTTTCCATCGTATTCCTGCTTGTCGGCAAGATTGTTCAGCTCATGAGGATCGCTCTCGAGGTCGAAGAGCAGGCGATGATTGATTTCAGGATAAATATGAAGCTTCCAACGCTCATTTCGAATGGCGCGCTGGCGACTTTGAAAAGGGAGAAAGACCGTCTCGTGAACCGCTTTCTTTTCACCTCTCATGACCGGACCCAGATCACGGGAATCATTTCCCTTCGGTGAAGGGAGTCCGGCCAGGCCACAGACCGTGGCATTGAGATCATGAACATAGGAAAAGGCCTCGCTTGATTGCCCCGCCGGAATATCGGGCCCCCAAATCATGAGCGGGCACTTCATGCTTTGCTCGTAAACATTTTGCTTTCCAAGGAGACCGTGACTTCCCATCGCAAGGCCGTGATCGGCGGTGTAAATGACGTAAGTGTTGTCGGCATGCGGGCCGCCTTCGAGAGACTTCATGATGCGCCCGACCTGCTCGTCGAGGTGGGTGACCAGCCCGTAGTATTCACACAGTTGATCACTGATCATTTCCTTGGTTCGCGGCCACGGAGCAAGACCTTCATCCCGGCCCGACACTCCTGCGGGCCCGATCCTAAACGGATGTTGAGGGAGAAAATTCTCCGGAAGCGGCGGACGATTTTTGTAATAGATTTCGCGATATTTTTCGGGAGGATTTCGCGGATCGTGAGGAGCCATAAAAGCCACGTAGAGGAAGAAGGGATCCCTGCTATCGGCACTCTCGATGAATTTGATGGCATCGTTCGCAAAGACCTCGCTCGAAAAACCTCCCGCCGGGCGCTTCGCCGAAAGCTCCCCTTTTTCCAGATCCTGCACCACAAAATTAGCATGGTTCGCCATCCCCCCCATATAAACCGATGATCCTTCGGAGAAGGCACGATGTAGGGTAGGAGCGCCATTATGCCACTTCCCGACGATATGAGATCGATACCCGCCCGCCTTGGTCAAATGCTCCGGCAACAGAATGGCGTCGCCCCAATTCGAGCCCGGTCTTTTCCCGGGAAGATTCATCCAATGCCGCCCCGTCATGAGCATCGCGCGACTCGCCACACAGACGGCCCCGCTGAAAGACCCGGCACAGTAATTTTCCCGAAAGCTAAATCCCCTCTCCACCAGCTGATCAAGATTTGGAGTCTGGATATGCTTGTTCCCGTGAGCCGCAATCGTGTCGGCCCGCTGATCGTCGGCAAAGAGAAAAATGATATTCGGCCTCTTCTTCCGCAGCTGAAAATGAACCTGCGCCACCTTCCCCATGTAATGATCCATTTTAAAGTCAACTGCCGCCTTCCGGATGTGGCTCAGCGATTTCTTAGGCTGACCCAAGGCCTCAAAGTAGAGCCCAAGATAAAGATGGGCGTAGCAAAGTTGATTTCTCAAACGCAGACCCTGCGCATTAGCGGCAGCGGCTTTCAACACGTCTTCTGCCGACCCCTGATCCGAAAAGAGATCATGCACTTCCTTCATCGGCACCCGCGAATCCCCCTCAATCGGAATGAGATTCTTCCGGGCCTTCTCCACCGATCCCCCCTTGGCGCGCACCACACACAGAAAATGCCACACCGCGTTCTCCACGTCATGACCATTGACTGTTTGGTGACGGACAAACTGCGCCACGCCCTCCTCAAACTCACCCGCATAGTAGAGCGCCAGCCCACGCTGCCAGTGGTAGGGATCGCGGCGTGGCACCAACGCGATCTCCCGATCCCAGTCCTGAAGCGACTCTTGAATTCTCCCGGCAAAGAAGTGCTCCATCCCCCGCTCGTGCAAAGCTGCCGGATTATCAGAAATGTCCGCCTCCTGCGCGAAGCCAAACATTACCCCCACCAGAAAAACGAAAGTGAACCTTACCATTCTGTTAGCCTAGTCAGACGATATTCTTCCGACGACTTAAAAAGTTTGAGTGCACCCTCTCCCGCTTCCAGGCTCCTTTCACTCCCATGCCAAAAGACCCCTTCCGTGAAGCCCGCCAGAAAGACGGCATTCTGAAATGCCCCTTTCAAGGAGAAGACATCCCCATGATCCTGCGCCACGCAGATGTTCGATCCGCGTCAAAAGACTGGCAAACCTTCAGCTCCGATGCCCCCTTCCGCGTCCCCATCCCCTCCGAGGAAGAGCTAAGAAGCGTGCGCCAGCTCCCCATCGAAACCAACCCACCGGAACACACCGGCTATCGCAAGATCGTCGAGCCCTTCTTCAAACGCGCCAGGCAACCCGACGTCATCGCCAAGGTCCAGAGCCTCATCAACGAACTCCTCGACCACGCATTTTCCCGCGACTCCATCGAAATCGTGAACGAGTTCGCGCTCCCCATCCAATCCCGCGCCCTCACTTACCTTCTCAACGTTCCCGAGTCCGAGGCTGAAATCTACACCGCCTGGGGCATCCACGTTTTCCATGTCGAAGGAACTTCACTCGAAGACTACCTTTCATCCGCTCTCGACAAAGCCGCCGCCAACCCTGGCGAGGATTTTTTCTCGGCCCTCACTCAAGCCGGGTATCGAGGGCGCCCTCTCTCCCGCGAGGAAATGATGGGCTTTGCCAATCTCACCTTCGCCGGCGGCCGGGACACCATCATCCACACCATCTCCTCCATCATCCACCACCTTGGAACCTCTCCGGAAGATTTGGAAAAACTTCGCGCAAATCCGAAAGGCCTCGCACTTGCCGGCGAAGAGTTTTTTCGGGCCTTCATGCCCCTCACCCACATCGGCCGGGTCTGCCCGGTCGAAACAGACGTCCGGGGCCACACCGTTCCACCCAACGGCAGAATCTCACTGGGCTGGGCCGCGGCAAACTTCGACGAAGATGTTTTCGAAGCACCCGAAGAAGTCCGGCTTGACCGGAAACCAAATCCCCACGTCTCCTTTGGCTTCGGCACCCACCTCTGCCTTGGAGCCCCTCATGCCCGCCTGATTGTGCGGGAGCTTCTTCAAGCTCTGACAAAGGAAGTCTCCGCAATCAGCATCAACAAGGCCACCGCTCATGTAGAGCACCAGTCCGCCTTCATTCGTGACAACGGATTCGATCAACTTGAGGTGTCCCTCGCCGCACGAAAACCCCGCTAATTCTGAAGGTCACCCATCGCTCGCCTGCGCCCCCTTCAAATTCATTCGTCACCCGGTGACCGCAACCGACATCACGGTTCTCCAACTCAATGAGCTTGAGTATTTTGGAGACATTGGTGGACTTAATTTGGAAATCACCAATATTATTAAGGCCAAGCACCCTGACACCATCGCCCACCCTTGGAATTCCGAAACAGTTCTTCCAGATTTGCGCGAACTGAATAGCTTCAATACCTCTCAACAACCTGAGCCCAACCTCCTCTATCCGGGGGGGCCGGGTTTCCCCGTATCACTCTCACTATGACAACTCTCCAAAGATTCCTCCCCGGTCTTTTTTCACTTCTCACCTGTTCCCTTCTCCCGGGAGCCGGGATCATCTGGCAGGCGCCCTTTAACATCACTTCGGTCGGCAGCATCGACACAAACGGAACCCTCGTTACCGCGATCAATGCGACCAGCGGAGGAGACAGCCCCACCGTCAATGTCGGAGGGGAAAACATCACCTTTACCGCGAGCGGCATTGCCCCCTCAAATACCGGCACCGGCACCTTCTTCACCGGAGGCGGCGGCACTACGGGCAATGCCGACCTTAACACCGTCCTCAACAGTCACAGCTACTCCGGAGGCACATGGTCCATCCAACTCACCGGTCTCACCACCGGAGCCGACTATCAAATCCAACTCATCGGGGCTGGCGATACCCGCGGATGCTGCTCCTCGCGCAACCAGCGGGGCGGCGATGCCGAATCACCCGAAAACGTCAGCGGCGATTTTTCCCGCAGCGGCGTCGGCTCCGTCATCGGCTCCTTCACCGCCAGCGGCACCACTCAAACCATCAACATTCTCGCTGGAATCAACAACGGAGTCGATCCCGGCCTGAGCGCTTACCTTCTCCGCTCGGTCGCGCCGCCCACTCCCCAGGCTCCAACTGATATCGCTCTCAGCAACATCGATCTCGCTCCCAATTCCGCTTCCGGAACCCCCGTCGGCAGTCTGACCACGAGCGACCCCAACGGCGACAACGCCCACACCTACTCCCTCGTCTCCGGTGCCGGCAGCACCAACAATGCCCTCTTCACCATCGCCAACGGCGACGAACTCCGCGCCTCTTCCACCCTCGGCGGATTCGGCTCCACCTACTCCGTCCGCATCCGCACCACCGATGGCGACAGCCTCACCTACGAGAAAGCATTCACTCTCACCGTCGAAGCCGCCATCGCTCCCACTTCCATCAGCTTCCCCGCCAACACCATCCTTCAAGGCACACCTCCAGCCACCGATCTCGCGAACTTCTCAACCGAAGATCCGAACGGAGCAGACAGCCACACTTACCAGCTCGTTTCCGGAGCCGGTGACACCAACAACAGCCTCTTCTCCATCAGCGGAAAAACCCTGACCATAGCGGGCACTCTCCCCGGTCTCGGCTCGACCCTCTCTTTCCGGGTCCGCAGTACCGATCTCTCCGGCCTCTCCATCGAGTCAGCCTTCCCCCTCACCATTGTGAATTCCTCGGTCCGCATTAACGAATTTCTGGCAAATGGCAGCGCAACCAGCCTGGCAGACGAGGATGGTGACACTTCCGATTGGATCGAACTTCACAACCCCGACAGTGGCCCGGTCAACCTCAACGGCATGTATCTCACCGACGACCCCACCAACCTCACCAAGTGGCTTTTCCCCAATGTCAGCCTCGGCGGAAATGATTACCTCGTTATCTTTGCTTCCGCAAAAGACCGGCGCCCGACCGACGGTAGCAACCTCCACACCAACTTTAGCCTCAACGCCAGCGGCGAATACCTCGCCCTCGTTGCAGCCGATGGTTCCACCATCCTCTCCGAGTTTGGCTCAGCCATCGCGAACTTTCCTCCCCAGAAGGCCGGGGTGTCATACGGATTCTTTGGCGACCCCCTGCAAATCGGCTACCTGCTGACTCCCACTCCTGATACCGAAAATGACTCCGCCAGTGGCGTTTTAGGATTTGTAAAAGACACCGACTACAGCTTGGGCCGCGGTTTCTACGACGCTCCTTTCGCTCTGACCATCACCTCCGCGACCCCTGGTGCCAGCATTCGCTATACCACCGATGGCAGCTGGCCCAGTGAGACTTCCGGAACGGGCTACACCGGACCCATCACCGTCGACCGGACCATGGCCGTCAAAGCCATCGCTTACAAAGAGGGCTTCCTCTCCACCAACATTGATACCCACACCTATATTCTCGTCGATAGCGTGGTGGCTCAAACAGCCTCGAACACCCAGAGTCTCTACGGGCTCCCTTCCAGCTGGGGAGGGCAGGCCCCCTACTACGGGATGGACACCAACAACAATGTCGATCCCAACACCGTCAAAGACGACCTGAAAACCGTTCCCAGCCTCTCGATCGCCATTGACACAAACGACATGTTCGGAAACTCCGGAATTTACTCGAATCCCGGATCTTCGGGTCAGGCCTGGGAAAGAAAAACCTCCCTCGAACTTGTCGATCCCGCCGGCACAAGCAACTTCCAGCAAAACTGCGCCATCCGTATTCAAGGCGGGGCCTTCCGGAGCTTTGGCCTCACTCGCAAAAAATCCTTCCGTGTCCTCTTTAAATCCAAATTCGGCACCAGCAACCAACCCACCGGCGGATCCGGAAAACTCAACTTCCCGCTCTTCGGAACCGAGCCAGGCGTCGCCCGGGAATTCCAGACGCTCATCTTCCGCATGGAATCGAACGACGGATGGCAGTGGAGCGGTGCCGGGGGGCAACCACAATATGCCCGCGATGAATTCGGTCGCCGGGTCCAACTCGCCCTTGGACAGCCCGCCCCTCATGGTCGCTACCTTCACCTCTACATCAACGGAGTCTACTGGGGCCTCTACAATGTCGTCGAACGCCCCGACTCCAGTTTCGCCGAAAGCTACCTCGAAGGCGCGGATCGCGACCTCTGGGAAGGCCAGAATTCAGGCTCCCCCATCAATGACTCCACCAACCTCAACAATTGGAACAACTTCAACAATGCCGTCGGCGATATCTCATCGGCAGGCCCGGATGCCGCGCGTGATGCCGCCTTTCTCGAAGCCTGCGGCTTCAACTCCGATGGCACCCGGAATCCCGCTTTCCCCATCTGGTGCGACCCCTCCAACAACGCCGACTATTTCATCACAAACTGGTATGGCGGGAACTCCGATTGGCCCAACAAAAACTACTACGGCGGCATCGATACCCAGGCCACCCGCACCGGCTACAAATACTTCATGTGGGATTCCGAATGGTCTCTCTTCCTTCGTTCCAACACCAACTACAACCGCATCACCGACTACCGCGGTATCGCCGCTGCCAATGACGCGCTACAGGATAGTCCTGAATTTCGTCTCCGCTTCGCCGACCGGGCCCACCGCGCCCTCTTCAATAATGGCCCTTTGACTCCCGCCAACGCCCGCGCTCTTTACGACGAGGTCACCGCACAGCACAGGGACATCCTCAATCCCGAGGCCGCCCGTTGGGGCGACCAACACGGAGGCAACCGGTCGGTCTCCGACTGGCAGACGGAATACAATCGCATCGTCAACAACTGGTTTCCGGTTCGTGATGATCTCTTCCTTAACTCCCTCCGCTCCGCTGATCTTTACCCCGGGATCGAAGCCCCCGTTTACAGCCAGCACGGCGGTTCCCTGCCCGCCGGTACCGGCCCTACCCTGCGCGTCCCATCCACCGTCACAAAAATTTACTACCTGTTTGGAGAGGGCGATGCCGACCCCACCGACTACGGGCATTCTCTTGACCCCCGCCTTGTCGGTGGCTCCATCAACCCCTCCGCGACTCTCATCACCCTCGGCGGTGGCGGTGGCGGCGGACCAACCACGACCGTCTTCGTAGCTAGTGGCGACGTCTGGAAATACCTCGACGATGGCAGTGACCAGGGAACCACCTGGCGGGCCGCGGCCTTCAGCGATGCCTCCTGGGAGGCCGGCCCCTCCCAACTCGGCTACGGTGATGGCGATGAAGCCACCACCGTCGACTTCGGGGGGAACAGTAGCAACAAGCACCCCACCACCTACTTCCGCAAAACCTTCACCATCACGGACCCCACCGTCTTCGAGGACTTCACCCTCAACTTCACCTATGACGACAGCGCCGTGATCTATCTTAACGGCACCGAAGTCGCCCGTGAAAACATCGGCACCAATCCCGCCTTCAATGATTTTGCCAATGGCAACGGTCCCGAAAACGGCACCGCCTCACGCACCCTCCTTCCCTCCGCCTTGATCGCAGGGTCCAACACCTTCGCCGTCGAAATCCACCAAACCAGCGCCACCAGCTCCGACATCAGCTTCGACCTCGACCTCACCGGGAACCCTCCCGGCGGTGGCAGCACTCATTCCTCGGACCCCGTTGTCATGACCGAGCCCGGCTGGCTCTTCTCCCGCTCCTACAACAGCACCACCGGAGAATGGAGTGCTCTCAACCAAGCCTACTTCACTCCCGACACCGTCCCTGCCGACGCAAGCAACCTCATCATCTCCGAGTTCAGCTACCAACCCGGCGAACCCGCCACTCCGGCCGAAATCGCCGTCTCAACCGATCGCGATGACTACGAGTTCATCGAACTCATGAACGTTGGCACCCAAACCATCGACCTCACCGACGTCCGCTTCACCCTGGGAATCACCTTCAACTTTGCCGACAACACACTCATCCCACCCGGCGGAAAGCTTGTCATCATCAAGAACCGCGCCGCCTTCGAGGCCCGCTACGGAACCTCTGTCGCCATCGCAACCGATGTCCTCGGCGGCGACGTTTACGGAGGTCGTATCAGCAATAGCGGAGAACAACTCACTCTCCTTGATGCCACCGACACCGTCATCCGCGACTTCCTCTACGATGACGAGCTCCCCTGGCCCTATACCGATGGCAGTGGTTTCACCATGGTTCTCAAATCACCTGCCATTCCCATTCCCGATCATGGCACCGCCACGAACTGGGTTTCCTCAAACCAAGAAGGCGGCGCGCCAGGCAGTGCCGCCGTCACAGGCTTCGTTGGAGATCCCAATGCAGACGAAGACGGCGACTGCTTCAATGCCCTGATTGAATACGCCCTCGGCGCCAGCGACAGCTCACCGGGAGATGCCCACGCCCTCATTAACCTCAGTCACCAGCCCTATGCGGTTGCAGGGATCGCCGACACCTACCTCGAAATCAGCTACCAGCGTAATCTTCTCTCTCAAAATTCCGTGACCCTCACTCCGGAAATCTCGACGAATCTTGAAGATTGGAATGGCACTCCGAACGTCGTCTTTGTCTCCGAAACCGTTCACGGAAACGGCACCTCCACAGTCACCTACCGTAGTGCAGTCCCGGTCAGTGACGAATTACGGGCCTTCATCCGGCTCAAGGCCACGCGGTAATGGCACTAAAAAAACCGAACGCCGTATAAACGACGTTCGGCTTGAAAAAGGTTCGCAAGGAATTCTATCGGCGACGGCGGAGCGCCAGACCAAGAAGTCCTGCAAAGGAGAGAAGAGCAGTGCCCGGCTCGGGAATGGTGACATTACGAACCTGGAAGCCCGAAAGACCAGGATCGGAGCTTGTTCCCCCGCCAACCAGAACGTCAATCGTCTGTGTTGGACCATCGGCGATGAAATTGCCTACGACAGAAGAAGGATCGCCGCGGCGGAGATCACCACTGACATTGCCGCCACCACCAAACTGCTGGTTACGATCAGCACAGCAGCCGCGGGTGTCACCAACCGCGATGATTTGAATCGTGTAGGAATTTCCCGCAACAAGTCCGGAGATATCGAAGCTACCTCCTCCCGCAATATAGCTGTGACTATCCAAAAGCCCATCGAGAGAGACATCGCCCGTTGTATTTACGCCAGTGCCAGTTGTGTAAAACGTGCCGCCTGCATTCGATCCCAAAGGACCTCCTGCATCTGCCGAAAACGTCACCCCATTGATCGTCTGATCACTTCCACCAGCCGAATTCGAAGACGAATGCAGGCTTCCATCAGTGATGATGTCTCCCGCTGTTGTATTGACCAGAACAGGTTGCCAGGTAATCGACGCCGCTGACGCCGCCCCCATGGCAACAACCGTTAAACCAATCAGATTAATTGTGTTTTTCATAATAATATTAGGATTTTTGCATCACAAAGGTCGCTACGCCTTTTTAGATTAGGAAAAGGGAACGGAAATCTCCCGCAACATTCAAGCTAATTTTCCGAATCTTAAATTCCCGCTCACTACCATGCTCCAAAAAGGTGGCGTGAAGGCTTCCCTGATCATGCAATTGTTCCGGTAGAAACCAAGGCCGGGCTTCGTATTGATCCCCTCACTCCAACCTTTTTAATACAAACCCTTCACCCAGCCTCCAAACCTTTGAAGATCTTCCTTTTTCTCATTCTGACGATCATTGGCCTGCTTCCCGGTTTCGCCGATATCATGGTCAACGGCCTTTCCTCCCGGAGCACC
>CALFSW010000241.1 GCA_937916505.1 uncultured Verrucomicrobiales bacterium | reverse complement strand
TCAGGAATTTACTTTTGAGGTAGGGACTCCGTTGAGAGGATGGGAGACGGGAGAAAGAGGGCAAATTTCAGAGGTGAAGAAGCGACGGGAGGGTAGTGCCCCCTTCCCGCCATCCCAAGAATTGTTTTGGCAGCGTGTTCTTTGAGTTCCTTCCTGAAAATATGGACCAAGATGTTCTGGACGACGGTAGAGCAAAGAACGTCGGGCAATTTGGGCTAAGCTGGTTTACTTTGTGGCGCTTTTGGAGATGACGCCTGACAGAATGCGGGTGGTGGGGCGTAATTTGTTTGTTTTCGCCTCTTTCTTTCCCCTAGTTCCTGCGTGATGCGATCCCTTTGCTTTCTTGCTCTTCCTTTCTTCTTTCCGTGGACTCTGGCCGATGAGGCTACGGCCGGGGACAAGGTGGATTTCAAGGTCCCCTCTCAAGCTGACAACTTGCTCGATTTCTATTGCTATGAGTGTCACGACTCCGGCACTCAGAAGGGAGATGTTCGGCTTGATAATTTGGCGGAGCTTGGGAACGGGAAGCGGCTTGATCTCCTGAACGTGGCGCTGGAACATGTTTTCAGCGGTGAGATGCCGCCGAAGAAGGCGGATCAGCCGAAAGTGGAAGAGCGGGATCAACTGGCCCAATGGATTTGGGGCGAGCTAAAGATCTACAATGCCTCGAAGCTGGAGGATAAGTTGCGCTACTACAAGTATGCCAACTACCTGGATCACGAGAAGCTCTTCAGCGGGAAGATCACGGAAGAACCGTTTACGAAGGCGCGGCGGTGGCGGGTCAACGAATTGATTTACCATGAACGGATCAACGAGGTCTTCGAGTTGGAAGGACGATCGCGCCGTGATTCTTTTTTTGGGGTGGTAAAGCCCTTCAACCTGCCAACCGATTCCGGGGTGACTTACTACGACACCGAGATTGTCGAAGGCGGACAGTTCCTCACCTTGATGTCCAATGCCAAATGGGTCGTCGAGAAGCAACTCCGTCATGCTTTGGTCGAGAGCGGGGAGCATGTCTTCTCCAAGGAATATCTGGCGGCGAAAGGAAAAGGAGGACGGTATTTCAATGCCCGCTTTCCAGATGAGAAATGGAATCCGGGACGAACGGCGGAGCCCTTCGAGCGCGTCATTCAGTCGTCGGAGCGGCCGGGGGCGGAGATGCTACGCGATGCCATCACGCATCAGTTTCAGGTGGCCTTGCAACGTGAGCCCGGTGCGGCAGAAATGGCGAAGTATCTGGACTTCACCAACAAGACGCTCGATGTCAGCGACAAGACGAGCGCCTTGAAGAAGATGATGATTTCGGTCCTGATGGAGCCGGAGTTTCTTTACCGCCGTGAATTCGGAGCGGGGAAACCCGACGAGCACGGACGGCTCAAATTGACTCCTCGCGAGGCAAGCTATGCCATCGCCTATGCGCTGACGGATCGGACCCCGGACGAGAAGCTGGTGGAAGCCGCGCAGGGAGGAAAGCTGGCGACGCGGGAAGATTACGAGCGCGAGGTGCGGCGGATCCTTGCGGACGACTCGATTGAGAAGCCGCGTGTCTTGCGCTTCTTCCAGGATTACTTTGGCTACAAGGGCGTTTACGATGTCTTCAAGGATGAAGAGCGTTTCATCGGGGCCTACAATCCGCACCGGGTGGTCTCGACGAGATACGTCTACCGCGTGCCGGGAAAGCTTCGCAAGGAAGCCGATACCTTGGTCGAGTGGGTGCTGAAGAACGATGAGAATGTTCTTGAGACCCTCCTCACCACCGACCGTTTCTTCGTCCACCACAATGGTGATAATGAAGAGATGAAGGTCGCCGCCGCCAAGGCCACGGAAACCGCAAACCTGCGTCGCAAGATTTACAAAGACACCCTGAATTTGAAGCGAGAGGAACTCTCGGAGTATTTGATGAAGATCAACCAGTTCGTGAACAAGGACGGGAAGGTTCTGCGTCGTTTTTCGATTGAGAAAGATGACTGGCGGCTGCGCTTCGGGGCCGACGGAACAATCGGGGAAGGCAAGGGATGGATCTCCATGCCGCCGGACAGAGAGGGCGTGATCCATTCGGTGAAAATGTGGAACCTTGATTATCTCACCTGGTCCTATGAGGCCGAGCAACCGATGAAGGTTGAGAATCGCATGGGCCTCCTGAGCCATCCGGCCTGGTTGGTGGCCAATTCCCAGAACGCCGCGACCGATCCCATTCACCGGGGAAAGTGGGTGCGCGAGAAGTTACTGGGAGGCTTCATCCGCGACGTGCCAATCACGGTGGATGCCAAGGTGCCGGACGATCCCCATAAGACGCTACGTGAACGCTTTGCCGTTTCGGAGGCCAAGAGTTGCTGGCAGTGCCACGAGAAAATGAACCCGCTGGGCTACGTCTTCGAGCAGTTCGATGACTTCGGGCGTTTCCGCTCTCAGGAAGCCCTTGAGTATCCCGAGAACGTGGTTGAGAAGCGGAAGGTTCGCGCCAAGGGAGAGCACGGGGTCTTTAAAAACTATGAGGAACTGGTCTATCGCACCAAGCCGGTGGACTCGACGGGATTTCTGGAAGGGACCGGAGACAAGAAGCTCGACGGACCGGTCAAGGATGTCCGGGATCTGATGACGCGCCTCTCGAAATCGGACAAGGTGCGCCAGGTTTTCATTCGCAACGTTTTCCGTTACTTCATGGGACGCAACGAAACCTTCGTAGACTCCCAAACGCTCATCGAAGCCGACCGGGTTTATTTGAAGAGCGCCGGGAGTTTTCAGGAACTGATGGTTTCCCTTCTCACTTCGGATTCCTTCATTTACCGTAAATAAAAATTCAGCATTATGCCTAGCAGACGAAATTTTATCCGGACTTCAACCGCCGGTCTTTTGGGAGCAAGTGGCTTGCCCTTGCTTCCGGCGCTGGGAGCAGAATCTGCGAGTGGAGGGACACCTGTGCCGCGCTTTATCTTCCTGCGTAAGAGCAACGGAACCTTTCCCACGGAATTGGTGCCCCCTACCCTGTCGGATGCCGACAAGAAGAAGGACGCCAACATGGAGGCCCTCGACATTGATCTCGACCGCCATGAACTCCCCGCGTGGATGGAGCCCATCGCGGCTCACAAGAACAACCTGACCATCCTCCAGGGCTTGTCGGCCAAGATGTGCACGATGGGACACTCGACCTATCAATCTCCCCTGGCCGTTTCGCGCAGTGCCGAAAGGGTCGCGACCATCAAGCGTGCCAGTGTCGACGTCGAGCTGGCGCGGATGTTTTCCTCGCCCTTCGAGCATGTCGAACTGACCTGCGCCAAGAACGAAAAGGGGGTGGTTCGCGGGATGTCATCGATCGGTCCCAAGCAGCCGAACTATGCCTTCGCCTCGCCCGGTGCAGCCTTCCGAAACCTCTTTGCCGAGGGACTGGAGAAGAGCAATGACCAGAAGGCCGACGAAACTCTCTTCGAGTTCCTTTCCAGCAACATTGCCTCTTACGACGCCAAGACCCTGGACCTTCTCGAATCACAGAAGATTGGAAATTACGCAAGCTCGGTGGACTCCTTGATCGAGCGCAACAAGCTTCTCATAAAGATGGGCAAGCAAATTGCCGCGAACGTGCCCAAAGTTGAAAAGGCGATTCTCGAAGACAACTACAATGTCGTCGAACAGCAGTATGCCTTCGCCGATATTCTCGTCTCCTCACTGCGGGCAGGATTAACGAATGTCGTGACCTATACCCTCGATGATCTCGCCACCCAATACGACGGGCTGCTGGCGGACACCATTCATCTTCACGAGATCGGCCACAACAAGCCGCTCAAGGGAATGCCGGCGGACGAGGTGCGCAGCAATCTGAGGAACCATCACATGAAGTTGGTCAACAAATTGGTCGATGACCTGAAGGCCACGCCCGAAGGCAAGGGCACGATGTTTGACAACACCATGATCATGTATCTTCCGGAGAACGGGGAGAAACATCACAGCCATGGCTCGGAGGTCCCCTTCATCATTCTCGCCGGCGACCGGGTGAAACTGAACATGGCCCGCCGCCGCTACATCCGTCTGCCAAACTACGACGAGGAAGGTCACAAGACCCTCGGCAACTGGTACACCACCATTCTCAACGCCTACGGAAACCCGATCAAACATTACGGCGACTTCGACGTGTCGTTGAAAGTGGATCAGGAAGGGTCGATCCGGGAATTCCTTTCTTGATCCCCGGTCCACGAGCGGGGAGCGGGGAGCGGGACATTCAAGCCCGGCTCATACATAAATCGTTAATCATAGAGTCCCTCGTCACCAGGAAAGCAACCGTTATCGGAGGAGCGGATGACAATGGTGTTTTTATCGAGTCCGGTCTTTTCAAAATGATTGAGGACCTTGCCGATGTTGTCGTCGACACCCTGAACGCAAGCGAGATGATCGATTGCAATCCTTCCCGGGCAAGCTTTGTCTTTGGGCTCTATCCGCACACCTCACAGCTCTACGGATTTGAGAAGTGGCAGGACAATGCCATCCTGAAGAACTCGCGCACCTTCATGGATCACTTTCGCGTCAATGGCTATCACACCCTGGGAACGGGGAAGATCATGCACAGTGGTGAGCGCAAGGAATGGGATCAATACGGGAACGATGCCGACTACAGCCCGCTCGCACATCGTGACGGGAAGAATGTCGCCCACCCTGATGTCCCGGCGCCCTTTCGCGATGATTTTGAATCGATCGATGGCTCTTTCGGGCCCTTGAAAAAAGTAGAAGCTCCCTTCAGCTGGAAAAGCGGAAGTTGGCGCAAGCTCGAGGACTTCAGATACAATTCCGAGGATGACCGTGATCTCACTGCTGATGAAAAGAATGGCAAGTGGGCTGATTATTACGATCCGGCAAAGCAAAATTACACCCTTCGTGACCAGGAGTGGCGCTACATTCGCTATGAGAACGGCAAGGAGGAACTCTACCATGTTTTCGGGGATCCCCGTGAATGGACGAATCTGGCCCTGAATTCCAAATACGAGAAGACCCTTGCTTCCTACCGGTAGCGATTGATGAGGCGAATCCCCAAATCGATTCCGAAGCCCGAGGCGACCGCGGTGAATTGGAAAGCGAAGTATTTCAAAAGAACCCTGATACCGATGCCAACAAGGACGGCAAACTGAGTTGGGCTGAATACAAGGATCACAAGCAAGGCAAGGCTCCCAAAAAGTAATCGAAATTACTTAAAGGTGGGAATGGCCTTCGACTTGTAGCCGGAGGATTTGATCTTTTCGGAATGGACCGTGAGTTGCTCCATGGCCAGGCTGAGCTATGAAAAATCTTGGCGCTCTCCTCATTTGGATTCTTGTCGGCAGCCTCGCGGTGGGGGATGAGCGGCCCCCGAACATTGTTTTTATTTTGGTGGATGATCAGGGGTATTACGATCTCGGGTGCTACGGAGCGTCAGAGGTGAAAACGCCACGGATTGATGCAATGGCGAAGGGCGGGACACGGTTCACGGACTACTACGCCGCAGCTCCGATTTGCAGTCCGTCGCGGGCGGGTTTGCTCACCGGATGTTATCCGCGACGGGTGGGCAATGAAGTGTGGGTCCATCGGGCGGATTCACGGACCGGAATTCATCCGGACGAATTGACGCTTGCGGAATTGCTGAAGGAGAATGGCTATGCCACGGCTTGTATCGGAAAGTGGCATCTGGGATTTCACGAGCCGTTTCTACCGAAGAACCAGGGATTCGATCACTACTTCGGGCTCCTGCACAATCTTGATCCGGTCGAGGTGGTTTACTTCGAGGAAGAAGGAGGGGTTCCCCTGATGCGCAATGACGAAGTGGTGAAGCGCCCGGCGGATCCAGCGGAGTTGACGAAGGTTTACACCGACGAGGCCATCCGGTTTATGGAAGAAAAAAAGGATGGGCCCTTCTTTGTCTATCTGCCGCATACGATGTTGCACAACCCCTTGGGAGTGGGTGAAGAGTTCAAGGGGAGCTCGAAGTGGGGAGACTACGGAGATGCCATTCAGGAGATGGATCATCATGTGGGACGGATCTTTGAGGCACTGGAGCGATTGAAGATCGCAGACAATACCATCGTGATTTATGCCTCGGATAACGGACGAGGGCCGGGCCGGACGCCGGACCAGAAGATCCGGGGACGGAAGCTATCGACTTATGAAGGTGGCATTCGGGTCCCGGCAATTGCGTGGGGCCCGGGGGTGGGTTTGCAAAAGGGGGCGGAGTCATCAGCCGTGGTGCGGGCGATGGATTGGTATCCCACCCTGGCGACATTTGCGGGAATCGAGGTGCCCGGAAAGCGGGTCATCGACGGACGGGATCTCAGCCCTTTGTTG
>CALFSW010000240.1 GCA_937916505.1 uncultured Verrucomicrobiales bacterium | reverse complement strand
GCCAATCCTCGTAATAGGAAGCAGTGCACGGAACAGCCGACATTCCAAAAAAGAGGCACGCAAAAAACATCAACTTTTCCATCTACTTCCCTTCTAAACTACCTCAACCGCCATTCAGCGAAAGAGATCGATCATTTTCGGGAGTGTCAAGCTAGCCCATCACGGCCGCAAGATCCACGACAAACTTAACGCCTGATGAGCAAAACCGACACTCTCTTTGGCGTCACTGGGGTATCGCGAAGAAGTCACATTTCGAATCTGGACAATGCCCCCTGACGCGGCAGTGCCATCGGCAAAAGTGGCCCACCGCCTGCCCGCCTCTTTTGGTCGCTCGAAGTCGAAGACCGGTTTTTTCATGTCGTCGACAAAGACCCACTGCCGATTCCCTCCGATGACGAACCTGAAATGATGCCATCGGCCTGTGGTTTCCATCTTGTGCAGGTCTTTGTTGCGATAGAGAAAAATCCCCTCTTCAAGAATCATCAGTCCTGCGTTGGCACGATGATCTTCAATATTGAGATGAATCCCGGCCAATCCATTGCAAATAAATTGTCCTCCCCCTGAGCTACATCGATTCTCACACCGTAAGAGAGGGTGACATGTCGCCAGTTCGTCTTTATCAGGGGCCTAAGTCTGACAGGCTGCCAACAGCGACATCTTGGCCATGGCGGCAGCCCACTTTCTCCACGCTCCCCCCCTCGAGCGCCTCACCCAGAAGCAAATTCCTGCTATGAGGTTGATCAAGTCCGGGTGTGAAATTTTTTCGCGTTTTGTTTCGGTCAGTTCAATTCGGGGGGGAGCTAGATGGTGGGGTCGGCGGTTTCTCACGAAGGTCTTTCTGCCTCTGGGAGTGTCGTCGGATTCCCGACCAAGACAGCTAACTATCCGCCCGTTTGCTTGTATCGTAGGATTTGTTAAAGACAATGTCGTTTGTATTAATAACGGTTGTCAGCTTGGCGGTTTCCACCCCTACCTGACAACCCATGTCATCCAGCAGTAAAACGTTGATCGAAACAATGAACGATTTGCCGGCGCAGACCGGCCCTTTTTAAAACCATGAATAAAATCATACTCGTGCTTCTGGCCGCCGTGGCGGGAATTCTGACCGGTTGTGTGACACCGAAAATCAAGACTCCCCCGCCCGCGGCGCTAAACTTTCATCAGTTCCACAAAGTGAAGCTGGTGCTCACCGATTCGGTCAACACGGCTTTCTCGAAAGGAAATTTGCCCATGTTTGAAGGCATGGTGAAGGGCCGGCTGCAATCCTTCGGCTATTCCCTCGTGGAGGCCGACCCCGATCTGCTCGTAGAGGTCAATGTCCTTCAGTTCGATCCCGGGAACCGCGCGCTGCGCACCGTCGTCGGTTTCGGCGCCGGCCGCGCAGTTATAAAATACACCACGAAATTCAAGGATCCGACCGGCAATCTCAACGCCAAATTCCTTACCGAGCCGAGCCGAGATCGACGAGCACCGTGCCGAGGTCGAAAAGCGCAATGTTAAAATCGAAAAACGCCGTAAGCAGATTACACAGAAGCCAAAAACCCAACCGCCCCGCACCCCACAGCAGCCCACCTGCGCACCTGCGCACCTCCCAGGAAGCGGGTGACTCCTCGCCTGCTGGATTGGGACAGTCGCTCACGCGACCGTAGCTCTTCCCAGCGCAAGCTCCCCACAATCAATCGATCCAGGACCTCCGGCTCGAAATCCGGCTCAGCGGGAAGAACACGCTCAGGTGGCGGCCGCAGACGATGAACCACTCACTCAGGCAGTCGATTTTCACAGCCCGATTCCGACACCTCCCCGTAGCTCCGCTCTGGCCCGACGCCAGCTTCCCTCCCCCTTCCACCAAAAAAAAATCCTAGCAGCGACCCTCGCCGCGAGAGGTCTACCGGTTCCGATTTGCCAGAGATCGCTCATCAGAGTTTCCAAATCCATGGCAAACTCAATGGTTGGTGAGTGATCGAATTAAATTGATGGTCCCATTTGGAAATTGGCCTTTTCTGAAGATCCTAATATTCTAGGCTCATGAAAGGACAATATGGACGTTCCTGCGATCACAACCTTCAATCTAGCCATTCTTGTTCTCTTCTTGGGCAAGTTCCTCAATAGCCGAATACCGTTGCTGCGGCATTATAATATTCCAGAGCCTGTCACGAGCGGCCTTTTGGTCTGCGTGGCAACGTGGATCATTTTCCTGACCACGGATATTCAACTCAACTTCGACCTTCGAGCTCGCGATATCCTGCTGGTCTTCTTTTTTGCAGGCATCGGATTAAACTCCGATCTGCGTTCCCTGCTGGCCGGCGGACTCCCCTTGGTGATTCTCATTGCCGCGACCGTCGTTTTTATGTTTCTGCAGAATCTCACCGGACTTGGAGTCGCCTCCCTGTTCGGACTTGAAAAGGCAGTGGGAGTCCTGGGAGGGACAACTTCATTGATCGGTGGGCATGGCACAGCGATTGCCTGGACACCGACTTTCCGTGATCAGTATGGCATTGGAAATGCCAGTGAAATCGGGATCGCCTGCGCAACCTTCGGATTGATTCTAGCATCCGTAATGGGAGGCCCGATCGCCAACTTTCTTATTTCGCGTCACAAACTGAAGCCGGAGACTGTTGAGCCGCCGGATGTCGGAATATCCCACGAGTCCACGAACGCGCAAATCAGTGTCCATTCCTTTCTAGGCGCATGGTTACTGCTCAACGTCAGTCTCACCCTCGGGAAGGGGATTCAGGGTGGCTTGGATGGGGCCGGCCTGCAACTTCCTCTCTTCGTCTGCAGCCTCTTCGGTGCGATTATCCTGACCAATTCCATTCCGAGAATCTTCCCCAAACTGAAGTGGCCCTCCGGATCCCGATCCCTTGCCCTGATCTCCGATATTTGCCTCGGGATGTTTCTCGCCATGTCGATGATGAGCCTTCAACTATGGACGGTATCCGATCTCGCCGGGCCGATTTTCGCGATTCTGGCCGCCCAGTTCGCTTTGGCTTTCTGTTTCGCCCTCTTTGTCGTGTTCCGGTTAATGGGGAGAAATTACGAAGCGGCTGTGATCTGTTCGGGATTCGGTGGCATTTCATTGGGATCAACCCCGACTGCGATGGCCAATATGACGGCAGTGGCAAAGAAATACGGAGCCGCTCACAAGGCTTTCATCATCGTGCCTCTCGTCTGCGGATTCTTTGTCGATATCGCCAATGCCATTATCATCAAAGCATTCCTTGGTTGGTTTGCTTAGAGACCCACATCCATGACATCCGTAGTCTTTGCATGCCGGCTTCCATTGCCAGCGATCTGATCTCATCTACCCTCCAGCCCGCGCCCCGGGAAAGGCATCGATGAAACAGAAAAATTCGCAAGAGTATGGAACGGGGGCAGTCAGTGTTTTCTCTTCTCCACGCTCACATCCCACTCTGGAAAGAGGGTTTGAACGAAATGGTTCCAGTCCGGGGGGATGATCGCCGGCGGATTGATGGGGCCTCAAGATGAAGATGACCGGTTCGTCAGCGCTTTGCCCGACGGGGATCCGGCGCAAGGTGGTGTCGAACCAGTAGCGGGGCCGGGGGTGATAGCAGGATTCTCCATCTTAAAACCAGTACGATTATTGACCCGCACTAATTTCCAAGGCCATCCCCACGGGAATGTGAGGAGGTCGGAATCAATGGCGACAAAAAGGGCGCCTGCGATCAAACTCGCGAGACGCCCTTCTCTAAAACTAACAATGGCTGATACTTACCTCCGGCGGCGGCGAAGGACGAGGATCCCGTCGAGCAGAGCCAACAAACCGGTGGAAGGCTCGGGGACAATTCCCGCAGCGTAGTGGGCCGAGACCTGGCTCGCAGTCAGAGCGGTGTCGTATATCGCAAATTCATCGATGCGCCCATCGAGAAGACGATCGCCGTTCCAGGCCCCGATCTGGAGGTTGTTGTTCCCGTAGTCGATGGGACCGGCATGATTGACACCATTATCCGCGACCGCGACTCCGTTGAGGTAGGTGGCCGTGTCTCCTGCACTCTGCGTAACGACAAGATGATACCAGGTCGCGCCGTCGGTCACAAAGGAACCGCCAAGAGTGTTGGAATTTCCTTGGCCGTTAACTGCGTGCTCAAACACGTTCCCGCCAACCAAATTCCAGTGAAGGGCCTGGGCTTGCCAGGTTCCGGACGAGGCGATGGAGGTGCAGCACCCGGCGCCGCCGGCATCCAACTGCAACCAGACTTCAGCCGTCCTGTTGACAAAAGAGCCGACGACCGGGACGTCGATATAGCCGCCGGACAGATCTGCCGAGGATCCCAAGCCGGCAGCACTCAGGGCTCCTAGATTGACCGTTCCAATATAGGTTCCATTGGCAGCAGCAATCGAATCAACAGCGGCGGTGCCGATCACCTCATCAAATTCGTATCAGACCACCGCCCCGTCACCGAGGACCAGGTTACGGTATGCCACGGAAGCACCATGAGCACTGGTGAAGGTGCCAACTGATAAAAGAATCAAGGCCGAACGGAATAGATTGGAGGACATGGATTAAAAGGTTGAATGGAGATTATGGTATATTACGACGGTCAATTCCACTGGAAACAAGTACGAATCACGTCACGGCACCGGTATCAGGTCAAGCGTCATCAGGCATCTCCCCACCGGTCCGGGATTTAACGAAAAATCTGAATAATTGTTTCTTCAAGCTTGGGAGATGGACGGTGAGGTCGAAACACGACAAGTTTACATTGCTCAGCGTGCGCCCCGGAGAATCACCGTTAAATTTGCGATTGCTAAGGAGATATCTAATGCCGCCCACTGATTCGGCGTTCGCTACAACAACGCGGAATATATGAATAATCTCGCCCAATCCCCCTCTTCCTCGATTTCTTCCAAGTGTTATTCCCCTCTTGTTCCCGCGATCCTACTGGCCGCTGTGTTTGCCGCGACTGGAGTTGCGGCCTCGCCCTACCAGGACGCCGTCTTGGCTGACGGCCCCCTGCTATACTACCAGTTTGAGGAGTCAGGTGGCACAACCGCCGCAGATTCTTCCGGCAATGCCAACGATGGAGTCTTCGCCAATCCCGGTAGCCTCGGATTCAAAGGAACCAGCGCAGAGACCAACCTTGGGCACGCTCTGGAATTCGCCGGCGGATTTGTCCGTGTTCCCAACCTTGGAACACACGCAAAGAGCAGCATCGAATGCTGGCTCCTCCTCGATACCCCCGCTAATGGCTGCTGCACTTCGCTATTTTCCACCAACGGCTGGGCTCCCGGGAGGGTTCATCTAAACCTCACCAGTGGCAGCGTCATTGAACACGCCGTGAACTCCGATGTCCCTGCCGGAGGAGTCGATTCGGTCTCCGGCCTTGCGACACAGACTTGGTACCATCTCGTCGTGACCAATGATGTCATCAACGACGAGACCAAAATCTACCTGAACGGGATCGAAGTCGAGGATACGGGCGATCACACGAGTCAGAGTGTCGTCTTCGGTGCCACCGGCATGCAGATTGGCGCTTGGGACGGCGGACGCCTGTTCGATGGACGCATCGACGAGTTCGCCATCTACGATTCCGTGCTCAGCGGTTCGGACGTAGCCAAACATTTTGCGGCAGCTTCTGGTCCGGACGAGTTGCTCGAAATCACCATGATCACGCGCGACGGCGACAACGATAAGGTCGCGCTGACGTGGAATTCCCAACTCGAGCAAGTCTACGCGGTAGCTCGGAGCGTCGATCTCATCACGTGGAGCGATGTTGACGTCAACGTGACCAGCCAGGGAGATTCCACGACATTCGAGTTCACAGAGATCGCTCCGCAGGCCTACTATCGAGTCCGAAAACTGCCCTAGGGCGAGTCACGAACATACAATAAGTTCGTTAAATCCCGTGGCAGAGGAAATACGATGGAGGTTCTTCTGACCGCTCTGATTCAGGCATCGCTAACGCGACCTAATCCATTTTGCAACCCAAGGCCCGGGGGCTGAAACATCGGTTGATTCCTTCGGTGTCGTCGAAGCCGCTCAGGCGAGCACCTCGCGGATCAAATGCCCCTCAACATTGGTCAAGCGACGATCGATGCCGTTGTGGTAATAGGTCAAATTCTCGTGGTCGAGACCCAGGAGATGGAGAATTGTCGCATTAAAATCATAGAGTGGATGAACATCCTGAATGGCCTTGCGCCCGAGCTCGTCCGTCACACCGTGGCTGATGCCCGGCTTGACTCCCGCCCCTGTCATCCAGCAGGTGAATCCGTCCGGATTGTGGTCCCGTCCCTGCGCCCCTTTTTGAAACATCGGCATCCGTCCGAACTCGGTGCACCAGACCACTAAGGTGTCTTCCAGCAAACCACGTTGGCGCATATCGTTGATCATGGCAGCCGCTGGCTGATCGAGGATCTCCGCGTGAACGTCATACTGCTCCTTGAGCTTGCTGTGTCCGTCCCAGTTGAGCTTGCCTCCGCTTGCGTAGGCACCATTGAAAAGTTGAACAAACCGCACCCCGCTCTCGATGAGACGCCGGGCAAGAATACAGTTCTTGGCAAAACCGGCCTTGGTAGGGTTCGAGGTATCGTCCGCCCCGTAACTTTTTAGAATATGGGCAGGCTCCGAACTGAGATCACCAATTCCCGGCACACTCAGCTGCATACGTGCTGCGAGTTCATAGCTGGCAATACGCGCCGCAAGCTTTCCATCCCCGGGATTCTGCTCGAGATGTCGCGTATTCATTCGCTGCAGAAGAGAACGCGTGGCCTGGTCCTTAGCGGAGGAAATTCCGGCAGGAGGCGAGAGGTGTCGCACCGGCTTCGAAGCACTGAAGGTCGTCCCCTGGAACTCGGCAGGCAGAAAGCCCGGCCCCCAATTGTTGACACTCGCCTGTGGCACTCCACGCGGATCGGGAATGGAAACGAAGGCCGGCAAATTTTGATTCTCGGTACCCAGAGCATAACTCACCCACCCTCCCATGCTCGGAAAGCCGTCCTGGACGAACCCGGTCGAGAGAAAGTTCTCCGCCGGACCGTGCGTGTTGGTCTTGCTTGTGAGCGAATGAATGAAGGCAAAGTCGTCGGTCTGTTTGGCAAGGTGTGGAATCATCTCCGAGACCATCTTCCCGGTTTCCCCCCGGGGTCGAAATTCGTATTGCGGCCTCGCGAGATTTCCGGCGGGACCCTGGAACGTCACCGCTGGCCCACCCTTCAAGGGCTTGCCATCTTGCTTGATCAGCTCGGGCTTGTAGTCCCAAGTCTCCAACTGGCTGACCGCTCCGGCACAGAAGATGACCACCACGTTCTTCGCCTTCGGAGCAAAGTGGGGTGGTCGGGGAGCGTAGGGTCGGGTCGGATCGATGATCGGTTGTTGGCCACCCAATAAATTCTCGCGGCTGAGCAAACTGGTCAGGGCAATCGAACTCAATGCCGTCGCACTACCGGACAGAAAATTGCGCCGGTCGAGTAAGTGCCGGCCGCCTGGCGAGAGATGTTCAGAGAGGTAGCTCATGGAATAAATAGAAATTCGTTGCTGTTCAACAGGGCGCGACAGAGGGCGGCCAGGCCGTGTTCGCGAACCACCGGCAAGGCGTCAGAGACCTCATCGGCGGAAGGATCACGGGACAACGAGAGCTTGTAAGTCCGACGAATCCGGGCGCTCAAATCGTCCCCGGCCTCGAGCTCGGCTCGCTTGGCGAGGTCCTCGGCACGATCGATCACAAAACGGCTGTTGAATAGATTGAGTGCCTGGATCGGGGTGGTCGACTGCCGACGGCGGGAGACACTCTGCCCGGCATCCGGGCAATCAAAGGCACCGAAAATGGAGTCGGGCTCCATCCGGATCTTGTGGGCATAGATCATCCTCCTCAATCCCTCGCCCGCAAAAGACTCCACCGGCGGAAACCCGGACAGGCCACCGCGCGATTTAAACAGGTCGAATCCCGGACCACCGGTTTTCAAGTTCAATTGGCCGGACGCCGCAAGAATGGAATCGCGCAGGCTTTCGGCCTCCAACCTGCGAGACGGGAACCTCCACAACAAACGCACATCGGCATCTCTTCCCTGCGCCTCGGCATTGATCAACCCGGATTGCCGGTAGGTCGCGGAGAGCACGATGAGACGATGCATGTGTTTCATCGACCACCCGGAGCGAATGAACTCCGTCGCCAGCCAGTCGAGCAATTCGGGATGACTCGGCTCCGCACCGGCACGCCCGAAGTCGTTGGAGGTCTCAACCAAACCAATGCCGAAGTGCCCCTGCCAAATTCGGTTCACCGCAACCCGCGCGGTCAAGGGATTGTCGGGACTCGCAATCCAGTCAGCCAAGACGGCACGCCTTTCGGATTCCGGAGCGTCCTTCGCCAAAGCAATATCACCGAGCGCCGACAACACCGCAGGCTCCACTTCCTCCAAGGGTTGCTCCGCGTCCCCCCGATTCAACAAATACACCGCTTCAGGTTTTCCGAATGAACCACCAAAGACCAAGCGTTTGGCCTCCAGTTCTCCTATTCTGGCCTCGAACGAGGTCTTCTTTTCCAGAAGCGCCTTCGCCTCTGCGGCATGCTCGGGACTCAAGCCGGTGAGTGCCGAATCCCCTCCCGCACCCTGCTTGTGCCGGTCACTCGAATCCGCCACCACATGCCATTCGCCCGCCTCATCCGTCACTTCGATCAGGTAATCAAGAGCCAGCCGATCCGCGAATTTACCCTGACGATCCCGCCCCCACACTATGCGTTCGATCGTCTCCACGCGCGGAAATTCAATCATCACCCATCCCTCACCCGCACTGCACATCCAGCTGCGCTCGTTCCCGAACTTCCCATCATTGACAAAGTGGAGCTCATGGCGATTCACGGCCACATTGCTTCCTGAAGCAGTCGCCACCGCTCCCGATGAGGAGAGCGCGACGTTCTTCCCTCCGGCATCGAACACTTCGAGTTCATCGATACACGGCTCATATTTATTGGCCTTGCAAATGGTGAAGCGCACCTTGCGGGTCGTCACCGGAGCAAAGCGCTCAACGTTCTGCTTCGCGCTCACCGCCGGTCGCATCGTTCCGGATCGAGCCAGCGGAACAAACTCCGCCAGGGAGTGATCGATCCCGCGGATCGATTCGGTGAGCTGATCCACTTCCTGGCGTTTCGCCTCGCCCTCCGTGGTGCGTATCGGACGATCGCCATAGGACACCCCGGAAAAGAAGGCCTGCAGGGAATAGTAGTCCTTGGCCGTAATCGCATCGAACTTGTGGTTGTGGCAGCGCGCACAGCCGACGCTCAGCCCGAGAAACGCCTCGCTGGTGTTAATGACGATCTCTCCAAGTTCGTCCTGCCGCGCCAAACGCTTCGACGCGTCATCCTTCCCAATCTGTCCCGGCAGCAAGCGCGCCGCGGTGACCAAAAACCCGGTCGCCGCATCTTTCCCCATGCGATCACCGGCAAGTTGCTCACGGATGAATTGGTCGAACGGGAGGTCCTGATTGAAGGCGCCAATGACGTAGTCACGATACGGCCAGGCGTTCGGACGCGGCGTGTTCACCTCGAAACCGTGGGTGTCGGCATAGCGGACAACGTCCAGCCAATGCTGAGCCCATCGCTCGCCATACCGGGGGGACCCAAGAAGCTCATCGACCACCCGCGCCTGGGCATCATCCCGGGTGTCACTCAAAAATACCTCAACTGCCTCCGGCGTTGGAGGGAGTCCGATCAAATCGAAAGACACCCGTCGAAGCCAGGTGACCCGATCCGCCGCCGCCGACATCGTCAATCCGTGTTCGCGGAGCTCTGCGGAGATGAACGAATCGAGCGAGCGCCCGGTCTCGAACTCTGCCAGGGGTTTGAACGACCAATGATCCTTCCGGTCTTCAAGCTGCGCCTCATCAATTCCCTCCGGCCAAATCGCTCCCTCGTCGATCCAAGCAGTGAGGGTGGAAATCTCCTTGGCAGACAGGCCCTCACCCTTCGGCGGCATGCGGCCCTCTTCATGCTCTCCGGTGACAAACTCAATCAGACTGCTCTCAACGGCCTTCCCGGGCACGATATTGGGCTTGTAAAATTCGCCACCCTCAAAAGCGGCCTCCCGCACGTCGAGGCGCAGGCTGGACTTCTGCTTTTTGGGTCCATGGCAACGATAGCAATGATCCTCAAGAATTGGACGGACCTCACTCTTAAAGTCCACCGCGGCAGACCCGAATTGCATGGTTGCCCCAAGGATGACGGCGGTAATTGGAAGTCGGTGATTCAAGATCTACTGGGTATAGGGATTGCCTGATTCATACAAGATTCGCACTTCGTCATCGCTCATGATCCGGCCAAGAATGATGAGCTCATCCACCCGGCCACTGAGCTTACGCTCCCCCTCGTTCCAATTCCCGATCTGTATCGAGCCGAGGCGAGCGGGATGGGCGACGGACTGCCGGACTTCCTTGTCGAAACGACCATTGTGATAAAACCTCACCGTTCCGGTCTCTGAATCATAGACTGTTGCAAGGTGTACCCAACGGCCCTGGTCGGAGAGAACCGGCGTGAGCGAATCCGGGTAGGCCTCGAACTCATTGGAGCCGGGAGCAAGCACATTGCCGAACATGGCAAAGCGCATTGTCGTCGCCTCGTTGACCATCCAGTGAACCAGTCCGTTCTTCCCGTTGTCCCAACCATCCGCATGGAGGAGCGACTGGTAAGGGGCTCCGAGATGATCAAGTCGCACCCAAGCCGCGAAGGTGATTTGCGCCCAGGCACTGGAAGCGTCGACATCGAGTTTAAGGTGATCCCCTCCGTCGATGAACTCCGGAGCGCGCGAACCAGGCCAGCGGCCTTGCACCATCCGGTATTTACCCGGGTAATCTTCCCCGGACTCGAAATCCAAAAGCGTGATCAGCGATGAATCTTCCCGCAACGTCTCGAGCCCCGCCTTCGAGCGATGCTGCTGTCCAGCCGTAAGATCCTGCATTTCCTCCAACTGGATGAATGCGGAAGAACGCAGGGCACGCGCCGTGCTGGAATCCTCACTCATCGTCCAAGCATCGCCCGCATACAGACTTTTGTCCTCCTGTCCTCCAGCTCCCTTGGCAATGACCTCTCCTTCGAACACATGGATCTGGGCATCTCCACTCACCGGGACATCGATCCCGAACCGGGTTCCCAAATCCACCGCGTCGCCTGTGGGGGTAACCACCGTGAAGCCCTTGGCGGACGGTGGCACGTCGGCCGCGAGTCGCCCCCTCAGCATGTGCAGACGCTGGGCGGACTCAAATCGAAATTTCGCCGGAGCCTCAATCACCACCCGTGCGCCGCGCGCGGTCAGCAACTCCACGGTCCCCTCTTTCACCGTATGAGTGTCACCTCGCAACTCGGTCCCCACCGGAAGGTCCTCTACCCCCACCCCTTTCGCGACTGTCGCAAACGGGGTCGCCGTGCTTTGCCACCACCAAGCCCCACCCAGGAACAAGACGAGACAGGCCGCCAGGATCAGGAGGCGGATCGGCAAACGGAGGCGGACCGGCTTGGTCTCTTCCGGTTCTTCCAACTTCCAGCCAGCCGCGGTCGCGGCGATGGCCGAGTCGAGATTCAAGGCCTCCGCAAACCGCCGCCGCGCCACTTCATCTTCATCCAGAATTGCATTCAAGCGCTCCACCTCACCTCCCCCGATCGTGCCGTCGAGGTAGGATTGCGTGAGAGCATCCAGTTCTGTTTCTACGCTCATGATGATGATTTTTGTTGGGCTAGCGAACGGCGAATACAGTCGAGCAACGACCGGCGAACCCGGTGGAGCCATTGATAAAATCCAGACACCGTGCGACCACTGCTGGACGCAACATCCTGAATACGGGAATCGGCCTGGTAAGCGTCCATCAGCAGAGCCCGATGCCCCGGCTTGACCTTTTGGATGCAAATCTCAAGCGCATCCCGCTGTTGTTGCAGGTGTGCCTCGTCGTTCGCGGTTTCCTCCGCAAGTTTGGCCACCACATTCTCGTCGAGCACCAACCGGTCACGGGCCTTGTCCCGCCTCCACGCCAAGGCGGAAAATCGAGCCACGCCGAAAGCCCAGGCCCGGAAGTCTCCATCCTTGCGAAACTCTCCAAATTTTTTCCACAGCACGATCGAGGCATCCTGCATCACGTCATCCGCATCACACCGCGACGGAACCAACCGCCGCACATAGGCTCGAATAGACGCCTCATGAGCAGTAAAACTGCGCAGAAACTCTTCGTGCTTATTCTCGTCGGACGGATTCATCGGCGTTCACGTCTAATCTCCCACCGAAGCTTCGATTTAACGAACTATTTTATCATTCCCCCTGCGAGCGTCGGATGACCCGGGGGCAGAAGAAGGAGCTCTGGGGGGAACCAGATTAGTCGGCCAATAGACCGCAGTCGTCGAGGCCCTTTTCGGAATGAGAAGCGACTTTATGAAGTGGCCCTCATTGGTGAGCACCCTAACCCTAGTTGGATTGTAGAGCTAACTCTCAGGAAAATTGCCACGCCTTATCTGCGCCTGTTTGACTTGGCCCATATCTCGTAGCGCAAGAAAAGCGCGGAGCTTCAAGACAATCGCCTTTGAAAGGCTCAGTCGATTAGGACATACGATCTTTCACACTGGTGAAATTGTAAGCTTGATGATTTTGTCGGTGTAGATTCTATCCCAACTCCTATCCACCAGGGGATCGAGCTTGTGTCTTCGCCGGTGCAGTCTGGAGAAATCGACATCGTCTTTTCGCTTAAAAATTCCATTCATGGAATTCGAGGAAGCCCCCCGCCGGTTGCAGGGTTGATTCCAGCTATCCCACTACGTGTGAGATACTCAGTGTTTCTTGTTTGATTCATGGGTTTGACGGCGTGCGCTGCTTTTTAGCGCTCGTCTTTTTTGTGCACTGATCACCGCCTCTTCGCGGCGATCTCACACCCACGACAGAGCCGTTTTCAGGCCATTCGTGACCTCAAACCACTTTCATCGAAACTCTTATGTCTTTAGACGACCTTACCAATCAAACTTCCTCGGATCAGCCTTCATCAGGAACCTCACCCAAGCGAAAGCGTTCTCTCACATGGCTTTTGCCAGCCGGGCTCCTCCTTGGCTTCGTCCTTATCCTCACGCTTCTTTTCGGAGAGCGATTAATCCCGGCTGCCGAAGTCAATACCGCTCCGGTCATTACTGCCCGGGCTTGAGAAACAACTCAACAGGAGACTCCATCAAGCCCGTCAGAATCACCAGTCCTACCAACAGGGAAAGGCGGTCTGCTCTTCCAGGCCTCCGGATGGGTCGAACCCGATCCTTACACCGTTTACTCCTCAACTCTCATCAATGGAGTGGGTTCAAAGGTGGAGGTTCTTGAAGGCGAGGCCGTCAAGGAAGGCGATCTTCTCGCCACGCTGATCGATGACGATGCCCGGCTCAACCTTCAGGAGGCGAAACAAAAACACCTCAGCATGGAAAAGCGGATCGTTGCCCACTGTGCTGGTCTGGAGATTGTCGCAGCTGAGATCGCGGCAGCTCAACGCAAAATCGAAGCCCTCGCATCAGTCTTGGATGAAGCGAGAGACAACTACTCAAGAATCAGTCAGCTCAGCGAAGGTGCCGTATCCAAACAACAACTGGTCCAGGCTCGCCTTGCCACCGAAAGAGAGCTAGCGATGCTTGCTGAAGCTCGGGCAGAAATCCCCCGCCTGGAAACTCAGAGAGTTCAAATCGGGGCCGAAAAAGAGACAATGAGCTCGACTCTCAGCGAGCTTTCAACCGCCCAAGAGCGAGCCCAACTCAACCTCGACCGGACTCAAATCAAAGCTTCCATGGATGGCATCGTCCTGCGGCTTCATGCAGCTCCGGGAAAGAAGCGCATGCTCGATATGGACGATCCATTTTCTGCCGTGATCGTCGAACTTTACGATCCAAATCAACTCCAAGCCAGAATCGATGTTCCCTTGAATGAAGCTGCCGCTCTCTCCGCCGGGCAGTCTGTCGAACTCGTCTCAGAGCTTTTGCCCGACCGAACTTTTGAAGGAACTGTCACCCGAATCAGCGGACAGGCGGATCTTCAGCGAAATACTCTGCAAGCCAAGGTCGCCATCACAAGCCCCGATCTCCGCTTGCGACCGGAAATGCTGGTTCGTGCGAAATTCTTTGCACTGAACTATAAGAGAAATGGCGAAAATGCAAACGGTAGTGCAGCTCAGGGTTCATCAGCCCGACTGTCCATTTACGTCCCCGAAAAAGCTCTCGTCAGCGATAGCAAAGTCTGGGTGGTCTCGCCTGACAACACCGCCGAAAGCCGAACCGTTACACTTGGCACCGAAACAAGAGACGGTCATCGCCTGGTCATCGAAGGTCTGCGCTCCGGCGAATCCGTCATCCTTCCTCCTCACGCCGATCTCGAAGACGGCACGCGGATCACAAGATCCAACCCTCACTAAAAAATCATGAATCCTCATATTTCCGTCAAATCCGTTACCAAGGCCTTCACCAAGGGAAAAACCACAATCACACCTCTCGAAAACCTGTCGCTTGATGTCCCTCGCGGTGAGTTTCTCTCGCTCATGGGTCCATCTGGTTCAGGAAAAACGACTCTTCTGAACCTCATCGCCGGAATCGACACTCCCACCTCGGGTCAAATTCTAATCGATGGTAACGACATCGCCAGACTCACCCGCGCACAACTCACCCGTTGGCGGGCAAAGCACGTTGGCTATATTTTCCAACTCTACCATCTCGTCCCAATTCTTTCGGCATACGAAAATGTCGAACTTCCTCTCTTGCTTGGGAAGCTCGGCAAGAGCGAACGGAAGAAAAAAATCCTCTCTGCCCTCGATCTTGTCGGCCTCGGTGACCGGGCCGACCACCGTCCTTCCGAGCTGTCGGGAGGACAAGAACAACGCGTCGCGATTGCCCGCGCTATTGTTCATGATCCAGAGCTTTTGGTAGCCGACGAACCCACGGGGGATCTCGACCGGGAGTCCGCCGATTCCATTCTCAACCTCCTCGATACCCTCGCGACGAAACATGGAAAAACCATCGTGATGGTGACCCACGACCCCAAAGCATCAGCCTCTGCCCATCGGGCACTCCAGTTGGAAAAAGGCCAGTTCATCGAAGAAGGCCATCTCTTAACCCACGCATAAAACCCACTCATGAAACTTTTAATTTTGGCCATGAAAAATCTCACTCGAAATCAATTGAGATCACTCCTCACAATTGCCGGGGTCGCTGCCGGGATGTTCCTTTATGCCTCAGTCCAGACCATGCAACACTCGCTTTCGGTCGCCACTCAAAGCAGCGCTGATGACACGACCCTGGTCGTCTATCGAGAGAATCGTTTCTGCCCATCGACATCGCGCTTGCCGGAACATTACCTCTCCACCATCAAACGCATCCCTGGTGTCAAAGAGGTTATCCCAATTCAAATCGCAGTAAACAATTGTGGGGCCTCGCTCGATGTCATCACCTTCAGAGGGGTGCCACCCGAAACACTGAAGCAATACAATCCTGGGATTACCGTGATTGATGGCTCCTTTGATGATTTCCTCAATCGCACCGATGGCGCCCTCGTTGGCCAACACCTTGCCGAGAGGCGAGGGCTGTCCCCAGGCGATAAGTTCGAGGTCGTTGGCGTCAACGTTACGGTCGCTGGCATCATCATCTCGGACTCGCCACAGGACGAAAATGTCGCCTACGTCCATCTCCCCTTTCTCCAGCAAGCCTCTCGCATCGGACTTGGGATCGTGACTCAGTTTAATGTCAAAGTGGACTCTTCCGATCAGCTTCAAACGATCTCAGATAAAATCGACGAGACCTTTAAAGCAGATCAGCAACCGACAAACACCCGCCCGGAGAAAGCCTTTTTTGCTGAGACTGCAAAACAGATGATTGAACTCATCGGCTTCACTCGCTGGCTCGGTCTTGGTGCCGTTTTTGCCGTCCTGGGCCTCGTCGCCAATGCCGTTCTCCTTATTGTGCGCGGTCGCGTGAAGGAAACAGCCATTCTCCAAACACTTGGATTTTCCCGCCTGGCTATCGGCGTCATCGTGGTCATCGAGGGTGTTCTTCTGGGCCTCATCGGGGGGCTTGTCGGAGTGATTGGGGCCATGTCCTTTTTCAAACTTAAGGCATTCACCCTCGGGAACGAAGGGCTCACTCTCGCTCTCACTCCATCCTCTTCAGTCACTATTAGTGGCCTCGGCGTAGCGATGGCTCTCGGACTACTCGCCTCCCTCTACCCTGCATGGAAAGCCACCTCCCGTCCCCTTGTCGAATCTCTGAACGCCTAACAAAAACACCCTGATGTTACCATTTACTTACGCCCTGCGGAACCTGTTTCGCGATCCATCCCGCCTCTTACAAACAGTAGGCGGCTCGGCAGTCGTTGTGCTTCTGCTCATCGCCGCCGTCGCGCTCAATCAAGGCATGGACACCGTTCTCTCAGCTTCCGGTTCACCCCAAAACGTCATTCTTGTCGGCAAAGGATCGGAAAAATCCATCGAGCGTTCGGAGGTTGGCATCAGCGCCGAGTCCGCTGCCGCTACTTCAATTACCGGAATTGACTCCAAGCTTAAAGTCCTCGCCGTCTCTGGTGAAATCTCCTATCAAGCCCCGATCACGACCGCATCGGGAGTCGAAGAACAAGCCCTACTGCGTGGAGTTTTGGAAAAGGCTCTTCTTGTCCATACCTCCGTCAGATTGTTGGAGGGTCACTTCCCCGGTCCAGGTGAGGCCATGGTCGGTCGCCTCACACATCGGAAACTCGGTGTGGAGAAGGATGATCTTGCTGTCGGAAAATTACTCAAGTTCGGCGATACCGAAGTGAAAATATCAGGACGCTTTGCGGCACCTGGCACTGTTCTCGAATCTGAGATTTGGTTTGATCGTAATGACCTGGCCTCCCTCACGCAACGGGACAGTCTTTCCTCTATCACCCTCCGTCTTGCCGGAGATGGAAGCGGGAGCATCGATGATGTTGAGCTTTTCACCTTCCAACGAAACGACCTCGAACTCTCCGCCATTCGTGAAGACCACTACTACGACAAATTGAGCGTCTTCTATAAACCGATCAAGATTATGACTTGGGTCACGGCCGCTCTCGTTGCTGCCGGCGCCGTGTTTGGAGGCCTTAACACCCTCTACGCCGCCTTCGCTGCGCGCATCAAGGAAATGGCCACTTTGCAATCCATCGGTTACACGCGAGTCGCCCTCTTCGTGTCATTGATTCAAGAGTCACTGCTTGCGACCCTCACCGGAACGCTCCTGGCTTTCATCCTTGCATACTTCCTTTTGGATGGCCGCACCGTTCCGTTTTCAATCGGAACATTCACCCTCACTTTGACTCCAATGGTCATCTTCTCTGGTCTTGTGGCAGGAATCCTTTTGGGAACCATCGGAACTTTGCCGCCTGCGATTCGATGCCTCCTTCCAAGTCTCCCCAAAGCTCTCCGTTCAAGCTGAACCCAACCAAAAAATCCAAACCAATAACGAAAATGAAAATGAAAAAATACTCCACCCTCGCCCTCGCTTCCATCTTTGCTCTGGCATCGTGCTCAGAGAAAAAGGACGCTTCGACGACAACCAAGACGAAGGCAAACAGCGCTCTTATAGCTTTAATTCTCCAGGAAAAACCAACTAAGCCCGCCGACATCGCCGACCTCCGAAAGGCAGCCAAGCCTGGTGATCAAGTCACTTTCTCCGGCGACATCCTCGGTAGCGAGAATGTCTTCATGGAAGGCCGGGCCGTCATGATCTTGGGCGACCCAAAAAAAATAACCGCTTGTAACCAGAATCCAGACGAAAACTGTGAAACTCCCTGGGATGCCTGCTGCGATGATCCCGAGGTCAAAATGGCCTCAATTCTCACCGTGCAGGCCGTCGATGATGAGGGGAAACCACTCAAGGAAGGCTTCAAAGGACTGGGTGGAATGAAGGAACTCAGCTCTCTCATTGTCACCGGCGAGGTCGCCAAGGGTTCCACCGATTCCAACATGCAGGTCAACGCGACCGGCATCTTTGTTAAAAAATAAACCAATCTAATCGATGTATCCAAGAGTTCTCGCCATCGCTACGACCACTGCTCTTTTTCTAACCGGGTGCTCGTCTAACGAGCCCTCCTCCAGGGCATCATTAGCGGCCACTTCGGCCATGAAGCAGGCCACCGTCCAGTGGTGGCGACAACTCGGCGATCCGTCCTTGAATAGCGACATCCAGTTCGCCTTTTCAAATAACCCCGACCTTAAAAGCGTTGCCTTACGGATCGACCAGGCAGAGGCCGCCGTCGCAAAGGCCGGGGCTCCCATGCTCCCCAGCTTGAATCTTGGGTTCGGATATAGCGAAGGCCGGAGAAAAAACATCGACTTTGGTCCCTACTCACTTGCCCCCTGGGAAACGGGTGGAAATCTCTCTTGGGAGATCGACGTGACGGGCAAGCTCCGCGCTGCCAAACGAGCCTCGGTAGCCAATACCGAAGCCGCTATCTGGGACTACCAAGCAGCTAAGCTCCTACTCTCCAGCCGGATCGCGGCAACCCGCCTCAATCTTTATCGCTTCAACGCGGAAATCGCTTTCCTCGATGAATCCCTGCAAACAAGCCGCGACACCCTCTCCACTCTCACCGAACGAAACAAAGCCGGAATTATTGCAAACTCCGCCGTTTCCAACCAGCGGGCCGAAAACGAAAAACTGAAACGCCTCCAGCTCGACCTTAGCCGCCTTCGGGATCTTACTGTCGTTCAACTTCGCTCCTTGCGAGGCGGCAGCCAGCCTGCAAACTCCTCGAAAGCTTCGTTCCCCTCTTTCGGTTCCCCTTCATCGAAACCGCTTAACCAAGTCCTCGCTCTTCATCCATCTCTGCTAGCCGCCGAAGCCAAAGTGCGAGCCGCCTTCGAGATGGAGAAAGCGGCCCGGCTTGATCTCCTGCCCTCTTTCAAATTCAAGGCCCTCGCCTCCGGAAGAAACATGTCCCTCACAGACCGCTATCGAACCTGGGTCACCACAATCGGACCTTCGCTTGATATCCCGATCTACGACCCGGCACGCCTCGCTGCCGTTGAATCACGGAAAGTGAAGAGGTTATCCGCAGCTGCCGAATATCGCAAAACCCTCCTGAGAATCCTGGAAGAAATCGACACAGCAAGCATCAACTTCCGAAGCCGCCAAGCCCAGCTTTCCACGGTCCAGCGCGAAGTCAGTGAAATCAAAACCACCCGCGACTACGCCCGTGAGCAGTTCGATGCCGGACTCACCTCCCAGATCGAATACCTCGATGCCGAACGCCGTTGGCTTGAAGCAAAGCGGAGCGCCATCACGCTCCAACAAGCGACCCTGAATTCCCGTATCGATCTCATCAAGGCCACTGGTGGAGGTGCTCTCTAATTTTTGAACTCTCCTTATACCCAGCCATCATTCTCCCGATGTACATGACCACGGTCATTAAGAAGCAAAGAGTCCATTGTCATCAAAGCCATCTTCCTTGTGCTCGCCATCACCGGCCACACCAGCCTCTGGCTCGCCATCCTCGCCACCACCGGAGCCACGCTCCTCGTCATCGCCAACGCCCTCCGCCTCCTCGTCCCCGCAAAACAACTCCAACGACAAAAAACATGAACCAAGAAATCGAAACACAACCATCCAAATCTCTCAGTTGGACTCTCACCAAGTCCTCAAAAACTCATGGATCCGACAACCAGAGACGTCAATATTTTAGCAATTTTGACAGCTTCTCTTTCCGCTCTCATTAGTGAGCATACCAACCCGAGTTGGATCGTAGCGCTAGCTCTCAGGAAAATTGCCGAGCCTTCACTGCGCCAGCCCCTGGTTTGGGCAAAAATTAAGGGGCTACGATTTCTCGTAACCCCTTGAAAATTAATGGAGCGGGTGAAGAGATTCGAACTCTCGACATCGACCTTGGCAAAGTGTCAAAAAACACGTTCTTAAGAGGTTTCAGGCTAACTAATGGCCTAAATCAGTCGTTTTTAAGGAACCCCCTCTCAATTTGATGCGCTCAGAACTGCGCTATTTTTGCGCCGGTTGGATCGAGGCTATATTCTGTGTCGCAGCAATAGCGCAGTCGTTCAGCCGAAATTGCAGCCAACCAGTTCCTAGCACAATTGAAAGCCATCGCCTGCTTTTGCACGACGATGGCTTTCACGAGGTAATAAACAGTTTACTACTGCTTGGGAATATCCTTGAGGAGCGGAATTGAACCAACTGCTTTCGTGCCGTCGGGCTTCTCAATTTCAAGCCACCAGGTGGCCCCTGCGGGGAGCGGGTCCGGAGCAATGGCGTGGATGTCGTAGTCGTCGTGAGACGGAGCATACTCACCTTTCCCAACCGATGACATGGTGCGGTCAGCTGAACCGATCCAGGCTCGGGTGACGGTTTCGCCGTTGTCTTTGTAGGGTAAAGTGATCACGAGGTGACCTTCCTTTCCGGCTTCCACGTTTCCGTGACCTTGGGCCGCTTTGACCTTGTATTCCCCAATCTCGAATTCCCCGAGGGCAACTTCATCATGTTCGTGATCCTCCTCATGAGCGGGAGCTTCGGGTGATTCGGGCTGGGCCTTTTCAGGCGCAGCTTCATCCTTGTCGTTACAACTGACAAGGAGTGCCGCAAGCGACATTGTGGTAATAATGGTGTTTATTTTTTTCATGGGTTTTCTTTTTTGTTGTTAGGTTTGGTTCTTGGGTTGGGGTGTTTGGCGGAGACACGGTGAATGGCCGCATAGCCCGCCGGGACAATGATGAGATTCAGGAAGGTCGAGGATAGCAGACCTCCAAGAATCACGACTGACAGGGGCGCGAGAATTTCATTCCCGGGCTGATCTCCCTGCAAGACAATGGGGACGACTGCAAGTGCGGCCGTCAGAGCGGTCATGAGAATCGGGATGAGGCGCTCGGATGAGCCCTGGACGATGGCTTCAAACATCGTCTTTCCTTCATGTTTCATGAGATGATCATAGTGATTTACCAGCAAGATACCGTTGCGCACGGCAATGCCAAAGAGGGTGATAAAGCCCACCATGCTGGCAATCGAAATGACGGGAGCGGTGTAGCGTCCACCGAGTCCGAAGAGAGCGGCGGTATTGCTCACGATGCCCGGTGATTCGGTGAGATAGATCGCTGCGATTCCTCCAATGAGTGCGAGAGGCAAATTGACCAGGACCAGCAAGGAGACCCGGAAGGAGCCGATGGCCAGCTGGAGAAGGAAGATCATGATCAGGATGACCAGCCCACTGAAGAGAAAGATCGTTCGACTCGCCGCTTGCTGGGCTTCGAACTGACCTCCGTATTTCACGGTGTAGCCGAACTTCTGCACAATGGGATCGACCCTTTTTTGCACTTCTTCGACGAGGTCTCCGAGGTTATATCCTTCCTCCACGTTGAGCGTCACGACGGCCCGGCGTTGGGCATTTTCACGTCCAATCAGGTTTGAGGTCATTTCGGGTCCGATGTCCGCGACTTCATGCAAGCGCACCAGTGCGCCTCCTTTGCCGCGAAGCACCAGGTTTTTGATGTCCCGCAGTTCGTCGCGTTCTTCTTCCTCAAGACGAACCGCCAAGCTGTATCTCCGGACTCCTTCATTGATCTCAGCGACCGTCACTCCGAAGACGGCATTCCTTACCTGCTCGGCGGCTGAACGCGGGGTGAGTCCATAAGCAGCCAGATCAGTCGGCCGATAATCAATCGGCAGCGACTGGATCATGACCTCACGATTGGCGGCAACGTCCCGGGCTCCGTCGAGGGGTTTCAAAGCCCCTTCGATTTCCTTGGCAATCACGCGCAACTTATCCAAATCATCTCCAAAGATGCTGATGGCGATGGCGGCGGGAGTGCCGGATAGGATGTGACTGAGTCGGTGCTCAATGGGCTGACCAATGTTAGTGGTAATCGCGGGAACTTTTTCAAGAATCGCGCTGATTTTCTGGCGCACTTCCTGATTATCGAAACCTGGTTTCACGGTCACATCGATCTCCGAGTTACTCACCGGTTCGGCGTGCTCGTCCCGTTCGGCGCGTCCCGTCCGGCGAGTGACACTCTGCACTCCTTCAAGAGCCAAAAGCTGCTGCTCAATGGAACTGGCCATGCGATCGCTCGCTTGCAGCGAGGTTCCCGGAGGCGCGAACAATCCAACCGTAAAGGTGCCTTCATTGAATTCTGGGAGGAAAGATTTTCCAAACGTCGAACTCAACCAGAGGGCCAAACACGTCACGATAATTGCCAAGCCGATGACAATTTCCCGGAACCTTACGGCGGTTCTGACAAGCGGAGTGTAAATCCCCTTCAACTTACGCACGAGCGGTGGGTCAACGAAGTTATCATGATTGCTCTTCCCGAACATAAGATAGCGACACATCGCTGGCGTCACCGTGAGAGCGACGACGAGTGAGGCGATGATGGACACGCCAAAGGCGATTCCGAGCGGGCGGAAAAAGCGACCTTCGATCCCTTCAAGAAACATGAGGGGAAGGAATGCCAGGACAATGATGATCGTCGCGAAAACCATCGCCGGGCGAATTTCGTTACTCGCTTCCAGAATGACTTTCAGGCGCTGCTGTCGCTCGGACTCGGGCCTTGCGGCGTTTTCGTTGAGTCGTCGAAAGACATTTTCGACATCGATGATGGCGTCATCAACCAAGCTGCCGACCGCGATGGCGAGGCCACCCAGAGTCATGACGTTGATCGTCATGCCCATCCAATCGAAGACCAACAAGCCGACCGCCAATGAAAGCGGAATCGCAGTCAGGGTGATAATCGTAATCCTGACATTGAGCAGGAAGAGAATTAAAATAACGGCCACGATGATTGCCGCATCGCGAAGAGCGTGGACGACATTCGAAACCGAAAGATTGATGAAATCCGCCTGTCGGAAGATTTGACGATTGATATGGAGGCCTTCCGGCAAAGTGGAATCCAGTTCATCGAGCATCGAATCAATCGTTTCCGTGATGGTGATGGTGTTTGTTCCGGGAGCTTTTTGAATGGTCATGACGACCGCCCGTTGCCCTCCATCGGCTCCGGTTCCCCTCTTAGGTGCCGGACCAAGCTTCACGTTGGCGACCTGTCCAATCGTAACAGGAAATCCGTCGTGATACTTGATCAAGGTGCCGGAAATGTCCTTCACCGAGCGCACTCTTCCGCTTTGTCTGACTGGTAGTTCGAGAGACTCAACGTCCGGCAGATACCCGGCACTCAAAGTGCTATGGGCCGCTCCCGAGGCATCGATGACATCTTGAATAGTGAGATCGTAAAGACGTAAATCATCCTGACGAACGAGCACTTGATACTCGGGAAGCTCGCCGCCGATCACCGAAACCTGGGACACTCCGGCAATCGCCAGCAGCTTGTTTCGAAGATCGAATTCAGCGTAGGCCCTGATCTCAAGATCGCTCATTTCCTTGCCGGGTGATGAGATGGCAAGAAGCATGATCTCCCCGGTAATCGAGGTGATCGGAGTCATCTCGGCATGAGCATCTGGAGGGAGATCTTCACGCACCGAGTCGAGACGCTCGGAAACGAGTTGTCTCGCAGTGTAGATATCCGTCCCCCAATCAAACTCGATGTAGGCAATGGAAAGACCAATCGCGCTCGACGTCCGAACCCGTCTCACTCCCGGCACTCCGTTGACCGAACTTTCAATCGGAAAGGTCACGTATTGTTCGACCTCGTCAGCGGCAAGACCAGGGGCTTCGGTCATGATGACCACAGTCGGAGCATTGAGCTCTGGAAAGACATCCACCGGAGTCTTTGAAAGGCGAAGTGCTACAAAAGCAAGTAGCACGCCCGCCAGAATGAGCACCAAGGGCGCTCGCTCCAGCGAAAACTTAATCAGTTTACTTAACATGGTCGCAGAGGTTTATTCGTCACTCCCGTGGTAAGATCCGTCGGCATGGAAATGTCCGCCCTTCTGGGAAGTTCCACTTTGCGAACTGGCTAATTTGAGTTCGTAAACCCCATTAAGAACGACCTCATCCTTTGGCCCGAGATCGCTTTTGATTTCGATCCATCGGCCATCATTCACGCCCAAGTCAGCCTCAATCCGAATCGCCTTATTGGCATCGAGAGGATCACGTTTGAAGAAGACATGAGTGATGCCGTCCTTCACCACGGCAGAGCGTGGAATCGCAAGAACGACACCATTGCTCGATTCCTCCGCGATTTCCAGGAAGGCCGAAACTCCAGGACGAACCCATGATTTCAGCTCACCTGGCATTGCGAAAAGCCCCACGGTTCGCTGTTCAGGATCTGCCGTCAAAGCAATCTGAAGCGTCGCTTCAATGAATTCATTAAGATCATTCCCGGCTCCTTGTGGAGGCACGATTTTGACCGATTGTCCGTTCTTAAATTTCGGTAAATCACTTTGTAAGCCCATGGCAAGAAAGCGAACTTTCGAAGGGTCGACTGTGGTGAGAATCAAGCTCGTCTCCTCGACGAAGGTTCCATTGGTCACTGCAAGCGATTCCACAAAACCGGATTCCTTGGCGCGAATTTCGATCCAATCACTCGCATCGGCTTTAGATGCGGGATTTTCCCGACCAGAAGATTGCGAGGCATTCCGGAGGGCTGCGCTGGCGGCAGTTAGCTCCGCTTCCCGTTGGTCGATTTCGGCTTCTAGCTCAGCGACCTGAGCATCCAGGTCAGCGCGTTTGAAGTCGGCTTTGGCAAGTGCTCTTTTCCTCGTAATTGCGACGTCGTATTTTGCCTCCGCTTGTCTGAGCGAAGCTTTCGCAAGATCGACGCGCTGCTGTAAATCTAACAAGCGCAGCGAGCGAAATCGATAAACAGGAGTGCCTGCTTTCACTTCATCAAACTGGTTGACGAGAAATTCAATATGCCCAGGGAGCATCATACGATATTCGTGCTTGGCCAGCGGTTGGAGTTCGAATGATCCCGGCACACGCACCGTATTTTCAACATTTCTCCGCTCCACCTTGGCAAAGGTGATCCCCAGATTGCTCCGAACGGTTGCAGGAATTGCAATACGGTTGGTGGGTTGTTCGGCTTTTTCTTCGACAGAAGAAGCGTTTTCTTCGCCCTTGCGATTGCAGGAAGGGAAAATGAAGAGGAGTCCCAATAGAGGGAAGATTTTTAAATGGTTCATGGTATCAGTCTCTCTGTGAGTTCGACTTGTAATTTGTGGGTCCCAGCAGGAATTGGATGTCGGTGTCCGCTTGGGAGTGTTGAAGTTGGATCTTGATGATTTTCAGCTTTGCCTCATGCGCTCTAACCAAGCTTTCCAGCAGGACAAGACTTCCTCCCTCTCCCAGCTCAACAAGGTTCCGGGCATCGCTCGCCTGACGATCCACCAAGGGAATGAGATCTTTCCGAATGGATGATTGTTGGGCTTGAATCCCCCTCAGTCGGGCGCGAAGGGCGGCAAGTTTTCCGACCTTTCGCTCATACTCTGTCTCGAATATGGCTTGGGCGACTTCGCGCTCTGCACGAGCCTTGGCAATGCCTCCCTTGTTTGCATTTAAGATGGGGAGCGGGATGGCACTGATGAAGCCAATGCGTGATTGACCTTCGTCATTTTCTCCCTGTGGTCCGATGACGAGATCGGGGTATTGCTTTCGAATTTCCCGAATCAGAGTTCGCTCGGAGACTTCGTATTCGCGGCGGAGGCGATTGATCGTCGGATTGTTATATTTCAGTCGATCTTCACTAG
>CALFSW010000239.1 GCA_937916505.1 uncultured Verrucomicrobiales bacterium | reverse complement strand
TATGAGGGGAATTTCAGATGAAATCGCCCTTAAGTTCGTGCCATTCCGCCCAGGCACCCAGTTACCGTCGGGTTCTCGCCCGCCTCAATGCCACCTTCACCCTCGGCCTCACCGCGACCCCCGAGCGCACCGATGGCGTGGACGTGGCATCACTCTTCGATGACGTGCTGGCATGGCAGGCCACAGTCGGCGACGGGATCGAAGAAGGCTCGTTGGTTCCCTTTCACTACGTGGGCCTCAAGGATGATGTGGACTTCGATCAGATCCCTTGGCGCAGTGGACGGTTCGACGCGAAGGTGCTCGAGGAAAAACTCGAAAACAGCGCACGCATGGATCGTCTCTGGTCAGCGTGGCAGGTAGATCCTTCCGCTCGCACTCTCGTCTTTTGTTGTTCCCGCCGCCATGCCCTCTACACCCGTGATTGGCTCCGACGACGCCACGTCAGCGTTGCAGCTGTATTTTCCGGCTCCGGCGGCGATTCACGAAGCGACAGCCTGTCCGATTTCATCGATGACAAGCTCCAGGCCCTCTGCGTGGTGGATCTCTTCAACGAAGGTCTCGATGTTCCGGATGTCGACCGGGTGGTGATGTTGCGGCCGACCGTATCAAAAGTCATCTTTCTCCAGCAACTTGGACGTGGTCTCCGTGCGGCCGAGAACAAGTCCCGGCTGAAAGTCATCGACTTCGTTGGCAACCACCGCGTCTTCGCCAGCCGCATCACTCATCTGCTTTCACTGGGTAACCATTCCGCGAAGTGGGCGGATTTGAAGAAATTCCTCAAAGGCTCGCCTCCGGATCTGCCTCCGGGATGCCTGCTGGATCTCGAAGTCGAGGCCAAGGAGCTGATGTTGAAACTCGTGCCCAACACAGGCTCGGCAGTGGTGGAGGCCTACCGTGTAATGCGGGATGATCTCCAGCGCCGGCCAACTCCAAGCGAGTTGTTTCATCACGGATACCTGCCCCGCTCTCTGGCTGCACAATTTGATTCGTGGTTCGGTTTCATCTCCGAGCAGGACGATCTATCGGCTCAAGAGCGCAAAGTGTTCGATTCATTCGGCTCATGGCTGTCCATGCTTGAAGTCTCCAGTCTGAACAAATGCTACAAGATGGTCGTCCTGAGAGTCCTTCTGGATCGCGACGCATTATGGACTGGGATGGAAATCGAAAAACTCGCTGCCGCTTGCCGGGACTTCCTCCTTGCTCATCCGGTTCTCCGCAACGATCTGCCGCCAACCAAGCAGTTCCCCGATCCAGCCAACGCGCCGATCAAGGACTGGGCTGCATGGTGGCTCGAATGGCCTTTGTCCCGCTGGATGGCCGAGCAGGCCGGACGGCGGTGGTTCATGCGTGACGGTGAACGCTTCGTCACTGCATTTCAGTGCCCGGAAGAACTCCGCATGGAGTTCGAATCGATGACAGCCGAACTGGTTGACTACCGTCTGTCCCACTACGCCAAAACTCGGATCCAGAAAGCTGCGATGGGCACGGCGAAAAAGTTCCTCGCCAAGGTCAGTCATTCCAGCGGCAAACCCATTCTGCGGCTCCCCACCATTGAGGAACTCCCCGGGCGCCCCATGGGCCCCACGACCGTCTCCCTTCCCGATGGCAGCAGCTGGGTGTTCAAGTTCGTCAAGATAGCGTGCAATGTTGCTTCTCCCTCAGGCAGCGATGAAAACCAAATGCACCGTCTCATTCGCGGTTGGTTCGGCGATGATGCCGGCGCTCCCGGCACATCCTATCAGGTGGCCTTCACCAACTCCGAAGCCGGTTGGGCCGTCGAGCCTGTCGCGGTTGCCTCTCCATCGCGGACAGTTGTCGCCATGACCGATACTTCGGAACGGAAGGAAGATGAGCTACCGGGCTTCGTCGAACAGCCCGCTGCCAATGAGCGATTCACTCGCTTCGTCCCAGTTTACAGCCTCGAAGCCGCCGCGGGTCTCTGGGGTCCGGAGATGTCACCGGAGGAGATCGGTTGGGCGGAACCGCCGGGAGTCTCGATCAAACCCGGAATGTTCATCGCCAAAGTCCGGGGGCATTCCATGGAGCCAAAAATCAAGGACGGTTCATGGTGCCTGTTCCGCCCCTGCCCACAAGGTTCGCGGGAAGGGAGAATCGTTCTAGTGCTGCGTAAAACTTAGAGTGATGGATATTTTTGAATTTTAGACTTGTA
>CALFSW010000238.1 GCA_937916505.1 uncultured Verrucomicrobiales bacterium | reverse complement strand
CTCATGAGGCGAAGCAATTCCGGTGAATCAGGTAGATTGAAAGTGATTGGCGCTCCGATGACCTGATTCACGCTTGTCCTTCTGAAATTTCGAGACGTTGGCGGAACAACAAGGTCGCCCTGACCTCGCAATAGCTGCGCAGAAAAGCCACTCATCCACTCAACCCTGGGACTCTGCCCTGTCGTCGGGTTGAAAGCCGGCTCTCCCTCCGGAGTCACGGTCTTTGAAGCAAGGCCTGTCAATGGTGCCACCACCCGGTCCAACGATTGAAACATTCCTCGTGCTTCCTCGGGTCTCTCCCCTTTTTTTAAGAGAATCCCATAGAGGTAACCCAACCTCCAATCGTCAGAGTGCTTTTCCAAAATCCGCTCAAGGTAGATCCGGGCGGCTTCCCACTCATTCGCTTGGGCAAGTCCTGCGATGGTCTTTTCCACTTTCCTTGGATCATCCCCTTCCCCTGGAATTGACTGCAAAACCGCGAGTCCCTCCTCCAACCCGCGATACCGAATCAGAAGCTTCGCAAGCGCACGTTTCGCTTCTCCACTTTGATTGACCGCAACTGCTTCACGAAGCGTGGAAATCGCAAATTCAAAGTCGCCCTCCCTACCCGCCTCTTCCCCCATTCGAATGAGATGTTTGCTGTCCTCCGGGCGGCGGCGCGCGACCTCCATTAATGCCTCTCTGCGTTCATCAGTCTGTCCCGTAATTCGATAGACTTCCGCCAGAGCCAGAACGGCCCCGACCTCCTTTCGGTTTCGGTCACGAAGTGTCGAGAAACGCTCGATAAGCTGTCCCTCCCGCCCGGCATCCAGGGCAAGTTTTGCCCACGGCTGAACCCACTTAAGCTTGGCGGAAAGCTCTTCGGCTTCCTCATAGAGCTTTTCATAAATCTTCTCGGCGCTCTGAAGATCACCGCTCTTTTGTAAAACCTCTGCAAGTCGTGCACGTCGTTCCGTATCCGGCCCAAATCTGCCAATGATTCGTCGGTGCTCGGCCACCGCTTCGTCCAGCAATCCCGCTTCTTCCAAAAGCTTCGCCCTAGCCAACCAGGCCTGCTGATCTCCGGGTGCGGTCTTCTTCCACTCCTCGGCTTGCAACAAGGCCTCCCGAATCCGGCCCGACCTTTGGTAAAGAGCCAACAGCCTTCGTAAATGAACCGTTTTCCGTCCCCCGGGCGTGTTCACGATCTTCTTCAACTGCGCGATTGCCGCAGAAAGATCTCCCTGTTTTTCCTCAAAACGAACCCGGTAAAACTTCGCCAACACCCCATCTCCGGACCGGGCCAGGCTCTGCCGGGCCTTGATGAGGTCTCCGTCTTTCAGTTGTAATTCTGCCAGGAAACATCGCTCGCCAACAGACAACTCAGGTTTTGCTCCCAATTCAGCAATAATTTTCTCCGCGTTCTCCGAGCGAGAGACCACTCCCGACGCAAGCGCGATGGCATTCTCCAAATCAGTCGGCGACGACGCCATCCGAACCAACCCGATCATAAAAGGAGCGGCCTTGAGGGCTTGCTCGTCGTCAAAGACCAACTTCCCCAATTGTGTCAGCACGAGAGGATCATCGCCCGCCTCTCCCGCATATTGGAGAAGGAGGTCAAAGGCTTCCTTTTGCATTTGATGACTCGCCATGGAGCGCGTCACCCGAAGAATATCATCGCGTTCGCCACTCTCTGACATCCCCAACCAAAGCTCCTTGGCTTCATCGACCTTTTTTTGATCAACCAGCAAAGATGCCAAAGCTTCCACAAGCTCGGCGGAGTCTGAAAACGCCTTTCGTCCGTCTCTCAAAACTCCCTCAGCTTGCTCCGGAAACCCAACCCGCCCATAAATTTCAGCCACCGCAATTACGCCATCCTGCGTCCCGCCTTTCAACTCCCGCAATTTGGCCAATGCCACTTTCTTCCCCTCTTCATCCTTAAGTTGATGCTGCAAATTCACCAGCTTCTCCCAAAGCAAAGGATCTTTCTTTCGAAGCTGAATCAAGGCCTGAAGCTCCTCGCGTGCTTTCCCCCATTTCGCATTCGCCTCCAGCAGCGCAATATATTCCTCACGGTTCCCGATGTCACCCGGAGTGCTTTTTAAGATCTCCTGGAAAAGCTCCATGGCCTCGGGAAGTTCCCCGTGCCTGGCCAGGTGTCTGGCGAGGGCCTTCCTCACAGAGACACGCCGCGGATAGGTCTCACGCAGTTTCTGGTAGAACTCACGAAGCCCCTGCACGTTGTCTTCCAGCGTAAAAACCCTCTCTACCTGCGACAATACCTCCCGCTCCAACCACGCCCCTTCCCCCGTTGAAGCAAAAATGACTTTATAGGTTTCCAAGCCCTCATCCATCTGATCGGCCATTAGCTGAATTTCAGCAAGCCGCAGTCGATAAAGCGCCTTCTGATAGGGATCTCTCGTCAATTTGACCAGGTCCCGGGCTCCGGTCATCGCCTCCTTATAAAGCCCCTCAACAATCTCAATCTCAATGAGATCCTCCCGCAGCTCTCCATCGTTTGGAAAACGCTCGAGCAGCTTCTTCCAGACCACGACCGCTTCATCCGGGAGTCCCACCCGGGCAAGGTATTTGCCCTGAAGTTTCATAGCCTCCACTCCCAGCTTTCCATCAGTCACCACCAACTCCAAATCCTCCAGCGCCGCTTCAAAATCCTGCACCTTCCCTCTCATCCCAGCCCTCGCCATTCGCAAGGAAAGATTCTTCTCATCCCTCTCAATCGCTTCATCGAGAGAGGCAACCGCTTCTCCTCCCTCCCCAAGGTAGTCATGGAAAGATGCTAAAATTCGCCAATCCACGGAGCCTCCGCTTTTCGATTTATCTTCCAACCAATTCTGCAATTCATCCTTGCTCCCGGCATCAAGCCACGCCTCCACAAAGCGATCAAACACGGTGGCGTTGCCAGGCTTCTTCAGGAGAAGCCGATGGTATCTCTCTGCCTTCCCAAAGTCCTGCGCGAAAGCCATTCCACAAAAGAGAAGTGACACCAGAAGAAGACGCAGCAGACAAGGCATGGCCTTAATAAAGCAGAGTTTTCCCCTCGTTGCCCCCAAAACTCCGTAAAATCGACAGCTCATCCTCTACTAACGACACTCCGGCCGTCCTTTCGTTTGAAACATTTCCCATGCGATCCGGATCAGGCCTCGACATCACTGTCGCCAATCAGGCATCCTCACACAATGAACCCTCGATCCCGACGCGAATTCCTTGGAAAATCCTCGCTCCTCGCCGGAGCCGCCCTCTCGTTCCCAAACATTGTTTCCGCCCAGAAAACCGGCGGACCGGTAATCATCGGTGAAGGTGAACATCAATACGAAGTCGACCACAACTTCGCCAAGCTCCCCGACAAATTCTCCTGGCAGACCACTCATAACGTTGCCGTCGATGCCGGGCAAAACCTCTACGTGATGCACGAAGGGAATCCCAACATCAAGGATCACCCCAGCATCTTCGTTTTTGATCCCGTCGGCAAATTCATCCGCGCCTTCGGCAGCCAGTTCCAGGGCGGCGGCCACGGCATCGAAGTCCGCGCCGAGGGCTCGGAGCAATTCCTCTACATCACCGCCTATCAAAACGTGAAGTCCTTCGCCAAACTGACCCTCAAGGGAGACATCGTTTGGTATCAACGCGCCCCCATGGCCTCCGGCCGCTACGCCAAAGGTGAGGATTCCACCACCAAGCGCGATTGGGGACGCAACAGATTCATGCCCACCAACACCGCCTTCCATCCTTCCGACGGAAGCATCTATCTCGCCGACGGCTACG
>CALFSW010000237.1 GCA_937916505.1 uncultured Verrucomicrobiales bacterium | reverse complement strand
AGCGGGCGGGTGAGTTTGGACTGGATCAATCCGATGCTTCCTTAATGGCGTCCTTTTGTGACTATGATCAAGATGGTGATCTTGATTGTTTCCTTTTGACGAGGGACTTCAAACGGGACGGAGGTTTTCCCGCCGAGGCACCTGTGGTCAAGACGGAGACCGGATACAGAATCAAGGAGGGTTTTGAGAAATACTACGCAATCAAGCAAACCGGCAAAGATCGGTGGACCTATGTCAATGCCGGTCGTGAAGACTACCTTTTGCGCAACGATGGAGGGAAGTTCACCGATGTGAGCAAAGCAGCGGGGATCTCGGGACGCGACCGGGGGAACTCGGCGACGTGGTGGGACTTTAACAACGACGGTCTCGCGGATCTCTACATTGGTAACGATTTTAAGGATGCCGATCGTCTCTATCAGAACATGGGTGATGGCACCTTCAAGGATGTCATCCGGGAGTTTATACCTCATTCGCCGTGGTTTGCGATGGGAGCTGATACCGCTGATCTGGATGGGGACGGGCGCCTCGATCTGTTGGTGGCCGATATGGCGGGCACCAATCATTATCGTTCCAAGACCACGATGGGGGAAATTGGTTCGATACGGCCATTCCTCTTGTCGGCGGTTCCGCGGCAATACATGCACAATGTTCTTTATCTCAATCAAAACATTGGGCGACTTGCCGATGCCTCGTATTTGGCGGGGCTCGCAAGCTCCGATTGGAGCTGGGCGGTCAAGTTGAATGATTTTGATCTCGATGGCAGGCCCGACGTCTTTTTTACGAACGGGGTTTCACGCAGCTTTAACAACTCGGATGTGCAGCGTAAAAAGGAGGATTATATCGGTAAAACGGAGTGGGATTTCTATGAATCCCACGAGCCGCGTCGCGAGCAGAATTTGGCCTTTGCGAACCGGGGAGACCTTCGTTTTGAAAACGTCAGCAAAGCGTGGGGGCTGGATCATCTGGGGATGAGTTACGCTGCGGCAACGGGTGATCTGGATGGTGATGGCGATCCCGATCTCGTCGTGGCGGGGCTTGATGAGCCGGTGAAAATCTACCGAAACGATGCCCCTTCCAAAGCCCGGCGGATTGCTCTCAAGCTCGTTGGGAAAGATGGCAATGGTTTCGGCTACGGAGCAACGGTGACCTTGAAGGCGGGAGGAGAAGAGCAGATTCGCTCGCTTCGGCCATCGAGCGGTTTCCTTTCCAGTAACGCCCCGGAACTTTACTTCGGTCTGGGAGAGGCCACCGGGATTGAATCCCTTTCAATCCAATGGGCCCACGGCGGTGTGGAAATCCTGTCCGGGCTCAAACCGGATCATCGCCATACGATTGTCGAAGGGCCGTCCAAACCAGTTGGGATCGCCCCTGAACGTCCCATGTTTGCCGACTTGTCATCTCCTTCGCTGAAGGCCATCCGTCCGGTAGAAAGACCGTTTGATGACTACATCCGGCAGCCTTTGTTACCTTATCAGCACTCGCAATTTGGACCGGGATTGGCCTGGGCGGATGTCGATGGCGACGGTGATCAGGATTTATATCAGGCAAGGCCTGCCGGAGACGCGGGCCGAATTTACCTGAACAAGGCGCCGGGAAATTTTGCTTTCGATACGACGAAACCATTCGATGCCCACCTGGAGTCGGAGGATATTGCGGCAAAGTTTTTCGATGCGGATCGCGATGGAAAAATTGATCTCTACGTGGTGAGCGGAGGAGTGGAGTGTGAGCCTGGAGACGAGAGTCTGCGGGATCGGCTTTATCTGGGAGCTGGTGATGGCACTTTTCAAACCGCGGAGCCGGGGGCGCTTCCGGATTTGCGCGATAGCGGAAGTTGTTTGGCCGCCGATGACTTTGACAAAGATGGAGATCTTGATCTCTTCATCGGCTCCCGGGTGATCCCGGGGGCCTACCCAAAAACTCCATCAAGCCGCTTGCTCCGGAATGATTCCACGCCGGGGAGTCCCAAATTTACGGAAGTGACCGCCTCGGTCGAGGGCTTGGAAAAGATCGGTCTGGTCACCGCGGCGATGTGGTCTGATGCCAACGGCGACGGAGTCCGTGATCTGTTGCTGACTTGCGAGTGGGGGAGTGTCCGCCTCTTTCTCAACCAAAAGGGGAAACTTGTGGAAAAGAAGGATACCGGAATGAGCGACCGCCCCGGGTGGTGGCGGGGAATCGACGGAGCGGACGTCGATGGTGATGGCGACATTGACTATGTCGTGACGAACCAGGGATTGAACACCCCTTACCGGGCCACTGATCAAAAGCCGGAACTTCTCTACTACGGGGATATGGATGGAAGCGGGAAAGAGCGGATCATTGAGGCAAAGTTCGAGGGAGGAACGTGTTACCCCCGTCGTGGATTCAGTTGCTCGAGTGGAGCAATGCCAACGTTGCGGACAAAACTGAAAACCTTCGAGAACTTTGCGAATTCAAGTTTGAATGACCTCTACCCCAAATCGCGATTGGCCGGTGCCATCCGGTTGGAAGCCCGTGTTTTGGAGACTTGTCTTTTGGTGAACGATGGAACGGGACGGTTTGAAATGCGTCCTCTTCCGCGGATGGCCCAGCTTTCTCCGGCGAATTGTGTGGTCCTGAAGGACGTGGATGGAGACGGAAAGGTGGATTGCCTGTTGGGACAGAATTTCTATGGAGCGCAACCCGAGGTGGGCCATCATGATTCGGGATTGAGCCTCCTTTTAAAAGGGAAGGGTGACGGGTCCTTTGAGGTCGTGCCTCCCGCGATCAGTGGCATCATGGTTCCGGGTGCGGTCATGTCCATCACTCCCAGGGATCTCACCGGAGATGGTCGTGATGAGCTGATCTTTGGGGTGAATGGCGGAAGGATGCGGATCTTTACCCCGATCAAGTGAAGTGGGCGTCAAAGACGCCTGGCATCATGTTCTATTGGGCTGGGATCCACCCCGGCCCTCCCTCAATCATTTCCCCCCGTTTTTGGAAGCGAATGGCGAATGCGCTCCGAACGCGCCGCCGAGGACGCAAAGTTGAGATGAGACGCTGATTTTGATGATCCCAGAATGCGGGCGATGGTCCCTTTGACCGTTGAGGTGTCGTCGTCGAAAGCGCCATGGGAAGTGGCACGCGACCCCTTCTTTCCCGACGAACTGTTGGGAGCGAGACTGTGACTCGCGGCCTTATCTTTAAAGAGTCCTTTCAGCTCCGAATCAGCCTTCACGAACCGATCCATCCCAAGGAGCGGCATGCCATGCCATCCCCATCTGAGAGGATGAAATTCAGCCTCCAAAGCATTTGCGACAAGGTAGAGGAGCGACTTGTTATAGATCTTCCCGGTATTGTCATCCCGCTCCGCTTTATCGGACAGGGTGTAGAGGGCAAATTCGCGGATTGCTTGATCGGATCCCTTGAGTTGTGGCAGATAGTATTTCTTAAAAAGATCTACGGTGCAGGCCGGAGCCCAGAGCGAACAGGTGCTGATGGTCGTGAATTTTGACAACTCTTTCACCAGAGGTCCCAATAAAATGGACCCGGCGCTATGGCCGGCGACGTGAATCTCGATATCGGGATCTTTCTTCAGCAGCTTCTTCAGTTCCTTGCTGACCAGAAAGGCTCCCCCTTTCTTGTTTTCAGTCGCAGCGAGGGCATTTTCCTTCATTTCATCCCAGGCCGCTTTTCCTCCAAGGCCCCGTGCAACCGGCTCCAAGGTTGAATCAAGCCGGTCCAACATGAAGTCCTTCGCTCTCTCAAAAAATCCTTCGGAACGGCGACTGCGGATCGAATCGGACAGGATGTTTTTAATCGTCGACCAGAAGTCGGTGTTCCACACAAATGAGATCGGATAAATGTCGGCAGGCATCATGGCCTCCCGGTATTCGGCGATGCGCTGGACCGCTGATTTTTGCCCCACAAGCCCACCGTGCGCATAGAGCAAAATCCGCTTCTTTTTCCAATTGGCGGTGATTCGGGGGAAATCCTTCTGGATGAAACTCCGAATCTCGCCGGCGGTATTGGCAAAATTGCCACTGCGCTTGGGAAGCCCTCCATTCCCCAAACTAATGACATGTGGTCGCAGATCAGAAATTGTCGCGGCCTGGCTCATCTGGGAATTCGGAAAGGTGCCTGCGGTAAACGCCGAAGAGCTATCGATGGTAATGGGCACTCCAAGGCGGCCGACCCAGACATCCGAGCCGTTCTCCAACCAGTCGGAGTAGGTCAAATGAGCAAAGCCCTCCCGCCCCCAGCCATTGCCCCAGGAATTTTGAATCCAAAATCCCGTTTCATCATACCCGATGATAGCGAAGGCATGCCCGCCAAGCGATTTCTCTGAATATTGAATGACTCCGTCATCCTTCACATTCTGCCAGCCTTTGTGAACCAGAGAGGTTGCAAAGAGCACTCCGGTCTCGGCGATGGCGCTGTGCATCGCCACGAGATCTTTATGGTTCACCCTGAAATAGGCGCCAAGGGGACACTTTCGAGCGTCTTCCAGCCGCTCATGGGTGAGATCACAACCCGTGCCTCCACTCTTGTATGGCCAGGTTTTGCGACGACACACTCCGTATTTGTTCCAGCCCTTCATTGCTCCCCGGGCACTGGAACCCGAGTAGTCCTCCCCCGGCCATTCATCATTTCGGCGGGCCATCTCGTAGAGCATTCTCTCGCTCAAGGTGTCGGTAAGCGGTCCCTCGATCCGCTCTGCCGTCAGAAAATTAGCCATGGCCGCAAGCGCAAATCCGGTACAAGCCCCCTCCTGTCCCTGGTCGAGAATCGGCAGGTTCAAGCTTTGGTAGTCCTCAAGAGGCTTCAACGAAGGCACATCGACCAAGGTCGGAATATACATTTTGTCCCTGAAATCAATCAGATCGGGTCTGGCAGAAAGAACCCGCCCATTTAATTGCGCGACTCCCGGCATCGAAGTTTTGTTCACTTTTTTTCGGCCTTTCATATCGAAGAGCCGGATAACATATAATCTGATCGCAAAGAACTAAAATCCATATGAGGCACCTCAAAAAACGCACTCCATGGAGTGGTGGCCCGGCAATTCGGATGGGAACTGATGGTCCTGCCATTTTACGGAACTCCGGGGTTCCCACGAAATTGATGGGGGAATTCCTTTTCCGCCATTGCGGCTCGCCGGATCAGGAAGAAGGGGTCTAGATTAAGTCGATGGTGGAAGACGAACCGCAATATGATGTCGTACTCAAAATGGTCCTTTGGGATGAAGATCGTGAAGCCATCTTCCATCGTTTGAAAGTGAACGGGGTGGAAGGGGAGCGGGCGGAGGCGATCTACGGCAAAGCCCGTTCGGAGCGGATCAAAATTCTCCGTGGAGATGGTCTCAAGTCCCTTCTGTTGGGGATCGGCGGAATCGCTTTGGCCGGTGTGATTTATTTTGCGTTCAAGCTCGATGAATTAAGCGCCGCGGAGTTTGGCGACGGCGTGAACGGGACAGCGGTTCTCCCCTGGCTTTTGGGCTTTTTGGCAGCCGTTGCCGGAGCCTTCGGAGTGTGGAAGGCCACCCAGGGGATTACCGACATTTTATTTGCCTCAATGAAGAAGGGGTCGATCGCGGATCGCTAGTGTTTTTGTGGCGAGGGGTCCGGCTCAATCTTGGTTGCCGTCCACTTCGAGCTGGTGCTTTTCGACCAGAGCAGCGGCCGCCGCGGCGTCTTTCTTCTTGAGGGAAGAGTGGATGGTCTGGAGGAGATGTTTGCGTTCGGGGCTTTCGGGAAGAGTGGCGGCCCAATCGGCGGCAGCGACGGGTTCGTGGGGGGCGAGGGTTTCGGCGTAGGTTTTGACGGCGGTGTTTTTGGTGGGCCCATCCTCCCGGGTTTGAATCCACTCGCCGGCCGCGACGAAGTTATCCTGGGTCCAGCCGCTCAGAATCTGCCGGGTGGCGTGTTCGGTGGCTTCACTTTTAACTTCCTGTTCGTCAATCCAGCCGAGCCATTGATCGGGCGCTTTTTGGGTGACATGGTAGTGGAGACCTTTGACGATGGATTCCTTGTCGGCTTTTGAAAGTTCGGGATTGTCGAGCCAAGCGGTGGCGGTTCCGAAGTCTCCTTTGATGAAGGGGCTGTTGACGAAACTCCCGAGGGCGGCCTGTCGTTGTTCCTTGGTGAGCTTGTCGTTCCGGAGGGACTTCAAAAAGGCATCTTGTGATCCTGCTTTGACGCCGGCGGCAAGAAGACCGTAAACGTTTTCCTCGTCACTGATGTTCAAGGTTTCGATCATGGACAGGGCTGAACTGAAATCCTGCTGAGCCATGGAGGTGATGAGCAGTTTCTTCATATCGTCTTCTTTTTCACCGAGTTGATTTCCATTTTCGGCCAACCAGGCCGCGGCTCCTGCCGGGTCCTTGGTCGCATATTGTGAGAGGACCATGGGGAGCATGTGTCGGCTCTGGCTCTCAAGGCCGGGACTCACACCGGATTCGCTGATCAGAGCGAGAGCGGCTTCGGGGTTCCCGGAAGAACTCATCATGATCGACATCATGATGAGTTCGCGTTTGGTATCGTCTTTGATTGAAGTGTCTGCCGAGAGAGCTTTGACGAAGGACTTGACGTCGTTTGGCGTCATGTTGGTCAGCTTGTCGAGATAGCCGATCACTTCCTTCTGAATCTCCGCCTTATCGTCGGAGTCGCGTATGGTTTCCATCCTTTGGGCGAAGGCGGCGAGCTCGGCGGCGAAGTCATTGACGGCTTTTTCACGTGCGGCCCGTGCGCTGTCGCTCCGAATACGTTGGGAGCTGAAGGGAGTCTTGGGGTCGGTCGGAATCTTTTTCTCGATGGCCGTGGTTTTTAATTCCTCCCACCCGGTGGTGAGGTGTTTGATTCGTTCTTTCTGCTCCAAGCCGAAATATGAGGCAATTCCGACGATGATGGCGGCGATGAGAAGGGAGATTTTCATGGTTATTCGGAGTCGGATGAGTCTTTCGGGAGAGCCTCGACGAGGGCGCGGTATTTTTCGGCGAGAGCGGGGTCTTTGAATTTTTCGAGCTGTCTCTCGACGGTCATTTCGTTTCCTTCGGAGCTGAATTTGGAGACGAAAGAGGTGAGGATATCGGAGTCGCCGAGTGATTCTGAAACGGTCAGGGCTTTCTTGAGGCCGGACTGGGGATCATTCAAGCGGTTTTGATCGTTGCTAAGGGCATTGGCCACGATGGTCGCTTCCTGGCCTGGTGATTCGGTCTTGGACCATTGATAAATGTCGTCGAACTTTGATTTGGAGTTGCTGTTGGCGGAGTAGTTGGAGGCCAACCGCTCGACGACTTTTGATTTTTCGGTCCCTGAGAGGGGAATGTTTTTGATGTCTTTGCTGATTTTTGAAAGGTCATCGTAGTAGGTGCTTCCAAGTGAATTGGTGATGGTCTGTGAAGCTTCTTCCGGAGGAAGGCTTTCCCGGGCGAGTTTGAGGAAGTTCCCGGCACCGTCTCCATTCAGTCCTTGGGGTGTGCTTGATAGAATGTTGGATTTTTCCTCAGTGGAGAAGGCGTCGAGGCGGGACTTGGCCGCGGCGTAGTCGGAGGAGATGAGCTGATTGATGAGGGTGCCCTCGAGGCTCAAGCGGATGTCCTGATGGTGGTTCAGTGAGGTCGATTCGAGTTTTCCGTCCTTGATATTTTTGTCGAGCCAAGTGGTGGCGGCAGCGGGGTCTTCTTTGGCCACCTTTCCAAAGATCTGTTTTTGAGTCCAAAAGAGACTGTCGGATTGCTTGGTGATGGGATCTCCGAGAGCAGCAAGCGCGGCCTTGGGGTTTTTCTCCCCCAGCTGACTCAAGAGACTTTGTTTGATCATATCGGCGACACTCGGTTCGAGGTCGAGAGCAGAAATTTTTTCCAAGCCATCGGCAATCTCATCTTCGGTGAGTTCCATCATCTTTTGCTGGAGTTTGAGCATGGCTTTGATGTTGCTGGGCATGCCTCTGTTTCCACGCGTTTCCGCCATCATTTCTGCGATGAGCTTCCAGTCGAGCGAACCATCGGGAAGGGTGAATTCCTCATGTTCGTTTCCATCTTTGGATGAATTGAGGGTGACGGTGGCCCCGGCACTGGCTTTTTCGAAGAGGACGACCCGTTCTCTGATGACACGGGTCTTTTCGGTGAGCTCCCGAATGGAGTCGTTTTGGTGGTAGAGCCAGTAGGCCGATCCGGCGAGGGCGAGGGCAGGGGGGATGAAATGGGAGGGTTTCATGATGACTGGAAGACGATCATAGGGGAGATTGGCGAAAAGGGCTGCGAGAAAATTGAGAGGTTTTTGGAATGCCTTGCCGAGGCAGGTGATGACCATGGAGCAGACCATGCCCGATAACCGGAATTTGGAAAAATTCCTCAAGCTACTGATTTACAGTGCGATGGAGGAATGAAATAATATTGATCGAATTTAAACCCCTTCCCCAACGTTGAACAGATGTGATGAAAAAGATTCTGATGCTTGCGGCCGGCCTTCTCGCCTGGCCCTTCTTTTCCTCCTGCACCGAATATGGTGCCTATGGATATTCGGGCGGATACTCGGGAGGGTCTTCCAGTTATGGATACACCCAGAGTTATGCCCCTCTTCAGGTCGGGTTTGTCAGCACCAGCTACGATCGTTGGAGCTATGATCCTTACCGTCGTTATTATTATGACCGCCAGTTGAGTCGCTATTACGATCACCATAATCGTCGTTATTGCACGTCTCCTCCGCAACGATACCGCTCTCCGCGTTATCCGAGTGGATACCGGAAAGGTTCACGGCTTTCCTGCCCGTCCTATCTTCCCCGCCAAACCCACAGCAGCCGAAATAGCAGCCACGTTGGAAACAGCCGTTACAGCAGTCAGGTTGGAGGCAGCAGACCCGCTTACGGCAGCCGAAATAGCAGTCACGTAGGTAACAGCCGCTCCAGCAGTCAGGTCGGAAGCAGTAGACCCGCTTATGGCAGCAGGGCTGCAAGTAGCCGCTCTACTCCGGCGGTTCATGGGTCATCACGAGGTTCGACCACGATTCGAAATGCCGGGAGTTACGACAAGCGCCCCCGCACTACCTCCTCCAACAGGGGAAGCAGCTCCCGTCAATCGGCCCCTACTCCGACTATTCGCCGCGAGGCGACTCCCCAACCCACCCAGCGCAAGGCGACCCCTCAGCCCACCCAGCGTCAGGCAACTCCCCGTCAGGTGACCCGCCCAACGCGTTTGGAAACAATCCGGACCACTCCCACGCGGAGCCAGCCGGTCCGGTCAAGGTCAACGCCCCCGGTGCGATCACAGCCTGCAGTTCGGAGTCAACCTGCTCGAAGTGCTCCGGCCGTTCAGCAACCGTCACGCTCACGGACGGTGATCCCGAGTCGATCGTCCGGCAAGGCCCGCCAACGGACCCGGTAAAAGTTTCTTAAACATTATTTGGCTCATGTCCCCGGCCATCAGCCAAATAATGTTGGGCCGCCTTGGCCTGCGCGGGATTGCAGAGTAGAACCGTTTAAAGAGGCGTGATCCTCATGATCATCACTTTTTGAGCGAGTAAATTTTCAAGTCATCGATGATGGCCTTCTTCGGCACGGCAACCCTGAGAGCTCGTTTGGTCGGATGAGCAATTCCTTCGGATGAAAACGATGCCACTTCCTTTTCATTGATGGCCACCGACATGGTGTCGCCTTTGATGGTCACAAGCAGCTTGTGCCACTTGTTAGCTTCCAATTTGTTGGGGAAACGTTTCGTTTTGGTCTTCAGCATCTTCTGTTGTTTCGGTGTGACTGTTTTGTCCTGCCGTGCCTTGCGGATCGCATTCGCCATGACTCCGGTTTTAAGATCGTTGATCTGGATGCTTTTCGTGCTGATTTTCACCATGCAAAGGTGGCCCGCGTGGACCTCTTTGAACTTCATGTCAGCGAAGTTGAAGCCAATGCTGTCTTCTGCTTTGGGCAATTTGAATCGCACGGTGATTTCACCATCCTGAAACTCCGCAGGGTGAACCACTGATACGGCGTGATCGGCCACCGGGTGGAAGGTGATGTGCATCGCGCCATCTTTCAAATCCACCTGTTTGTTTCCCTTCGCCCTCTTCTTGCTGTTCGAAGTCCAGCCCTTCCCGATTTCTTCCTTTGTATCGTCGCTTTCGGTGCGTTCGAAATCATCTTCAAAAATCAACGTTGCCTTTTCATCAGCGGATAAAATCAAGGGGGAAAATAGAGCGGCGAGGCAAAAGAGAGTCGTTTTCATAAGCTTTCCTATTAGGGCCTTGGCAGGATGGAACCCGCAAGAACGAAAGCGATTGCGACGTTTCGCCCTCGACCAGTCAGGCCTCTTTCCTGCATTTGCTCATTGAATAAGTCCCTTCGTTACTCAGTCTCACAACCGATATGAAAATTCTGTTCACTCTTGGGGTCTGCGCCCTCAGCCTGACCTTCTTCTCCTCGTGCAGCGATTTGACAACGTCGGGTGGCTATGCTCCTGGTGCGGTCCGGCCCTCGCCCTCGGGTATCAACCTTCTCCGGACTGATAGTTCCCGGTGGTCCTACGACCCTTATCGCCGCAGCTACTACGATCAGACATCGCGTCGTTACTACGACTCTTCAAATCGCCGCTACCATTCATCCACTCCTCGTCGCTATGATCAGGCCTCCTATCCCAGGGGTTACCGCCGCGGAAGCACGATCAGTTGCCCGGATTATCTGCCCAATGTTCGTTCCTCCAACGGGCGGGACAGTCAACGGGGCTACGATTATGGCCGCGACCGGGAAGATCGAAAAAAGCAGGAAGCGGCCTACGTAAAGCAGGCCTACAAGAATAAGATCGATCAGGAGAATGCGGAATTTGATGCTCTTCTGAAACGTAAGAAAGCCGCCTACGACCGTCAGCTCAGTGCCGAGGCCCGCGCCTACAAAAGCCGCCCCCGCAGCCAGCGTGAAGCCGCTGCTTACAAGCAACGTGTTGGCGTGATGAAGCGCAATTTTAAGAACGAAATCGACCGGCTCAAAGTTCAGCATAAGAACCACGTCGACGCCCACCTTGAGGACTACCGGCGCAGGGTTCGCTAGCCGTCCTGCCCCATTCACCAAAGCCGCGCTCCTGTCATAGGCGCGCGGCTTTTTCATTTTCAAATTCTCCCACGTCGGGTTTCCGGGCCAATTGTTCATTCCCCATCAGGGCATTTTTTGCGTGTTTTTCCCGCCGTTAGCGGTTTCCCTCCCGCCCAACATCATGTCCGAGAAACGCAAGCCTTACCCCTTCGATCAGTTCGAACCAAAGTGGCAATCCCACTGGGCCGAAAACAAAACCTTTCGCACCCCCGGTCCCGGTGAAGAAGGCTTCGATGTGTCCAAGCCGAAATACTACATCCTCGACATGTTTCCTTACCCCTCCGGCGAGGGCCTTCACGTCGGCCATCCCGAGGGTTACACCGCGACCGACATCGTCGGCCGCTACAAGCGCATGAATGGCTTCAACGTCCTCCACCCCATGGGGTGGGATGCCTTCGGACTCCCCGCCGAGCAATACGCCATCAAGACCAACCAACACCCCCGCGTCACCACCGAGGCCAATACCAACAACTTCCGTCGCCAGCTTCAGGAACTTGGCTTCGGTTACGACTGGGATCGCGAGGTCAACACCACTGATCCCAAATATGTCCGCTGGACCCAGTGGATTTTCATCCAGCTCTACAATTCCTACTTCTGCGACGAAGATCAAAAAGCCAAACCCGTCTCCGGGCTCGAAGCCAAAGGCTGGACCCAGGCTCAAATCGACGACGTCCGCCTCGCCTTCATCCACGAAGCCCCCGTCAACTGGTCGCCCTCCATGGGCACCGTCCTCTCCAACGAGGAAGTCGAGGAATGGAAGAAGAAAGGCGAAACCATCGAGCGCCGCCCGCTCCGCCAGTGGATGCTCCGCATCACAAAATACGCCCAACGCCTCATCGATGAACTCGAGCCCCTCGACTGGCCCGAGTCCATCAAAGCCCTCCAACGTAACTGGATCGGCCGCTCCGAAGGAGCCGAAGTCACCTTCGACGTCGAAGGCCATGACATCACCGTTTTCACCACCCGCCCTGATACCCTCTTCGGCGCGACTTACATGGTCCTCGCTCCCGAGCATGCTCTCGTTTCCGAGATCACCACCCCTGAAAACAAGGAAGCCATCGAAGCGTACGTTGCTGCCTGTGCCAGCAAGTCCGACATGGAGCGCGGCCTCGATAAAGACAAGACCGGCGTCGCCACCGGAGCCTTCGCGACCAACCCCGTCAACGGTGAAAAGATCCCCGTCTGGATCGCCGACTACGTCATGATGGGCTATGGCAGCGGAGCCATCATGGCTGTACCAGCGCATGATGAAAGGGACTTTGAATTCGCTCAAAAATTCAACCTCCCCATCACCCAAGTCGTCTCAGGGAGCGCGGGCGTCCCGCCCGTATCCCCTCAACCCAAGACCGCCCGCGAAGTCCACGACTCAACCCAAGTCCACCGCCGCCGTCTCCCTCACTGGCAACGCCCGGAAACCTCCCTCTTCATCACGTGGCGTCTCGCCGATTCCCTTCCGCAGGAAACCCTCGATAAATACGTCTCTGAAAAGGAAGCCTGGCTCGTAAAATACCCCGAACCTCGATCCTCCGAAGACGAAGAAAAATTCCATCAACTCTTCTCAAACCAATTCGACAAATGGCTTGATGCCGGCTCCGGCGAATGCCTCCTACGCGACCCAAAGATCGCCAAAATTGTCAGCGACGCCCTCTATCATTTTGATGGGGATCGCTACGCCCTGGACAGTTTCGTTGTCATGCCAAACCACGTGCATGTCCTGTTGCAACTTGCGCCCGATCACAAGCTGGAGGACGTCCTCCATTCGTGGAAGAGCTTCACGGCAAAAGAAATCAATAAGGCTCTCAATCGCGAGGGCGTCGTCTGGCAGCCGGAGTATTTCGACCGCATGATTCGCGATGAAATTCATCTCGAGAACGTGCGCAAATACATCGAGAACAATCCCACGCACGGAAAGTTAGTAGAGGGCGAATTCACTCTCTTCTCTTTCTCCGAAACGGGCGGGACGCCCGCGCTCCCTGAGGCGTTCACAAACCATGGATTTGCCATCAACTCCGGCTTCCTCGATGGTCTCAAAACCAAAGACGCCAAAAAGAAGATCATTCACTGGCTCGTCGAAAACGAAAAAGGCGAAAAGAAAATCCAATTCAAACTCCGCGACTGGCTCTTCTCCCGCCAGCGTTACTGGGGAGAGCCCTTCCCCCTTCTTTGGGACAAGGAAACCGGCCAACACTCCACCGTTCCCGAATCCGAACTCCCTCTTCTCCAGCCCGAGATGGAGGACTTCAAGCCCACCGGCGACCCCCGCGGCCCCCTCATCAACTGCACCGACTGGATCAACTACAGCGACCAGCTCCAGCGTGAAACCAACACCATGCCCCAATGGGCGGGCTCCTGCTGGTATTACCTCCGCTACTGCGATCCGGACAACACCGAAAACTTTATCAGTCCTGATGCTGAAAATTACTGGGGCAATGACGACAGCTTCGTCGATTTTTACGTCGGTGGTAAGGAACACGCCGTCCTCCACCTCCTTTACTCACGCTTCTGGCACAAGGTCCTCAACGACCTCGGCCATCTCAAGTCCAAGGAGCCCTTCAAAAAATACTTCGCCCCCGGCCTCATCATGGGCGAGGACGGCGCAAAGATGTCCAAATCGTTGGGCAATGTCGTTAACCCGGATGACGTCGTTGAGCGCTACGGTGCCGATTCCCTCCGCCTCTACGAAATGTTCATGGGCCCCCTCGATCAGGATAAACCCTGGGCCATGAAAGGCGTCGAAGGCGTCCACCGCTTCCTCGCCAAAGTCTGGCGTGTCGCCTTCTCGGAAGACGAAGACGGAGTTTGGATCTCCAGTGGCAAGGTCGTCGCAGGTGAAAATGCCGATCTCGCCAAAACAACGCACCAGACCATCAAGCGTGTCGAGGAAGCGATCAACTCTCTCCGCTTCAACACTGCCATCAGCGCGATGATGGAGTGCACCAACGCCTACACCGCGGCAAAAGAAGTCCCTCGTGACCTTTTCCTCACCTTCCTCAAGCTCCTCAGCCCCTTCGCTCCCCACCTTGTCGAAGAGATTAACTCCGTATTTGGTGAGAGCGAACTCGTTAGCGAACAAACCTGGCCCGTCCTCGACGAAAGCCTCCTCGTCGAATCCGAGATTCAGCTCATCGTCCAGGTCAACGGCAAGCTCCGCGCCCGCATGACGGTCCCCGCCGACATCTCCAAAGAAGACGCCGAAGCCCAAGCCCTCGCCGACCCCAACGTGACAACTCACACCGACGGAAAAACCGTCCGCAAAGTCATCGTAGTTCCCGGCAAGCTCGTCAACATCGTCGCGAATTAGAGAATGAATCTCGACGCGATATCCTCCCGGCCCGATCTTGTCAGCGACCTCCGAAGCGGGGATTGGAAGGGTTTTTTTACCAAAATCACTCTGAGCCGGGCTAAGGCCTACACTCGGCCCAATCGCCTGGTGAGTCTGAAGGCATCCAGCAAAGGATCCTCCGTCAAAGCCATTGCGATCTTCATTGGAAATCACAGGCCCTCCTACGAGACGACTTTGAGCTTCAAAGGGGGGGCGGGGGAATCATGGCGCTTTTTTGCCGCTTGCACTTGTCCCGTCGGCTACGAGTGCAAGCACGCCGCCGCCACTTTTATGGCCATCGCGGACTACCTTGAAAAACCCCATTCGGTCTCCCCTCTATCAGGTTCTCCCGACCACTCCGACATCAGCGCCTGGCTTGCCGAAGTTACCACGTCACTCGTTCCGCCCGTTCCTCTTGAAGAAAAGGAACCCTCCGCCACCTTCCTCGCCTACTGTCTCAGACCGCCGGAGTCTGCTTTCGAATCGCGTTCCAGCCTGTCCCTGCATGTCGGAAGAAAGCTGAAAAGTGGAGCCTTCAGGATCAACCTCGGCTCCAATGCTGCCGCGGATCCCCTCCGCCCGCCGGGATATATGATGTCGGAGGACACCATGCCCTGCACGCTTTTCAACCAGCTCCGGCGCGCGGATTTCTCTATCAACGGCGTTCGCATGGAGGGGCCCCAGGCCGGGCTTCTGCTAAAGCAAGCCCTCGAAACCGGCCGTCTTTTTTACGCCAGGGATAGGGATCACATCCGGCTCCTTCTGCCGGGCGACTCCGTTATCCCGGAACCGATCTGGGAAAATCGGCCGGATGGCTCCGCCCGCCCTACCTTCGCCCCGCCCTTTTCCGAGGCCATTGCCATCATCAATACCCACCCTCCGCACCTTGTTCTGCCTCATCGGGATGCCGACAAGGTGACCCTTAATCCGCTCGATCTCTCCCGCCACAGCGCCAGCTTCCTCAAAGCCTGGAGCACCGGCCCCACCCTCAAACCCGAACAAGTTGCCACCACTGCGACCGCCCTGCAAACCAGTCTGCCCGCGCTCCCCAAACCCGTCCCTGCGAAGACCAAAGCGCTCAAAAAATCGAAGCCCGAGATCCATCTCCACCTTCACCGCGCCAACCCCTTCACCCACGGTGGTCTTCACTTCTCCGGTCAACCCGAACCCATTGTCGCCGAGCTAACTTTCAAATATCACGGCCACCCCTTCACCCCGGATCTCGCCGAAAAACCCGAAGGGAAAGCTTCCTTCATCGCCTCTAAAAAAGGGACCGTCTTCACCATCCCTCGCGACACTGGTTTCGAGCGGGAGACCATCTTCCATCTTGTCGGGGAATACGACATTGTCCCTGCCGGCGTGCACGATTCCAGCATCGCCCCGGACCATCGCTCCGCCTTTCTGCCCCAAGGCCCGGCCTCGCAATGGGACATCGCGACCGCCGAATTCATCACCCGATCCATTCCCTTCCTCCGCGAGCAAGGCTGGAAAATCACCATCGACACCACCGCCGAAGTCGAGGTCCACACCATCGGCCCCGATGAACTCGACACCGGACTCACTGAACTCCCCGATCACGGCATTGACTGGTTCCAATTCTCCGCCTCCTACCTCACCCCCGCCGGCGAAAAACAACCTCTCCTCCCGCTTCTCTCCTCCTACCTCAAGCACCTCGATTTCGACACCATTGACCAAACCCTCGAAATCCTCACCGACGACGATCAAACCCTTCTCAAAGACCCTGAGGATCCAAATTCCTTCCTCGCCCTCCCGACCCGCCGCCTCCTCCTTCTCGCCAAAACCCTCCACGACCTCTTCGGCACCAGCTCTCCCGAAGACCCCCTCCACCGCCTCCAGGCCGCTGCCCTCGCCGACGTCCTTGAAATGGACTCCAGTCAAACCCTCAAAGACCTTGCCGCCCTCGGCAACACCCTCAAAAACGTCACCCACCTCCCCAGACCCAATCCACCAAAATCCCTCCAGGCCGACCTCCGCGACTACCAGCTCGATGGCTTCCACTGGATGCAATTCCTCGCCCGCCACTCTCTCCACGGCATCCTCGCCGATGACATGGGCCTCGGCAAAACGATCCAAACCCTCACCCACCTGCAGGCCGAAGTCTCAGGGCGCCGCACCAAAAAACTTCCTTCCCTCGTCCTCGCCCCCACCTCCGTCGTCGGCAACTGGCAGGCCGAAGCCAAGAAATTCACTCCCAAGCTCAAAACCCTCCTCCTCCACGGACCAAACCGCCGGGAAGAGTTCAAAAAAATCCCCCAAGCCCACCTTGTCATCACCTCCTATGCCCTCCTCGTGCGCGACTTCGAGGAGCTTAAGGGGCAAGACTTCCACCTCATCATCCTCGACGAAGCGCAATACATCAAAAACCCCGCCGCCAAAGTCTCGCAATATGTCTGCAAACTGAAAGCGAACCACCGCCTCTCCCTCTCCGGCACCCCACTCGAAAACCACCTCGGCGAACTCTGGTCCCAAATGCGCTTCCTCATGCCCGGCCTCCTGGGCTCCTCCGAAGCCTTCCGCAAAACCTTCCGCACCCCCATCGAAAAACACGGCGACACCACCGCCCAACTCACCCTCAATTCCCGCGTCGCCCCCATCATCCTTCGCCGTACCAAAGACCAGGTCGCGACCGAGCTCCCGCCTAAAACCGAGATCCTCCACACCATCCCGCTCAACCCCGGCCAGATCGACATTTACGAAACCGTCCGCGCCGCCATGGACGACCGCATTCGTGATGCCATCGCCGACAAGGGCCTCGCCAAATCACAGATCATCGTCCTCGACGCCCTCCTCAAACTTCGCCAAATCTGCTGCCACCCACAGCTCCTGAAACTTTCCGCCGCCCAAAAGGTCAAACATTCCGCCAAGCTCGACTTCCTGACCGAAGACCTTCTCCCAACCCTCTTCGACGAAGGCCGCAAGATCCTCCTCTTTTCCGCTTTCACCACGATGCTCGCCCTCATCCAGAAGCATTTGGAAAAGAAAAAAATCCCCTTCTCAAAAATCACCGGAAGCACCAAAGACCGCCAAAAAGAAATCGAGAAATTCCAAAACGGCGACACCCCCATTTTCCTCATCTCGCTCAAAGCCGGCGGCACCGGCCTCAATCTCACCGCCGCCGACACCGTGATCCACTACGACCCCTGGTGGAATCCCGCCGCTGAGAACCAGGCCACCGACCGCGCCCACCGCATCGGCCAGGACAAGCCCGTCTTCGTCCACAAGCTCATCACCGAAGGCTCGATCGAAGAACGCATTGTCCAGCTCCAAGCCCAAAAAGCAAAGTTGGTCGAAGCACTCCTCAGCGAAAAAACGACCCGCCTCCAACTCGACCAGGAAACCCTCGGCAACCTCCTCGCTCCTTTGGCGTGACTGGCAAAGTGGCACGACCCGTAATGGAGACGCTTGGTCCGGGCATTGATTCCCGTCCTACTCCGGCTTTCCCTTCGTATCCGGCTTCTTGCCTTTGATCATCAGCACCGCCTGACGCGCCAAACGCTGACCAAAGAGATCGTAGCCGGCCTTGGTGTAGTGGAGATCATTGATCGTCTTCCCTTTCTTCACCTTGTTGTTTGTGTCGTCCGTATCCACCCACGCTCCGCGCGGATCATCAGTTGCCACCTTGACCTGCGCTGCACGAACGCCCTCCCAATGTTCCGCAGTGGAGAAGTCACTGAGGCGGCCGATCACAAAGGCCATCTCCGGGGCATCGAGATCTTTACGGAGATTGGCAATGAGCGTCTTCATGCTCTCTTCATAAGCCGCTGAGAGCTTCTCTTTGCCGTCCCGCTCCCCTTGCATCCAGAAGAAGGTCATCGTCTTCGGCTTTCCCTTCGCGATATTCGCCTTCGCCAACTTCACGACCTCTGCGTAAAACGCACCGGGGTCCTTCCGCGGCTCAAGGCCACTCTTCGCCGCGATCTTATCCCAGGTGGGAACCCACTTACGAATCGGCTGTCCCCCCTTCGCAAACTTGATGTGCTGAATGTCGGCATCAGGGAGGAGCTTCTTCAATTCAGGAAGAAAAGCCGCTTCCGGCTTGAGGCCCGCCATGTTCGATTGGCCGGATAGAATAAACAAATGACGCTCCCCGGCTACCGCGAGAGAAGGAGCGAGGAAGGCGACACACAAGAGAGCGATCAGAGATTTCATCTCCTCTCCCTACGCTGAAAATTCTCCCGCTTGTCAGGAAAGATGCCTGACCTGGGACTGACCAAAATCGAGACTGCCGACGGCAAAGCCTCCGAGTTTATTTCTCAATCCAACAGGATGAAATCTGGTGAAATTTGTGCTCACCCCTGTAACATTCTGAAGAATCCGGCATTCTGTTGAGTAGAATCCCAATAATCGACTGATTGATGTCCGAAAATAAAGCGAATACCAATGCCTGCAAGCATTGCGAAAAACCCCTGCCCGAGAACCACTGGGGTCGGATTTGTCCTACCTGCCTGATGGCTGAGGCCCTCGAGGCAAGCGAGGTTTTGGAGGGTGGGAGTTTGGAAGAAACAGATCTGAATTTGCCCCAGGAATCGGCCCTCCCGGATTCACTCGAAGGCACGACGATCGGCTTGGACGGGCGCTACAAGCTCTTGCAGAAAATTGGCGAGGGCGGGTTCGGGACGGTCTACATGGCCGAGCAAAGCAGGCCGGTGCGCCGGAGGGTCGCCGTCAAGATCCTCAAGGCGGGCATGGACACCCGCCAGTTCGTGGCCCGCTTCGAAGCCGAGCGCCAGGCCCTGGCGATGATGGACCACCCGAACATCGCGCGCATCATCGACGGCGGCGAGAGCCGCCAGGGCCGACCCTTCCTTGTCATGGAACTGGTCCGCGGCATCCCGATCACGACCTACTGCGACCAGGAGAACTTCGGCACCGCGCAGAGACTGGACCTCTTCATCAAGGTCTGCCGCGCGGTGCAGCACGCCCACCAGAAAGGGATTATCCACCGCGACCTCAAACCCGGCAACATCCTCGTCACGGTGGAGGACGGCGCGGAGCCCGTGCCGAAAGTCATCGACTTTGGCGTCGCCAAGGCCGCCGATACGCCGCTTACCGACAAGACCCTCTTCACGCGCTTCGAACAGATGATCGGCACCCCGGCCTACATGAGCCCGGAGCAGGCCGGCGCGCATGCCTCCCACGACGTCGACACCCGCGCCGACATCTACGCCCTCGGCGTCCTGCTCTACGAGCTGCTCACCGGCACCACCCCGATCGAGGAAGCCACGCTGAAAGGGGCCGCCTTCGACGAAGTGCGCCGCATCCTGCGCGAAGACGAAGCCCCGCGTCCGAGCGCGCGCCTCTCGAGCCTCGAACTCGTCCGCCGCACCACGATCGCCAAGAGCCGCGCCACCGAATCCGCAACTCTCGACAAACAACTCCGCGGCGACCTCGACTGGATCGTTATGAAGGCGATCGAAAAAGACCGCCGGCGCAGGTACGACACCGCCAACGCGCTCGCCGCCGACGTCGAACGTCACCTCGACGACGAACCGGTCAGCGCCGGGCCACCAACCGCTGCCTACCGTACCGGGAAGTTCCTGCGCCGCCACAAGAGCACCGTCGCGGTGGCTGTGGCTATGCTCCTCCTGCTGGTGACCGGCATCGCGGCGACCGGCTGGCAGGCGATCCGCGCCACCGCAGAGAAACGGCACGCCACCGAGGAGAAGCAGCGCGCTGTGGAGGCGGAGGCGCTCGCCGAAGAGCGCCTTGTGGAGGCCGAGGCAATCTCGAGCTTCCTAACCGGCATGTTCGAATCCTCCAAACCGGGTGAGGAGGACGGTGGCCGCACCATCACAGTCGCGGAATCGCTCAAGATCGCGGAAAAGAAGCTGGAGGAAGACGACGAAATCCCACTGGAACGCCGCGCCATTCTTCAGAAGTCGATCGGTGGCGTCTACTACAGTCTCGGTCATTACAACGATGCCATCGCGCTGCAGGAGGAAGTGCGTCGCTTCTATCATGATACTCACGGACTCGAACACTCGAACACGCTCAAAGCACTTCACAACCTAGTGCTGCGTAAAACTTAGAGTGATGGATATTTTTGAATTTTAGACTTG
>CALFSW010000236.1 GCA_937916505.1 uncultured Verrucomicrobiales bacterium | reverse complement strand
CTCTGGGTGGCGATGCCGCTTCGGAGGATGTGAATGTGAACAGCGGAAGGTTGAACCTCGACGGCCAGTTGACTGGAGTCAGCGATTTGGCTATTGCCGATGGTGCCACTCTCCTCAGTGGTTCTGCTGATCGGGTCGCTGATTCGGCCTTGGTAAACCTCGAAAATGGAGGGACGTGGACACTTGGTGGGGACGATCTCATCGGGAGCCTCAGCTCCAGTGGTTTACTGAATGGAGGCGGAGTTCTAACCGCAACAGGATACGATCTCAGCAACGGTGCCGTCACTTCGAATGGTGCCAATCTGGGAACAGGGGAGCTTAACAGTGGACCTGGATCCGTGATCCTAAACGGGAACACCAATGCCGATTCCATCAATGTTCATGGTGGCTCGTTGACTACCAATGGTGCGGTTCAAAATTCCGCAGGAGTGATCTCTGTGGCCTCTGGAGCAACTTGGCTTGTCAATGGAAGCTACTCCTATGATTCCCTGCAAGGATTCGGCACTGTCAATCCAGGTGGAGTGAATGGAATGACCTTTACGAACTCAACAAACCTGCGACCCGGAACCAGCATCGGGAGTCTCTCGATAGTTGGTAACTACGTCGAAGCTGGCACTTTTCACGGGGAATTGGATCCAACAGATGTTGGGAGTCCTTATCTTCTCAGTGATAACATCACCGTCAGCGGTAGCACAACCCTGACTGGTTCTAGCGTCTTGAATGTGACCGGAATCAATGGTCTGAGTCCAGGTGGAGTTGGCATTGGTCATCGCTTCGATTTATTTTCTTCTGCCGGTGGAATTATCGGGGGATGGGGTGAAATCACAGACGGCAACAACACCGGCCCTGGCGGCGTAACCTTCGATTCTCAGTTCCTGTTCAATGCCGCGACCGGAGATTTGCTCGGACTCGGACTGACCGGAACCCAAACTCCTGCGGATTATGCAGGGATTAATACCAATCAAATCATAACCCTCAACTCAATCACTGATGGAGCGACCGATGCGGTTGGGAATTACCGCAGCGACGATGGGGCAGAAGGGACTGTTCTTGATGCCATCTACAGCACAGGTGCTCCCGGCGATGTCAGCGCACGTCTGGGCGCGGTTGATGCCATCTCTCCAGAAGGCTATGCTGGCGCATTGGATTACACCCTTCATGCAACCCGGAATTATACAAGGAGCGTCAAAAGTGCCGCGCCCTTGGTTACAGGGAAGAATTACGAAGTTGTTGCAGGATTGAACTCCTTTGGAACAGGGTCCTCTTCGTCGGGTAATTCCAATGACTATGACCTCAGAAGTACTGGTGGCTATATCGGCCTCCGTGCCCGGGGCAATAGCGAGTTCTCCTTTGGAGGATTTGTTGCCTTCGATGATGGAGAAGTGGATGCCGGAAGGGTCGATCTTGATACGAGCGGATTCATTTTAGGTGGATTTGTGGAATTTACTCCGACTCACGCTGAATCTATCACCTACTGGGGAAACATGAGCTATGGCTCATACGAGTTTGATGGAAGTCGCAATGGCCTCGTATCAAAACTCTCCGTTCCCGGATTTGACGGCTCGGCATTTCAAGTTGGGCTGGGCGTAGACTATCTTGCCTACGCGAAAGGTGGGCTACAATTCGTTCCCGGAGCCTCCCTCAATTTCATGACCTCAAGCGTGGACGGCTTCGCTGAAACCGGGGGCGCGGATGCCTTGATTGTGAATGACCAGGACATTAGTGCTACCTACCTCGATATTGCACTGCGTCTTCAATACCAAGTTCCCAATCAACCGATCTCGCTGCACGGAGAGCTTGGGTGGCAACATAACTTTGGTGATGCTGATAGAGATGTCTCCGCAACTTTGGGAAGTTCTGCCTTTGAGGTGAATGCCCCGGGAATGGGAGACGATGCGGTCTTTATCGGACTCGGAATCAATTATGACTTTAACGATCGGTATCAAATTGGTTTGAGCTACCGCGGTGAATTCCGGGGTGATGCTGATGCCTTCAACGGTGTGAACCTGAATGTGAAGGCTCGCTTCTAAAGCTCGTTCTTTACCGGGTTTTCCCAGCGCGCCATTCGAAAAGAATGGCGCGTTTTGTATTGATGGGCAATGCCCCCTTCGGAGAGAATGACGATCTGAGACATGATTAAGTCAGGTTTCCTTGTAAGCGTCCGAGGTGAGCCCTGCATGGGCCGGAACACGCGGGTGAAAGTCCCGTCATAACTGA
>CALFSW010000235.1 GCA_937916505.1 uncultured Verrucomicrobiales bacterium | reverse complement strand
TCCGGTCTACGGGCTTTACGTGAAGGACACCCAGGGTGCCATTCGCGGCGCCAAGTACGTCTACGTTCTCGTCCGCTTCAAATCCAACGGGGAAATCGATCGATGCATCCCGACCAATGAATTGGAAATCCCCCTCGTCGACCCTTCCTGAATCCTTCTCCCCTTTCGATATGTCTCAACCTCATTTTCTTCCTTCCCTCGCACTCTTCGGGATGTGCCTCGGAGCCAAGCTGTATGGCTACGATTCCCGGGTGACCTACCACACCCCGGAAGAAATCCAGGGCTTTGGTGATTTCAACGGAGACACCCATCTTGATGTCGTCACGGTCGATCGTGCGACCGGGCAATTTCGGATCGGACTGGCGCAGCCGGATGGCTCGCTCATTTGGCAGGCCACCCGTTCCAGCGGATGTCCCGGAGCAAGCGATCTCGCGATCGGCCCGGTTCGAAATGCCGGCGCTTTGGATTTGGCTCTGACCGGCCCGACCGCAAATCAGATTTTCCTGATTGATCCGAATGCCGCATTTTCCCGGCCTGAATTGGTGACACCGAACGGGCTTGGACCCAGCGTCATTGCCACGGCGGATTTGAATCAAGTTGGCAACGATCCCACCTTGCATGACCTGATTGTCTTCACGGGCTTAAATTCCCCGCCAAATAACGACAGCCGGAATCTCTTCCTCTCCCTGCCCGGGTCGATCACCTCGACAGGAGATGTCAATACAGGGGATCCCATTCATCATACTTCGCGGGTTCTTTTGAAGGCGGGTGACCCCGAAATATTTTCGACCAGTCAGCTGATTGGTGGCACCACGACCTTTCGGATTCTCGACAGTCAGGTCGCTGGCCTTCCGCTGAAGACTTCGCTGACGGGCCTGCCTGCCGATGTCGATTACGTTTCGGCCCCCTTTCTGGGATTGGCCAATTACCAATTCCTTTTCTTTGAGCCAGGAACAACCGGGCTGCTTTACTCGAACAGCGATCCTTCCACGGGTGCCTTATCAGCGGTGGCAGCCCGGAGTGTTGGCCTGGATCCCATCCGTTCGGTGCATGTCATTGCTCACGGTGCCGGTTTCCAGTTTGCGGTCATTTATGGCGATGGTGAGTATGCCGATATTTACTCCCTGGATGGCAGCAGAGTGCCAGTGCTCGAGGGGACCATCAATCCACCGTCGGGCAAGCTTCTCAAAGGCGTGCTGGGATCAAGTTCGGGCAATTTTCATCTTCTTCATGGATTGGCAGGAAAATCCTCAAGCGGCTCGATTCACTATTCCCACGATGGTAAATCGTGGTTGCCATTGGGACCGGCAACGATGCCTGAAATCGGTATCGCTTCGGGGGTTTCCAATGTCTTCATGTATGACAAAGAACCTTTGGTGAATCCCGATGCCAGGTTGATCGAAACGATTCAGGTTCCCGATTGGACAAGCGCCCTGGTGATCGATGGGGCAGGAAATGTCAGCGTGACGACCGAAACTTTTACGACGGCGAGTGGCGGACTGAGCGGCGGAATTACCGCACCTCTTGGTGCCAAACCAGCTGGTGCGACCTTTGGATTGGCAAACCAAAATTTTGACGAAGTTGCCCTGACGACAGGCCAGGGAAGTCTCGGACTGATTCCCGTTCAGATTTCCATTACGCCGCCAGCGGGAGCCTACTCCCGCTATATCACTCCGGAGCTAACGGCACCGAACACGAGCGGAATTGACGCCTATTACCGCTTCGATTCCAGCTCGGCTTGGACCCGCTTTACATTCGGCGTTGATACCATTGCGCCACCGGGAAATACCCTGACGCCATTTGGAGTTTATTTTTATGCCGAGGACACCGCGACGGGGCAGAGATCTCCGATCTATCAGGCCAGCTACACCTTCACCGGAGAGCCTGGTTCTCTTGATTCCGATGGCGATGGCGTGCCCGATCATGTCGAATTGAATGCCGGGCTCGATCCTCTTGCGGGTTCCGATACTGATCAGGACGGCCTATCCGATCTCGATGAACTTCTCCTGGGTTCCGATCCCACGAATGGTTCCGAGACTGTCAACTACGGAGCAAATGTTCTGGAGTTGCCACCTTCCCGAACCAAGGATGAGGATGGCGACGGATATTCTGACTTTACGGAATGGGCCGGAGGTTCGGATCCCTTTGATTCGGGGTCCACACCGGCGGGAAGTCCCCTGACGGAGTTCCAGAATGTCTTTGATCTGAACCTCATCCCCAAATCCCAATCGGGAAATGTGGGACAGCAACCGAACCGCAATTCCTATCGCGTCGGTCATGCTACTTATTCTCCCACCGAAATTCGTCTGCACGATCTCAAGGGTGATTTGATTCATCATACCCAGACTGAAAACCATTCGGGTGGGGCTCTTCCAAATCCTTACGGTGAATTTCTGGCAGTGCCGGGAACGGGTCGGGATTTGTTTGCCATCTTCTCCAGTCCGACGGCCTTTGATATGGTCCAGGATACGGGCCTGCCCGGTTGGGGTCGGGAATTGATCGGCATGGTGCCGGTGCCTTCGATGACGCTGGTGCCGGTGAGCTCTCCTTATGGTGGCGGTGATGAAGCGACGGAAGCGGCCAACTGGTTGACGGCAGCGACGGCTCACTACGGCGCGCTCACCCGGAACACGATCAGTCAGAGTGCCAATCTCTATGATGCTCTGGCTTTGCTTCTGTTTGAACGAATCACGGGTGATTTGTTGCGGGAGCGAGGGACCATCACTTCGGCTCTGCCCGTGAGCCTGACCGGGTTTCGGGACACCATCCCGCCCGATGGAGTATCGAATGCCCAAGTCGTCACACCGGAGCAATTACTGAGTCTGCAGACATACCTTGATACGGGGGATCCGGGTTGGCTTCTTCAGGATCTCTTCCAAGGGATCAGCCTGCAGGCACGAACGGGAACCAGTGATGAAATGCGGGCCTTGCGGAAGTTGGCGAATGATCTTTATCGGATCTCGGCGTCGCTCACCGATGGAGATCCCGGCTTGTATCCCTCGCCCTATGAAACATTGCGGAGCGTGGTGCGGGATCTTCCCTCGGTGGCCGGTGATGTCGATGGCGTGATCGCGCTGCCCGGTGACCCCGGTGACAATCGGGCGACGAGTTATTCGGCGGCCCATGTTTTGACTGCTCCCGATCTTCAAAATGCCGACGAAGCTTTGGTGCGGCTTTTGACTTTGCTTTCACCGCGCACAACGAAAGCCCATGCGACACTCGTGGGTGCGACCTCATTCAGCAGTGCCGTGCCTTTGCTTGAAGATTTGTCAGGCGGAGCTGGCTTGCGGCTTTACGATGCCGACGGTGATCCCTTCGTCTTTCCGCAGGCTCTCGATTTGCCGATGGGAACCAAGCTTGAGATTTTGGCCTTCGATGACCGGAAAAATTTACCCACGGGAACGGGAACGGCAGTGGAGGTGATTTCCGCGACGATTATCTCGTTTCCTTCGCCACCCTTGAGTGATCAAAATCTCAATGCGATCGATGACGCGTATGAACTCTATTTCTTTGGCGAAAAGGTCAGTCCCTTTGGAGATGAGGATGGTGATGGCTTTACCAATCTTCAGGAATCTCTGGAGGGAAGTCACCCGGGGAATCCCGCCAGTGTTCCCGAAGGCGTGCCCGCAATGCCCACGAGAATTCCGCCGGTGAGAATCTCCCGGAGTGGTGGGAATGTCACCTTTGAGATTAGATTCCCAAGCCTTTATGGCGACCGGCTCTATTTCCTGCTTCAGTCTCCGGGCGGGAATCTCTCGGTGCCCTTTGCCGAAGGCACGGATGCGGCAAGTAACAAGGGCGCGAATGTCTACTCACTCACTGTTCCAGCTCCGGCCAGTCGGGCTTTCTTCCGGTTCCGGATCGCCTTGCGTCCGTAGGAATCCTCGATGATTCGGTTCTGGGAATTTGATCCGCAATCGGAACGATGTCGAGATAGCCGTTCACAGCTCGTGGGGTTGGCGAGCTATCTGGAAACTTTTCGGTCAAAGTAGATCGGCCGTTTTCAAGGGGTCGTCACGACTTTGAGGCGGGCGAATTTTCGGGGACCGGCGGGCGGTGAAGAGCTGATCACGACGAGATCATTTCCTCCGGCAACGGGAGAGGTGCTCACCACGGCGCCCGGTGACCACTCAAGAAGATCATCGGAAAACTCGTTCGTCACGGTGACGCCACACGCAGAGCGGGATCTTTCGTAGCTGAATTGAAATTCACCATCCACCTGTTCAAGGGTGATCGGGTCACCCGTGGGAATGTTTGGATTGGTCCCGGTCACGTATTCGATGATGGCTGAAATTCCATCGAAGTCAGAATCAGTGAGTTCATCCCCGGGTGACAATCCGTGGATCGTCAACCAATCATCAAGCGAAACGCTGTCGCTGGCGCCCGGAGAACCGTCGAGTAAAACACTGGCACGCCAGTTACCGGAATCGGAATGATCAATCCCACTCACAGGGCATGCCAGCGTAAGCGAGTAGCCGACACCGTCGGCAGCCACCGGCCAAGGGGAGATATCATCGTAGGCAAACTCATGAATCGAGGTTCCCTGACCGAGGGAGAGTTTGAGATTTTCACCCCCATTGCTCAACCGGTCGCCGGATTCCCACTGGCCTGCGATGGGCAATCCAAGGCCATACCTGGCTTCAAAGGTGGCAATATCGGCGACGATGAGAAGATAGGCTCCAGGCGCGATGGTGGTGCCATCCGGGAAGTCAAAATCGATTCCCTTTGTGAAGCGAACGCCGTTGAGATTGAGCGTAACTCCCCCGACATTGTGCACTTCAACATACTCCAGAAGCTCGTTGCCAGCGGGGTGATACATCACTTCGCTGATCACGAGACCATCGCGATAGGGCATGACGTTGGGATCACCGGCAATGAACTCGATGGAATCCGACCAATGGCTCCCGCGACCGGAATCATCGAAATGCCTCACGCGGGCACGGTAGGTTCCGCCGGGTCGCAAAGCCGAGGTGGGAATTGCAACAGTCGTTCCTCCGGATGCGGACCAAACCTCTTCGACTTCGTACTTCCAGGGATCTCCGGCAACATATCCCGGAGTGCCGGAATGGTAGATTTCCCCGACCCTCCATTGAATCGAGCCGAAGGTTCCACTCCCCTGGGGATCAGAAAAGGCACTGCTCTGGAAACCAAGGCGATCCGTTGGAAATCCTTCTTCACCGGTGTAGGTGATCGTCGGAGTATTGGGGATGGCATTGTCAGCGGCTTCCTGGGCCAGGTATCCCCAACCGTAGCCATCTTCATCCTGATCGTTGACGGTAAAAGGAGTGGGGTCGATATCATACATGTAGTCGATGATGTTTTGCTGAAAGCCTTCATGATCCCCGGTTGGAATGGTGCGGAGGTAATTCGTCTGAAGCCCGTTTTCGGCCCTTGAAAGTTGATACCAGGGGCCGCGATGCCCGCCCCTTGTCCGGGGATGAAAGGACCACATGAACTCGTCGGCATCGACCATCGTCAAGGGCACCCCGCTTGGGTTTACAAACTGTGAGATTTCATCGACCAGCTGGGCGGCATGGCCACCATCGCGGTTGATATCCGAGAAAAGGAGGTCGCCCAACTCGCGACAACGATTCCTGAATCCCAGACGGATTTCGGGATGGTCGAGACAGCGGTCGGCACGGATCACGCCGCTCCAAACGTGCTTCACCGGAGCATACATCATGTCAAGATCCCAGGGAATGACGCGCCATTGTTCGGCGGTGGGCTCGTGATAGAAATAATAGTTGGTGGTATCACGAAGGTCGACATTGCCCGTGGCCCGGTTGATGGCGCGGAAGCCGTAGTAGCTCTCAAGATGGAAATTATCCTGCCACCACTGGACGGTGTTGAGATTGGCGCTGGCAGCGTAAAAGGAATTCCAATCCGAGGAATCCTCCACCTGGGTGGGTCCTTGATTCTTCTTGTCTCCTCCCCCGCCCTGGATCTTGTAGACGTTCCCGTCGGGCAAGCCAAATTCATCAAGGAATCGTCCGTCCGGATGCTGGATCGCCTGATACAGCCCCCAAAAATCCCCGGTGTATTGGTCGGAGGGTGCTTCCGCCGTGCCATCGATGACCCGAAAATGGACATGATGAGTACTGGCCCCCGTGACGCTTGCAAGTTGGTAGAGACGGTGCGGGACCATCTCGTTGAGGCCGGCGATTCCCCGCTGGGATGAAAGCCACGGCGACGCACAGGAGTTAAAATTGAGCGTCTTCCAACTTGTCAGGTAACGCTTCCCGTAGGCATCGCGAGCTCTGAAGTCGTGGGTGCGATTGAACTTGAAACGCCACTTGTTTTTTCCGCTCACATAGGTCGATGCTTCACCGCGATTGTAGAACTGGATGTGATCATAAACGCGGCCTTGGTAGACCAAGGTTCCCCACATCCGAACCCCATCGGAGCCACTGGAATACTGGCTGTTGGTGACGTCCGTCGAATTTGCGATGAGGTGATAGACGGGTTGGCTATTCCCCATAGCCTCGGCTGGAATGGTTTGGGCCGCAGTCGATCCGGGTTGTTTGGCAGCCGTCCAGGAAGGGACCCCGTCGTAGACAAAGTAAGCAAAATTTGGTTGTTCGTCGTCGGCGTAAGGAACGCGGATTTCATTGCCAAGAGAGTCTTCGAGGTTGATCCGATAGCGAATGACGCGGCGGTGGACTTGTAGCGCTGGAGGCATGGTGGCGGTGAAAACGGAATCACCTGCGGAGGCATCGCCGGCCGTGCCATCATCCACCATGGAAACATCAATCCAGTTGGTGTCGAAGGTGCCATCGCTCTTTCGGATGTAGCTGCCCGGATCGAGAATCTGATAACTGAGCGTCACCGGTCCAACGCCATCAGGATCGGTGATCAATGCTGTGACTTTCACCTCTTCTCCACCGGCAGGCTGCTCGGGAGTATGATCCACTTGTCGGATCGCCGGTGGGGCGGCACTCGGGGTCGGAGCGGCAACACTGTTGGCGGCGCCGGGTGTCGGGTTTCCAGTGACGGTGCCTGGTTCGGGCGTCTTGAGTTCGGCATCGATGGAAAAGTCACTGCTTCCTGAGCTCGCATTCAAGGCATGAATTGCGATGATATTGCTGCCACCAACAAGAACGTTGCTGGCATTGTTCACCAGGATTTCCTCCCAGACGGCTTCGTGGTTCGTCCCGGTCCCGTTAAAAGCCTTGTCGCCACCGGTGACAGAAACCCGACCCACTTCCTGCCCGTTGATCCAGACGATCGCGCCATCGTCGCAGTAAACCCTCACAAGGAGGCGCGGCGGGATTTGATCCGCAGGGACGGTGAAGCTTTTGCGCAAATAGACCGAGGTGTAATTGCTTTGCATCTCTCCCAGCACGGTGACGTCATCGCCATCGCCATATCCGATGGGAGTCACTCCCGGGAGCCAGGTGGCATCTTCGAAAAAACTGGGCTCACGCCACGCGCCAACCGGATTGGAAGCTTCGCTGGTGCCCTTACGATAATTCCAGTTAGACCCGGCGGGAAGGTAGGTGACCTCGGGACCTACGGGTCCGGTTCCGGAACTTCGCCAGGACGCGCCCAGATCGTTATCGAGTGCCGGATGAATGAGTTCCATGGACGCTCCGGTTCCCCGGGCGGCAGAGGGCCAGGGGAACCCGGCCTTGTAATCGACGCGATCAACTTCAGCACCACCGCCGTCGAGCAAACGCAGATCATCGCCTTCCACACTCAAGCTTCCGGAAAATTGATGCGAGGTCGTGACGCCGAACTTCGATTGCATGGTCGCGATATCCTCGGCGATCACGATAAACGAACCGGGGTCGATCGAAGTGCCATTGGGGAAAGTGAAATCACCCACTCCAAGCAACGACCACCCGGAAAGATCGACCGCGAGGTCACCGGCATTGTAGAGTTCGACAAACTCCGCCTCTTCGGTTTTGGGGTCGGCGTCATAGTGAACCTCGTTGATAACCACCCCCAATGCCGCTGCTGAGGTGGTGGCAAACGATTGGGTGTCCGGAGCCCAGCTCACCCCGGCGCTGTTCCCGGCACGAACACGAAAGTAGTAAGTGGTCTCGGGAGTGAGCAAGGAAACCGTTTTGGAAAAATCGCCCGCATCGGAGCCTGCAGAGACGCTTCTCTCCCATGAGGCGGGATTTGTTCCCCCATCACTCGTACCATAGTAAAAAATCAAATTGGGCGTATCGCTGCCGGTATCAGTGACGGTTCCCTCAAGGCGCGCGGAAGATCCGGTGATATTGGTGGCGCTGCGATTGACGACGCTGGCTGGAATGGCAACGGGCGTCGTGAAACTTCCACTTTCCGCAGCCCAGCCGTCTCCTCCGGCATTCGATGCGAAGGCTCTGAAAAAGTAGCTGGTGCCATCAACCACTCCGCTCACTTCTGCGGTTTGGCTCCCGCCTGTTACTCCCAAACTCACGCTACTTTGCCATCCTCCCGCATTCGTTCCTCCGTCGGATGGGCCATAGAAAATAGTGACGCTTGGATCCTCCCCTCCGGTGGACGTGACTTGCGCGCCAAGGGTGACCGAATTCGCTTCCACGTTCTGAGCCGCTAAATTCGATACCGCGGGAGCGAGGGGAAGAGTGGTGAAGGTTTCTGTTTCCGACGACCAGCTTGTGCCGCCGGCATTGCTTGCCTTCGCCCCAAAGTAGTGGGTCGTCGCCGGAAGCAACCCGGTGACATTGGTGGAAAAATCCCCTGTTTGTGTTCCGGGAAGCGTCACCGAGCGATCCCAGGAGCCTTCGTTTTGTCCGCCATCTTCATCTCCATAAAAGATCGTGATGGTGGGAGAGCCGATTCCTTCGTCGGTCACCATTCCATTCAAAGTTGCGCTTGATGAGGTGATGGCTCCAGCGGGGGTGACATTCAAATTAGCAAGATCGGTATTCGCCCCGCTCAGATCGGTTGCTGGTGCTCCAGAGGCGAGGGTTGCAATCTCAGCCGGGGTCAAAAAGCTCGCCCAAACGGAAAACTCATCGATCCGCCCGCCGAAGCCATTGTTGGTTCCGGCCGGTTCGGCACCGATCATAAGCTGCCCGCTGAAAGTGGGGATGGCTGCCGCTCCGGTGGCCTGCTCATCGAGCATCTCGCCATCAATCCAGATTTGCTTTTTTCCTCCGGAAACTTGCAAAACAACATGCTTCCATTGATTCAACATGGAAGTCCCGAGCGGAACACTCCTGCGATTTTCCGCGCCACAACAGGCACCGCCGTGGTCAAAGTAGGCATTGCCATCGCCCCAGGGCGTGTGGGCTTGGAAGCCACGATTCCCTCCGCCGCTGGAAGCGACAATTCCAAACGCCGTGCTCGAAGCATTCCCGCCGGACCCATTGCCGATATCGTATTGCCAAAAGCTCACCGCCATCGCGTTGTTCGTCGTCGCCGCAGACAAATCCACCGTTGCATCGGCCCTCGCGCCATTTCCGGAAACCCCCACATCGAGAGCCCGGTCGCCCACCGCGCCACTTTGACCTTCGGTATCTCCGCTGATCTGGCCTCCACCATTCAAGGTGGCATTGGCGCCATTCCCCGACTGGTCGGAAGATTGTCCGTTGAAGTTGTAGTAGGCTAAAAGGTCGGCTCCATTTGAATCAACAATGGAGACAAAGAAGGCAACCGTCAAAGATGCCAGCCACGTGGCTTGGTTTGTAAATTTCATGGGAAAGAGAGGGAGTGAAGAGAATAGGAGACTCCCACGTTGTCACGAAGGAGTAATTTTGGGAAAGCCTGCAGTTTTTTATCCCCGTATTAGTAGGCTCCGTTTTTCTTGAACATGTCCTTCTTGGAAGGACGGGGGCGTTTGCGGACCGAGTGATCAGGAGCGCCGGTCACCCGGTCGAATTCGTCGGGTGTGCGCTTTGAGGGGACGTAGTCACCAGTGATCTCAAACTGTTTTTTAAGTGCCGACTTGAGCTCATCGAAAGTAGCTCTGTGCTCAAGATTCCCGGCAAGGTTCGTGAGTTCAAAAGGATCGTTCTTAAGATCGAAGAGCTCAAACCCGGCACGTGGCTTGGTGAGGCAACGGTGTTGGGCAGGGGTGAGTTTCCCGGCATTCTTGAGTTGCTGAATTGCGGTCCAGGTGGGGCTCCGGCCGGCATCGGCGGAGGGGGTGTTGGGGAGATCGGGGTAGCTGTTGTGAATGAGCTTCCAGCGTTGGGTGGCGACCGCACGGCCGTGGTCCTCATAGTCGTGCCAATGATCTTCAGCGAAGATGTGGGTGCGGGTTGAGACCGCGGGATTCTTGAGAGTCCGGAGGAAGGAGCTTCCTTCAAAGGACTCCGCAGATTTGAGGCCGGCGAGTTGAGTGAACGTGGGTGCGATGTCGATGGAGGAAACGAGGCTGGTGGTGCGTTGGCCGGGCTTGATCTTCGCCGGCCACTTCACGATCCACGGAGTGCGGATGCCGCCATCGTAGAGGGTTGTCTTATCGCCGGGAAACGGGCGACCATTGTCGCTGATAAAGAGGATGAGGGTATTGTCGGTGACGCCTTGCTTTTCGAGTTCAGCGACGACCTTGCCGACGTATTGATCGAGGCGCCCAATCTCGTCGTAGTAGAGACGGTAGTCTTCGCGCACTTCCGGAGTATCCGGCATGTAGGGAGGAATTCGGATATCGGCGGCCTTGTGCGGAGGATCCAGGGCTCCGTCCTCGTAAGCGCGATGGGGATCGAGAGCGGCAAGCCAAAGAAAGAAGGGTTTCTCCTTGGGGCGATTCTGAAGAGTGGAGACCCACGCCTCACAACCGCTGGGTGATTTGGCGACCATTTTCCCGGGCTTGGCATCGGTTCCGGTGGGGAGAATGAAACCGGCCGTGGAAGCTTCGAAGACATCATCAAAGCGATCTTTCACGGCCTCGCCGAGGTGCCATTTCCCGGCTGCCGCGGTGTAGTAGCCGGAGGATTTGAGTTGCTCCACGAAAGTGAATGATTCGCCCGGGAGCGGCCAATGGAGCTGCTCGGCTCCGGTGTTGTGCGGGTATCGTCCGGTGATGATGCTGGCGCGACTGGGACTACAGGAATTGGCAGTGAGGTAGGCGTGCTGAAAGGTGAGCCCGGACTTCGCGAGGGCGTCGATGTTTGGGGTTTTGATCGCCGGATGACCGTAGGCACCGCAATCGTCCCAATTCATGTCATCGGCGATGATAAGGACGATGTTTGGTTTGTCGGCAGCGACAAGAGAACCGATGAGGATCAGGAAAAGAGAGAGGGATTTCATTTTTTGGTAATGGGATTGCCAAAGGCGTCGACTTCGATTTGAGCGGCCTTTGTGATCGAGCCCATCGAAGGCGAAGATGGCTACGGCGCGAAGCATGGCTGAATCAGATGGGAATTTGGTCAGCGGGATGGCCCTACTTTTCAGACTTCAATCTGAAGGAACGATTCTCGGAAGGCGTCCGGGCCTGATCCATGAGGGTGATGAGTTCGGCAACTTTTCCGGAGTTCTTTTCAGCAAGGTTCTTCTTTTCAGCGAGATCGTTCTGAATGTTGTAGAGCTCGGCACGCGGGTTGGCATCCTTGTTGGTATTATAAAGAATCAGCTTCCAGTTCCCCTTGAGAATAGAGCGTTTGCCGCCACCTTCGAAAAACTCCCAATAAAGGTAATCGTGCTTCTTTTGAGAACCCTCACCCAGAAGAGTAGGAACGAGCGAATGACCATCGGTGTCTTTCTGGGTTTCAGCGCCCGAGAGTTCCCGAACGGTGGGTGAAATATCCCAAAAGGCCGAGGGATGAGCTGTGGTTTTCCCCGGCTCAATCCTGCCCGGCCACCATGCAATCATGGGAACACGAACGCCGCCTTCATAGAGATCGCGCTTTCCGCCCCGAAGAGGCCCGCTGGAGTTGAAACTCCCTCTTTGATGGCCACCTTCCTGCATTGCGCCATTGTCGCTCGCAAACATCACGAGGGTATTTTCGGCAATCCCGAGTTCCTGAAGTTTTTTCAGAAGAAGACCAACGTTGTGATCCATGTAGGAGATCATGGCCGCGAAGGTTGTCTTTGGCTCCAGCTCGTATGAGTAGTGGGGATGCTTGTCCCGGGCAGGCAGAAGTTTCTCTTTCAGGATCGGTCGATATTTCTCCTTCCATTCTTCTTTGGCGCGGAGACTGGCATGGGGAATCTGAAGAGCGAGATGGAGAAAAAAGGGACCGTCTTTTTGTTTCTCGATATAGTTGAGAGCTTCTCCCGTCACAACTTCGGACGAATAATGATCACCGTCGTGAAGAGTGTTGTTCGGATAGGCGACTTTTTCGGTATTTCGCCAGAGGTAATTGGGATAATAGAAGTGGGCATTTGTGTGCGAGGTGTAGCCGAAGAAGTAATCGAAACCCTTGTCGAGAACGAGAGCGGCATCGTCGGTATTGCAACCCAGGCCTGACTTTCCGATCAAGGCGGTGTGATAGCCCACCTTCTGAAGGGCAGCCGGAAATATCGGATCGTGAGGACTCCGACGCATCTGAAGGCTGCCATTTCCCCGGACGTAGATGTGCCCGGTGTGTTTCCCTTCGAGAAGACAGCTTCGGGAAGGAGCGCACACGGTGCTGCCGGAGTAGTGTTGGGTGAAACGCATCCCTTCGGCAGCCATGCGGTCGAGGTTGGGCGTTTTGATGATTTTTTGACCGTAGCATCCCAAATCACCGTAGCCGAGGTCATCGGCGAGGATGTAGATGATGTTTGGCGGGGTGGCGGAAAACAACGAGCACGAGGTGTGAACGAAGAACAGAAAAGTGAGTAAATGTTTCATGATGGATGGAAAGAGCATTTTTACCGACGGATCGAGCCCAAGAAACGACAGTCTGGCGATTGAGATCAAACCGTAAAGCCGGGAAAACCTTTAGGCTTTAGATCGGCTAAGGTTGCTTCTCCAAAACAAGGCGCACGAAGCAACGGGTCAGCCCGTGCGGCAGCTCGGCCGTGACTTCGTCCAATCCATCATCAAGGGGATGACGATCGACTTCCACCACTCCTTCCCTGCTCCAATTTTCAAGATCCTCGCTCACCTCGACCGCGAGCGTAAAACCATTGAGATCCGACTGCACGGTGTAGGAAAACCGTCTATCTTTCGGCCCCTCAAATGCGGTGTAGTCGTGGTCCGACGTTCCAAGAGCCCATTCCATCATGGCATTGAGTCCATCACTATCGAGATCCTTTCGGCGATCTCCATTGAATCCCGGATGACTGCCGCTGTATGTCTTGCTGTCGCGCAAAACATCCTCCGGATCAAAAAGCTCCAACGTTTCACCCTCGGCCGAGAGGTTTCCCTCGTAGGGACCCAACACCAACCTTTGTTCATTGCCGGTTGGACTGAGGTCACGCGTCCGGAAGGCCCTCTGATCGGGGCTTAGGAAAACACTGCCCCCCGACGGGATCACCGTGCCCGGAGGTAAAGTCATCCTAACAGCCCCTGCGATCCGCCAACCGGAGACATCGGTGGCAGTGGGCGATTGGTTAATCAGTTCGACGAATTCCTGGTCCTGGTCATCAGAGATTGGATCGAAGTCCAGCGCGCCAATCATGATCGATGGGGCGACTTGCTCCGCGGGCAACTCAGGAACATTCAAGTAAAGCTCGATCCTTCGCTGCGGCAGCCATTCAATCGCCAAACGATCAATCGCCCGCTCCATCGATTCGGAATCGGGATGAGTGGTGCTATAACTCTTTGGGACGGGATCATTGTCATACCAGGTCCCCCACTGAAAAGAATCGCGGAGGGCATCGGCGGGAAAAATCGAAGAGGGAGAAAGACGCTCCAACTGCTGCCGGGTCCGCTCTTCGATATAGTTTGAGTCGATGAACTGATCCGCAAGGGTCCGCAAGCGACGGAAGAACATCGCACGCGTCCGGGGATTCCCATCAATGAGGGACTCCACGAGGCTCACGACATCGGCCGACTCCTCGTGCTCGGTATAGCCGGTGGTAAAGAGCGTTTGATCAAAATAACCGGCTCGATTGGTGAAGTTTCTTCCGAAAGTGAGATCCAGATCCCAGGGAAGAATCGCCCATTCGTCATCGCCACCGGTGTCGCGGTAAATGTAATAATTTTTCCCGAACATATCGGTCTGCATGATCACAATGAGCCCCGCCAAAGTATTGATGGTCATGGGCAGATCAACGTGATCGTAAATGTAGTCCCAGCGATCCTGCCCCTCCCCGTTGATGCCCCGGATGAAGGCATTCAAATCACTCAGATCTTCATCTTTTCGAGTGAGCTTGCGAACTCTTCCCGGCGTTCCAATCTCATCCACCGCAAGCGTGGTATCGATCGCCTTGTAAAGAACTCCCTCGGGATTAAGACCCGCACGTTTCAGGTAAAAATCGTCGCCGTCCTCCACCATGTCAGCCAAACTAAAGAAGAGGCCATTCTGTTGAAGACGGACCGTAAAGGCAAAGTGGGTGGGCACTCCCGATTCACGCATTATCTCAAACGCCAACTCATTTCGAACCTTCGCCTTGTCTCCCCAATTCGTCAGCAAATCGAGATCCTTGACGCGAGCTTCCCCCTCCTTCCATCGAAATCGTTGCGTCTTGTTGAAGTCCATATTGAAACTCTTCTTTTGAAAAAAGAGGCTCGATTGACCGTGCAGGGAAAAGCGCACATTGTCGTAGTATTCACCCAGATAATACACCCCTGCCCTCACAAACTGAAACGACGTCAGCCGGCTATAGTCCGCCGGGGAAATGAACCATTCAACGACCTCGGCAAGGCTCTCAACCTCGGGATTCAATACGGGAACTCCGAAATACTCGTGCGAATCCCCGGGATCGCGAAAGGGCGGCTCCCTGGTCACCCGACCGTCGACATCCTGCGCCACGAATCGCCAGCGGATCAAATTGCCACCCCGGCCACCCGGAATCGTCACCGAAAAATTTTCGCCGTCCCCGCTGGTCATCGCGACCGCTTCTTCTTCTCCAAAGTTCAAGCGGTAAAACAAGGTGACATCTTCCGCGCCGGACACTGCGGCGGTGATGACAAGGTCTTCGAAGGGAGCAGGCCGCTCCCCTCCCGTTCTCACACTTCCAAATTGAGGGCCGGGAATTCGGCCTCCGCCATTCTCTGCCCCCGGAGTCGCTTCGTCAAAATACCCGATCCCAAATTCACCCGCACCAAAACTGCCATCCTCAAACTGAGGAGGATATGCCTCTCCAAAATCAGAAACCACCGTCACGCCATCCGTCGCCACCAAGGCAAGATACTCCCCGCCCGCCGCGAGCTTGAAATCCGTGTGCAATTCACCGACATCCCGATCTTTTCCGGACGCAAAGACAACAAGCCATTCCCCCGCCCCAAGCGTTGTCGCAGGAAATATCCAACGATTCAGGGTGAGCGCATCATCGCTTAAAAAATACCCACCCAACTCAACAGGCTCATCGTCGGGATTAAAAATCTCTATCCAATCGGGAAAATCTCCGTCCTCGTCAGCCAACGTCGTTTCATTTGACGCCATGAACTCCGAGATCACCGGAGCCGCGGAAACCACTGCCGTAGCCGCAAAAAAAGAGATCAGGAACCTTTCAATCATCAGGCTCAACTTAAGGCATGAAGTCGGACCGCCGCAACCTACAGTTCCTTAATCTCGATATTTCTCCAAATGATCTCCGAACCATGCGTTTGCAGTTGAATGGGCCCGGACGCTGGAAGCGGGGCACCTTTGGTGAAGTAATTTTGCAAAGGCGCCTCTTTTACCACGATCTTATCGTTAAGAATCACAGTCACTTCCTTGCCGATCATGCGAATCAAAATTTTGTTCCACTGGCCCAGAGGCTTGTCGGCCTTAATAAGAGGATCCCGACCTTTACTCCCCTTTCGGTTGTTCCAGAGCCCGCCGGAACCCCGACGTGCATCCGCATGCTTTCGCCTGGGGTCCCAAATCTGAACCTGGGGAATTCCGCGAAGATAGATTCCGCTATCCGCATCCTTCCCATACTTGAATTCGAGGCGCAGCTCGAAATCGGAGAAGTTCTTTTCGGTCGTGAGGTAGAGACCGTCGCCATCGTTCACAAGTTCTCCATCAACCACCCTCCAGTGCCTGGCGATGTCCTCGAGGCTCTTTTTCTTTTTCGCTGCCAGCTCCTCCTCTGAGAGTGCCATCCACTTGGCCGGGTCCTCCGTGCCACACCCCCACCAACCGCCAAGATCCCTGCCATTGAAAAGCGGAAAGAACTCACCTTTTTTGATCTCCGGTGATTCGACTGGCAAAAACTGCACCGCATCGATCACGACAAAGCCTTCGGCCCCTTCATTGGTAATTTCCACGGCGCTGGTTTCACCTTGATCCAAATCGAAAACGCCCAATGAAAGCCAGGCATCGTCGATGGGGCCGGATTTCGTTTGATCGATGAAGACCGGCTTCTGACGTGTCCCGTTTTGCTCCACAATCACGGGAACCTTCTTCGCCCGGTTTGAGAAGGCTGGATAGGCCACACGAATCTCATACTTTCCCGCTTCCGGGAGGTCAGGGATGAAGCGTGCCGTTTGGATCGCACCTTCTCCATCTCCATCATGGCGATACCCTTTCCCAAGAAAGGGAGCGGTGCTTTGACTGGTCATTTCGAACCCTCTCAATTCAGCCTGGTCGTCATCAACCACGATTCCCTTGAGCGACTTCGGATCAATCAAGCTGGTTTGTGGAACCCGGGTCTTTCCCTTGTATTCGAGAACCTGACCTAGTTCCAGCAACCGCGAACTGAGCTTTTCATAGGGAACATCCTGCACCGCGAGTCCGTCATCAAGAGCGATCCTGGCCGCGACCGCCGCACTTTGGCCAAGAACCATAAAAAC
>CALFSW010000234.1 GCA_937916505.1 uncultured Verrucomicrobiales bacterium | reverse complement strand
CCGGTCTGACGGATTTTTTCGTTTTGGCTGATGAAAAACATCGCAAACCCCGCGGCGACCAGAGCGAGGGCATACTTGGTGACTTTGAAGGCCACAATCTGGGCGGTGATGGTGGTGCCAATATTTGCGCCCATGATGATGCCGACCGATTGGGAGAGAGAGAGGAGTCCGGCCGAAATAAAGCCCACCGCAAGAACGGTGGTGACTGAAGATGATTGCACAATGGCGGTGGCAAAGGCTCCGGTGATGACACCCAGAAAGCGATTTTTGGTGAGTCCAGCGAGGAGCCTGCGGAGCCCCTCGCCTGCGATTGCTTTGAGGGCACGCGACATCTGTTCCATGCCGTAGAGAAACAGGGCAAGCCCTCCCAGGAGGGTCATGATCATGATGGGTAGATCAAAGGGCATGGCGAATAGGAGACACCAGACTCTCCAAATATGGAAACGTTATTGTCACTTTGAATGGAGCGTTGATGACCCGGGACAAGTTGCCGGGACTTGGCTTGGCGGTGTGGTCGGGTTTGGCCTGCGGCCTGCTGGCGATTCCGTTCGCAATTCTGGGTGGTCTCGCTTTGTTGCTTTCTCCGAAGAAGGAACCCCGGCCGTAATCAGGCTTCGACCCGTCCGTGGCGATGGGTGGTTTCGCTGACGGATTGTTCGTGGAGATAGTGGAGGAGTTCGAGGCGACCATTAAGGAGAGCTTGCTTTGGGAGAGGCCTGGCAAGGGGGTGACGCGAGACGCTGACGATCCGGGTGCCAACGGTGGCGGCGGCGAGAATCTGGAGTTCACTTGGGTTTTCGATGACGACTTCGGGCGCGACTTTGTAGCGGAAGTGGTTGGTTTCACCGAGGAGTTGCGAAGGGTCATGCGCAACGGAGAATTCCTTTTCCCACCAGTAGGCATAACTCATGGCGGCAGCAGTGAGGCGCTTGTCGTTGTCAAATTTGGAGAGGAGTTTTTTGACCTCTTCATTCGGCTCCGACCGGAGTTTGGGGAGCCCGGTTTCCTCCCAGGATGAGAACTGGGTGAGGTAGTTCGGACCGCCGGCTTTGGCCCCGGGGCCTACGGAAGAACGCTTCCATCCGCCAAAGGGCTGTCGACGGACGATGGCTCCGGTGATGGGACGGTTGATGTAGGCATTACCGACTTCAACGGACTCCCGCCACTGGGAGATCTCTTCGGGATCGAGCGAGTGAATGCCGCCGGTGAGACCGAAGTCGGAGGAGTTTTGGATGGTGATCGCTTCGTCAAGATTCTCCACGCGGATGAGGGCGAGGACGGGGCCGAAGAGTTCGGTTTTGTGAATCCACGATCCGGCTTTGACGCCAAGGCGGATGCCGGGCGACCAAAGGCGAGGCCCGTGTTGCTTGGGTTCGAGGAGCCAGGACTCGCCTTCGTCGAGTTGGGTGAGTCCGCGGAGGAGATCGGGGCCGGGCGCTTGAATGAGGGGAGTGATGATGGCGGCGGGGTCGGTGGCTTCGCCGACAGGGAGGGAAGCGGCGGCGTCTTTGAGCTGGGCCATGAAGGCCGGGCTGTCGTAGAGGTCGGCTTCGATGAGAGCGAGGGAAGCGGCGGAGCACTTTTGCCCGGCGTGACCGAAGGCGGATTTGACGAGATCCTTGACGGCGAGGTCGGGATCGGAAGCGGCGGTGATGATGAGGGCGTTCTTGCCGGAGGTTTCGGCAAAGAGCTTGAGGTCGTCATTCCAGCTCTGGAAGAGGTCGGCGGTGAGGGAGGATCCGGTGAGGATGACGCCCCCGACTTTTTCGGACGAGACGAGGGCCTGGCCGATTTCGTTGTCGGGGCAGGGGAGGAATTGCAGGGCGTCTTTTGGAATGCCGGCCTCCCAGAGGCAGCGGACCATTTCCCACGCTGTCTGGATGACTTCGGGCGCAGGCTTGATGATGACGGCATTGCCGGCGGCAAGGGCGGCAAGGATGCCGCCACAGGGAATGGCGCAGGGGAAGTTCCAGGGTGGAGTGACCACGATGGTTCCGAGCGGAGTGGGCATGGTGCCATCGAGGAAAGATTTGTCCAAAGTACGATGAGCGTAGTAATTTGCGAAATCGACCGCTTCGGAGATCTCGACGTCGGATTCAAAGGGGCGCTTGTCGGCATCGAGTCTCATACAGGCGGTCAGGCGGCCGCGGGCGGCTTCGAGGGTTCCGGCGGCGCGGTGGAGGAGCTTGGCCCGCTCCTGTGGGGTGGTTTCGCTCCATTGGCTGTTGGAAGCGGTTTCGAGGGCCGCCTTGACACCCGCGAGGTCGGCCAAAACGGGTGGGGCGTCAGGAGTATAACTGACGATGGCTTTGTCGAGCCACTCACGGTTGGCCGGAAGGACCCAGTCGGTTTCGGGTGAGTTTTGGAATTCCACTCCCATGGGCGGGGTGGGAAGGTCACGATCCTGGGTGCGATTTGGGCCGGCCTTGACGGTGGGGATACGGGCGCAGGACTCACGGAAGCGGGCTTCCTGTTCCTTGAAGGCTTCGTCGCCGGGTTTCATGGAAAAGACGTGGGCGAGGAAGTTTTCGGGCGAAGTGTTTTCGTCAAGACGGCGCACGAGATAGGCGATGGCGGAGTGGAAGTTTTCTTTCTTTACGATGGGCGCATAGAAAAGGACGGGGGAGCCTTTGGCGTCGAGGGCGCGGGCATGTTCGTTGGCCATGCCTTCCAACATCTCCAGTTCGACGCGGTCTTGGACACCGTTTTGTTCGCGAAGAAGGAGGGCGTAGGCGATGTCGAAGAGGTTGTGGGAAGCCACGCCGATGCGGACGGCGGCGGTGTTGTTGGGCTCCATCGCGAAATGGAGGAGGCGCTTGTAATTGGCGTCGACGTCGGTCTTATCGTCATAGGGAGCCTGGGGCCAGTGGTGCTGGCTGGCTTCCACTTTCTCCATGGCGAGGTTGGCTCCTTTGACGATGCGGATTTTGATGGGAGCCTTGCGCGTCTTGGCCCAGGCGGTGAGATCCTGGAGGGCGTGGAAAGAGTCGGGGAGGTAAGCCTGAAGGACGATCCCGGCTTCCAGATCCTGGAATTCGGGTTCGTCGAGGGTGCGCTTGAAGGCTTCGCAGGTGAGGTCGAGGTCGCGGTATTCCTCCATGTCGAGGTTGATGAACTTGCCGGTTCGGTAGAGGCGGCGAAGGCGTTCCTGAATGGCGGTGAGGGTCCCTTCCTGGTCGAGGAGATTGATTTGGGAGAAGATCGCGGAGATCTTGACCGAGAGATAGTGGCACTCGGGTTTGGCGAGGAGTTCGAGATTTTGCTCGAGGCGGTTCCGGGCTTCCTCTTCGCCGAGGATGGCTTCACCGAGAAGGTTGAGATTTACCTTGGAGCGTTTGGCGAAGTATTCGTTGAGGGGTTTCTCTTCACGGGCCAGGATGACGCGTTGACTGTCCTTGCGGATCTGCGCGGTGACGGCAGGCATCACCACAGAGGGAAGGAAACGGGAGGCGAAGGAGCCGAGAAGCATGAGGAAGCGTTCGTGGGGGCGGAGGTATTTCGGGATGCCATGGGTTCTGACGAGGCGACGGAAGGTTGAAGCCTGGGCCTTGGCACCGGGTGGGCGGAAGACTTCATCGGCAAGATGGAAGGTGAGTTCCTTACCGGCGGGGTCGGCGAGGAGGCGGGACATCTTGGTCGCTTCCTTTTCTTCGACAGGAGTGCGTTGCGCCGAGAGGAGTTCGGCGGCGAGTTCGCAAGCCTGATCGATGAGTTCGGGGGAGGGAAGGCGTGTCATGAGCTGGACGGCGTTAGGAGACTTTGACATTTCTCTCTACGCTATCTGGAAAACGACCCGCCGTCTTGACCGTGTTCGTTGTTCAGAGCGCCTTGAATGGTCAAATTCTGCCAATCCGGTCACAAAAAAGCCTGTCCGGATCGACCGGACAGGCTTTTTGAAAATCTGAAGGAGCGGTCCTATCGGCGACGGCGGAGGGCGAGGCCCAAGCCGAGAAGTCCAAGAAGACCGGTTGAGGGCTCTGGAACTGCGCTGAAGGAGACCTCGCCGAGACCGGCGCGGTCGCCGCCGGCATCTGGCGCTACATTGCCAGGATCTACGAAGAAGTTGTCGAGAGCGGTGAACTCGACAAAGCGAGCATTGACGATTTCACTGAAGCCAGCAGTCTGCAGCACTGAATCGTCCCGGGTCATCGAAAATAATGGATTGTATGAGATTGAGGTCCCGGCACCACCGGCTCCTTCCGCGTCCGTTGCGAAGCGCAGACTGAATTGACTCACGCCATTGGTATTACCATTGTCATAGCCCCAAGTGTGGATTTGGCCGATGTTCATATCGGAACCAAGATCGAAGGTTAAAACAGGAGCACCTGCGACGGCAATGTAGTCAGAGGGAAAGCCACCTGGAGCAGCAGTCACCCAGTTCCCTGCGGAAGCTCCCAAAGTTTTAGCGTGAGGTTCAGCGGCGTCAAAACCGGTTCCGGGGCCTTGGATAAGGTTGGAAGCGGGCCAGAGATCCGAGCCCGAAGTGCTGGCACTCACACTGACTGGAGTGATGAAAATATGGCTCGCACAAGCGAGATCAGTTGCGGCCGCCATGGTGGCGAGTGGAAGCAAGATTTTCTTCATGATTTGAAACTTTAAAAAGTCGGAATGCCTATGACAAGCGTAATTGTGGGATTTTGGATTCATCACTCTTTTTAGTGGAGTTCATGATTTGAGATCGCGAGTGGCAGGTTGAAAGCCCGCTAATTCCGGAGAAAAGTGAGTAGGGGCCCATTGTTGGTGCTGATGACAAGGTCGGCCTTTTCGTCTCCATTGAGATCCCGGGCGAAAACAGCATTCATGTCGTGTGGAATGACAATCCCGCTTAGGACTGCCGGGAGGGGGGTGAAAGTTCCGTCTCCGTTCCCGATGAGCAGTTGTCCCAGGCCACCATCCATGTGTCCGGTTTCACGTTGGGGGCTGAAGAAATTCTGCGTGAGGAAGAGATCCGGGTTGTCGTCTCCGTTGGCATCGAGGAAGGCGCCGCCAAAGGCTGGTGAGGCTTGGGCGATGCGGGGGAGGGGGGTGAAGGTAAAGCGCCCTTTGCCATCGTTGATCAGAAGGCCGCTTTCCAGGGTATTCGCTTCGAGGCGCAGTCCGTTGCCAAGGGCAGGCGCGGAATAGATCTCCTCGAGGGTGGCATTGGCGAATTGATGGAAGGTGCCAAATTTCCTGGCAAGATGAGGCATGGCATTAGTGGAGCAACTTTTGCCGCGGACTGGCAGGACGGTTTTTCCTGAGAGCTTGGCTTCCACAATGTGGCGATTTCCATCCCCCGCAAAGTCACCGTAGTAAATGAGCTGGGGCTTCTGGGGAGAAGGGTGATACTTGGTGTTGAGCCCGAAGTTGGTCACGGCGAAGTCGAGGTCGCCATCACCGTCGACGTCAGCTGCCGCGAGGCCGTTCCACCATCCGGTTCGCTCGAGGAGGCCCGCGGTCTGGGTCGATGGGGTGAAATTCCCTTCAGTATTGGTGAGACAATGAACCGGTCCATACTCGGTGGTCACGAGGAGGTCGGGATCATTGTCCCCGTCGATATCGGCAAAAAGGGCATCGGTGGCCATGCCGAGTTCGAATTCGGCGAGAAGAGTGAATTTTCCGCCCTCATTTTTGAGCAGGCGGCTGACGGGCGCGGTTGGGTAGGCTCCGGGAATAAGTCTTCCTCCAATGAAGAGGTCGAAGTCGCCGTCCTGATCAAAGTCGGCGGCGGCAACGGGGCCCGAGCTCTCTTTGAAATTGGGCAGGGCATCTTTGGCGAGGGTGTAGGTGTTGCCGTTTTTCAGGTAAAGGCGGTCGGCGTAGGTGGGATCGCCGGGATCGGCTTCATTGCCGCCGCTGGTGATGATCAAATCCTCATCACCATCGCCGTCGGCATCGAAAAAGGCGGCGTCGATGTCTTCGCTTTCGGCTTCGTTGGGAAATTCCACGAGCTTCGTTCCGTCGATCTTAAAAAGCTGACCGGCTTGTCCGGCCGCTCCGCCGAGAAAGACGAGGTCTTTGGTCGATGCCAGGGCGGGACCGAGCCGGGAGAGCTTGTTGGGGAGGAGAGGTTCACGGTCAAAGTCATTGAAGGGGCGCTCCTGATGCCGGGCATTTTCGAAGCGATCCGAGGCAACGAACATGGGGCCCGGTTCTTTGTTTCCGGGAGAGGGTGAATTTTCGGAGGGCTCGGCGATGGTGTAGCTCTTTCCAGTCTCGAGATCATGGAAGCTCTGCAAAGCGCCACTTGGCCACATCACCTCGAGATAGTCGATTTTGTCGAGGTTACGCATGCCAAAGCGGCAGAGCCCCGGCTCATCACTCGACATGAATCCTCCCCCTCCGTTGAGATATCGGACCTGGGAACCTTCAGAAGTTCGAGCGACGATCCGGGCACCGAGGCCGTGCGAATTGCTCTCTCGCCCCCGCAATCGGATCTTTACCCACTTTGTTTCCTCGCCCGAGCGATTGCGAAAGATGGAGGGGGGCGAGTCGAAGTTATTGACGACGAGGTCGGGGTCTCCGTCGCCGTCAAGGTCACCAATGCTGGCTCCGAAGCTGATCGCGACCTCTTCGAGCCCCCAACGGCTGCCCGTTTTTTTAAAGCGATAGTCGCCGGAGTTTTGGAAGGCGAGATTGCCCTCTGCAAGTTTGGGGGCATCGCGCCAGGCGGCGGGATTGGTGGCGTTGCCTGACTTGGCGAGTTCGTTCGCAAAGTCGCTGTTCAAGTAGTCGAAGGGAAAGCCGTTGGTGGCGAAGACGTCCTGGCGGCCGTCGCCATCGAGATCATTGATCTTGATCGACCACGTCCAGTTGGAGCTGGCGAGTCCGGTGAGGTGGGCGATCTCCATGAAGCGATCGGTGCCGGTGTTGAGGTAGACGGCGTTGCGCATGTATTGGCGCGGTTCGGCGGTGTCGAGAAACCAGGCCACGGCGTCCATCGCGCCCATCGAGACCTTTTCGCGGTAGTGAGTCGTGGCCGACATATCGGCCGCGACGAGGTCGAGAAGGCCGTCGTTGTTCAGGTCCCCGGCGGCGGATCCCATCGTGAACCAGGGGGTGTGCGGCAGGGCTTCTCCCACGATGTTTTCGAAGGTTCCATCGCCCTTGTTGCGGTAGAATTTGTCGGGGTCGGTGAAGTCGTTCGAGACGTAAAGGTCGGGGTCGCCATCGTTGTCGTAGTCCCACCAGGTGGCGTCGAGTCCGTGGTCAGGGCCGTCGATGCCGGACTCCTTGCTGATGTCGGTGAAGCGGAGTTCTCCGGTTTCGTTCAATTCGTTGCGAAAGAGATGATCGTATTGTCCGGCTTTGGTGAATTTTTGTTCTCCGTTGGGCAGATTGATGACGCTGGCCAGTTCGCGGTGATGTTCGGCGACGGTGTAGTTTCCCTTGCTTCCAAGGTAGTCGATTTTGGGATTGCCGATGGGTTCGAGTCGATTGGTGACCAGGTAGCCATCGAGATCGCCGTCATTGTCGATGTCGGCGAAAGCCATCTTGACGTTTGCTCCGTTGAATTTGAGCCCGGCACTTTCGGTGACGTTTTCGAAGGTGCCATCCCCGCGATTCAGGAAAAGGTGGTTGTCTGAATCGTAGGCGCAAATGAAGAGGTCAAGGTGTCCGTCGTTGTTGATGTCGTTGAAGGATGCACCGGTGGTCCAGGAGTGACCGGTGTCGATCCCGGCGGAGGTGGTGGCGTCCTCAAATCTAAATCCGCCAAGGTTCCGGTAGAGCCGGGCACCTCCGTGGGGGCGGGTGAAAAGGAGATCACAGTTTCCGTCGCCATCGTAGTCACCGAGAGCGGTGCCGCCACCGGTGAACCCGGTCTTTTGCATGAGTTCGTCGAACTGGTTTCGGGGTTTCCAAAGATGTGCGAAGTCGATTCCGATTTCAGAGGCGACGAGTTTTTCGAAAAGGGGAGCGCCCTCCGGGGCGGCTGACGGAGGAACCAGTGCTTGTGAGCTGACGGGAGGAAGGTCTGCAAAGAAAGGATTGCCGGACGGGTCTGTCTCAACTTCCTTTTCCTCCTGACCACAACCGGCGAAGGCAATCATGCCGCAAAAACAAATGAGGCGGGAAATCATGGGATGGTTCATAGTAGTCCGGAAGTCCCTTGGCAATGAGGGCGGCATTCTTTTTCAGGCGGAAGATGGCGACCGGGGGTCTTGAGAGTTTTTCTGAAGTGCAGTCTACCGGGCCGGGGATAAAGATCACCTGGTGCAGAGGAAGATGCTTCACAAGGCCATGACGATGGCGGGGATCAAGCGGATCACGCCGGAGATGGCGCAACACTTTACGCTGGCGGAGAAAGTGGCTGCGGGGATGGGAGGATATTTCGGGTGATTCCGGATATCGTTTTTTGTGTGAAGGACGCGGACCGAATTTATCGGGCCGCGAATCCGGTCTTCGCCCATCGCTTGAGATTGGTTTCGGAAGAGGCCGGATCATGTCCAGACCTTCAAACGCCTGGAGATGGCGATTGTGTTGAGGCTCTCCAGGGAGCTAGACTCCCATTATGACTATGTTGCGCCTGATCCTCACCGCCTTCGTGTTGTTTCCATCCGGCGCTTTGTCCGCTGAATTGTTCACGCTTGAGTCCAAGGGCGACGGCGCGTGGTCGGACGCGGCAACCTGGCAGCCCGAGCGCCAGCCCAAGGCAGGTGACAAGATACAGATCCGCTCCGGTCATGCCGTCGTCTATGATGTCAAATCTTCCAATCTGATCCCGCTGCTTCATATCGAGGGTTCACTTGTTTTTGCACGTAACAGGGATACGGAATTGAACGTCGCGGTCTTGAAGGTCGGTGGTGGGAAAGAGGCGCACTCCGGCGT
>CALFSW010000233.1 GCA_937916505.1 uncultured Verrucomicrobiales bacterium | reverse complement strand
GGATGGCAGAGTGTCCTCCACCGTTCCCGCTGGCTTCAGAGTGGACTGCGGGAGGTTGGGCCGAAGCACGGAATCAAACTGGCGAGCCTACTTGTCTTGCCCGCATTCAGTGACAGCATCCGGTCATAGGAAATCTTCCAAGAGAGGATGCGCAAGTGGGTGGCGTCCCTGCAGCGCCCGATCGGAGTGGTCGCAATCAATGACAAGGTCGCACGTTATGTGATCAATGCAGCCATGGAATTGGAGCTAGCCGTTCCAGAAGAATTCGCCGCGGTGGGCATGGAGAACGAAGAGCTGGTCTGCCTTCAACCGACTCCTCCGATCTCCAGTATTGATCTGGGATGGCGGACGGTCGGAGCGCAGGCGGGGGAGCTGTTAGATGAAATGATGGAAGAGCGAAAACCGCCAACGGAGCCTATTTTTCCACCTTCCGCGAGACTCATTCCGCGCATGTCGACAGACGCGTTCCAAGTCGATGACGAGCATGTCGCGCTCGCTTTAAAATTCATCGCGGATGAGAGTCACCGCCCAATCAAGGTCCGGAACGTGGTTGATCATGTGCCCATCTCCTGGCGCTCGCTTGAGCGAAAATTCCAAGATTGTCGGCAGTCGACGATTAGCGCAGAGATCACGCGTTTTCGAATGGAGCGCGGGAAGCGTTTTCTGGTGGAGACAGAGATGCTAATCAAGCAGGTGGCTGAAGCCTGCGGGTTCGCGAATAGTCGACGATTTTGCGAAATTTTTAAGCGCTCCCAGGGCCAAACTCCGGAGCGCTACCGCAAAGAGCGAGTCGCTACACTACAACATTGAATCGAAAATACGCTATAAGTTGGCGGATATGCGGAACCAGTTAATGTTGAGGTTTGAGGAGCTAGCGCTCTTTATATCTGTAGGTCTTCGCTTCCAATGTTCCACCCTGACCAAGTGACCGGTAAATCCTACATCATGAAATTAAACTCTCCAAATTTGGCGATCACGATTCTTGTCGCTGCTGTGGGATCCCTGATCGCAAAGCCCGGGGGCGGGATCTTTGAGCGGACGGTCGAGCCTTTCATTGCGAACTACTGCGCCGATTGCCATGACGATGCCAAACCGAAGGGTGACATTGATCTCACCGCACTCCCTTCCAGTATGGCGGATGCTGACAGCGCTTTCCACTGGCAGCAGATGCTGGAGCAAGTGCAGGCCGGGGTGATGCCTCCAGTCGACAAAGATCAACCCACTCGCGACGAACGACGGGCCGTCATCGATTGGATTCAAGGCAAGCTGCTCGCCTCGCCCCACGGTGGCCCCTACCGGGCCAAGCTGCTTCTTCCGCAGTATGGCAACTACCTTGATCACGAGAAGTTGTTCAGTGGCGAGAATGTGACGCCACCGTTCTCCCCCTCACGGATCTGGCGCAAGAGCCCGTATATTTTCGCTGCGCAACGTCGGGTCAGCAAATCAGTCAGGAGCGTGCAGAATCCTTATTCATATTCCACCTCAAAACACGGAGTGCGCGACTTTGCCTACACCAGTGAGGTGGGGGCCAGCACGGTCGAGACTCTTCTCCTCAATGCCAACGCCGAACTTGAATGGCAGTTTGCGAACGCTCGAAGTGCGATTGAAGCCGCAAAGAAAAAGGGCAATGAAGTTCATCGCAGCATCGTTCCCTTTGTTCCGTTCTTGATGGAGGCAAAGGAGATCACGCCCGAGCAGTTCGAGGTGCCGATTCGCAGTGTCTTCCAGCGTTTCGTCGCACGCGATCCGAGCGAGGCTGAGTTAGAAAAATATATAGGCTTCCTTAAAGGCAACATCGCGGAGACCGGAGATCCGGAAGGGAGCTTAAGGACCACATTGAAGGCGATCTCCATGAGCCCGGAAACAATCTACCGGATGGAGTGGGGGCTCGGGTCCGAGGACGAGCACGGCCGCCGCATGTTGGGATCGCGGGAGCTGGCTTACGCGCTGGGCTATGCCCTGTTCGACGAGGCTCCCCACGGCGGAGGCCGGTCCGGCGCGGGCCTGATCGGGAAGGCGGAGCAGGCTGGTAAGTTGCGCACCAAGGAAGACGTCCAGGTAGTGCTGCAGGAAATTCTTCAGGGTGAAAGTTACAAGCCGATCGGCGGACAGGCCAAGGATACGGCACCGCGCCTGATGCGCTTCTTTCGCGAGTTCTTTGGCTATGGTGAGGCAACCGAAGTTTTTAAAGACAACCAGCGAGTGCGTGAGCATGGACTCTGGCACGATCCCGGGAGGTTGGTGAAGGATGCCGATAACCTGATCAAAGTCATCCTCCGGGAAGACAAGGAGGTCTTCGAGCGACTCCTCACCACCAACGAGGCGCTGGTCTTCCACAGCGGCGATAACCAGGCCATCGTCGACGCCTACGATCGCCAAATCGTCGACCTCAGGACTTGGGACGAGGAGCGCGTGTCCAAAGATATCGAACGCCGTAAGGCCGGCATCCTCAAGAAACCGAAGTATCAGAACAACCCGAAGCTAGTGGGGCCAGCGCACGCGCGCATCGAGCAATTGGGTAAGAACTTGCTCGTCGAGAAACAAAAGGAACTCGAGCGCTTGCTGGAATCCGGTCCGGTCCTCGGTTCGGTGAAGGGCCGCGACTTAATCTACACGCGCGCTTACAACATCAATTTCCGCAAGTGGAAGTGGCCGAAACAGCAACCGTTCCAGCTTCCCGCCGAGCAGCGAGCCGGAATCATGAGCCATCCCGCCTGGCTCGCAGCGCATTCGTTGAATGATGAGACCGATCCGATCCATCGCGGGATTTGGGTCTACGAAAAACTCCTCGCGGGCGTGATTGCGGACGTGCCACCTGACGTCGATGCGCAAGTCCCCAAGGATCACCACAAGACCTTGCGCAAGCGACTCGACGTAGTGCGTGCCAAGCGCTGCTGGGCTTGTCACCAGAAGATCAACCCGATCGGTGAGGCTTTCGAGATCTTCGACGATTTCGGCCGCTATCGTACCCAGCACTTCTTTAACGAGGAAGGCATGATCGAAACGCGTGCCAGCGTCACCGTGAAGAACGGGGAAGACAAGGAAGTGCAGCAATCGTTTGAGCGGGATGAAATGGTCGAGGCTGGAAAGTGGACAGCTCGTCCTGTCAACGGTAGTGGTTCCTTCGACACCTTGGGAATTCCCGAACTCGAGGGCGAATTCGACAATGCCATCGAGATGATCCATCAGATTGCCAAAACAGATCGGACACGACAGTCCATCATTCGACACCTGTTCCGCTATTTTATGGGACGCAACGAAATGCTGAGTGACTCGAAGACGCTGATCGAAGCCGATCGCGCCTATCTCGATAGCGGGGGCAGTTTCAAAGCGGTGGTGATTTCGCTCCTCAGTTCTGATTCGTTCCTTTACCGAAAATAACATCATGAATACTCGACGACATTTTCTGAAATCCAGCTCTGTTGGCGGTGGTGCGATGCTCTTCGCTCCTTTTCTCAAGGGCCTCGAAATGCACGCAGCGGGAGCAGAGGCTGCCTTTCCAAAACGTTTCGTATTTATCGTGAAGGCGAGCGGGATGGATCCCTATAACCTCGTCCCCGGTGGGCTTCCCAATCAACCGGTCAGCGCGAAACCGTCGGAGGCTGCCAAAATCAGTCACGCTTCGGGTCGCGACAAGTTGGTGCAGGCGGCCTGGTCGGATCATAGCCTGCCAGAAATTTTCAAACCGCTGGAAGCTTTCAAAGACAAACTGACCATCGTGCAAGGATTGTCCGGGAACAACTTCAAGGGTAACCATACCGCGGGTTACGGCGCACTCTCGTGTCACAATTCCGAGCTCACGCCGATCGCGCCCACTGTCGACGCCCTACTTGGTCTTAAGCATTCGACCGGCCCGTATCCCATGTTCGGGATGGCGACCAACGGGTCGCTGCGGGGCCAGGCTTCTGTGCCGGACGACGCCTATGTCTTTCCAAATCTCTCCGCCCTCAAGGCAGGGCAGGGAGTTGCCTTCCAGGCAAGTCCCACCAAAGCCTTCAACGAGCTTTTTGGTTCAGCCGTGATGGCTCCGGAAACGTTGAAGAAAGAGCTTACCTTGAACCGCAGACTCATGGATTTTCTTAAGGATGACGCCAAGCGCATTGGCGCCCGTCTCACGGCGGAGGATCGCGAGCGCTTTGACAGATACGTCGACACCTTTGATTCCTTGCGAGTCCGAGACGAACGCAAGACGGCCCTACAGGAGCGCATCGAGAGGAATTCGCCCGAGTATGTCGTCAACAAATATACCTCCATGCAACACATGGATCGGATGGAAGCGCAGTTTGAGCTCGGCGGGGCAACTCTTGTGGCTGGCCTGACGAACGTCGTTACCCTGCGTCCCGACACGCTCGGCACGCTCTACCAGGATCTCGGTTTCCAGACACTTGGTCTGCACGCCATTGGTCATGGTGCCGAATTGCCGAGCGGATTGAATTCCTATCAAATGCGCAAGAAAGTTGACGCCTATCACATGGGCCTGGTCGCGAAGATGGCGCAAACTTTTGAACGCATTCCGGAAGGTAACGGCACGATGCTCGACAACACACTGATCGTTTACCTCAGCTGCGCTGGTGGGAAGCACCACGGCGGCAATACCGATTGGCCTGCCGTGCTGCTGGGCGGCTGCGGAGACAAGCTTAAGATGGGGCAGTATCTGCAGTATCCGAGTTACAAGCAAGCCGGGCACAAGACGCTCGGGAATCTCTATCTCAGCCTCCTCGCTGCCGGCGGAGTGGAAAACGGTGAACACTTTGGGCAAATTGACCCCGCTCTCAAAGATCTCGATCTTAAAGGACCGCTACAGGAATTGTTGGCCTGATATTATTTTTAATCCGAGGAGGAACCGCTTGAAAGTTCCTGAACCGTTGCTGCCAAGAACGTCCTCGACCGATTTGAATGAGGGGCTGGTCTCGTCACTAAAAGCATGCAAAACCTCTCCTGAAGACCCTGGAAGGAGAGAGCTTGCTGAATCGCAAACTACCAACACCCCTGGCACCACTTATTCACCGTCCGAAGCAGGCGGGCGAGCCCGTTAGGGATTGAGCTCGCCTGACTGCTTCGGTTGATGTTTCGAGGGTGTCCAACATGGCATCATCGTGATGCCATGAGAACTTCCATCTCCCATCTCCAGTCCTCTCAACGGAGTCCTTGGGCGATCCACCCAAAAAGATAATTCCTCGCAGCCCCTCCCGGGCGTGCACGGAGAAAGACATCGACGGTAACCGGATAGTCGATACCCGGGGCCTTCGCGGGCAGCTATGACGAACTTCGATTCTACGACTACGCGCTTTCCCGGGAGGAAGTCGTCCATAACTTCGAAGCCGGCCCGGACAAACTTCAGGTCGCATCACCGGAATGAAACCAGCTGCCGATTACCCTCGCCCGGAACGTCGATTCGCGGGAGGAATTTGATGAGATGATCGGGAAGGCTCTTCGCGCAGGTGCCACCCTTCTGAAAAGCCCCCAACTTGCAGATTGGGGAGGCTCACTTGGTAAACCGCCCAATCGCGAAGAAGATTCCGGAGAGCCTTCATGATTGACTCTATTAAGAGCGCTGTCCAAGGCCTTCAAAAAAACGTCAAATTTCATTCAAACAATTTCCGAATATCCTTCCCCGATCCGATCTATTCCTCGTCTCCCGCCTTCCATCATCAGACTTGGCAGATCATAGAGGTGATGAATTCTTTCCGGTATTCATGAATTTACGTTTTTTCATCCCTATTCTGGCCTTCCTCTCTTCCTGCTCCGAGGAGAAGAAGGCGACCTACGCAGCCCCTCCCGAATACGATACCCTTCATCGGCCTGAATTTAAGGGGGCCCTTTTTCAGTTTGAATACGATGGCGCCTACTTCCTCGCCTGCTCCATTCACCAGGGAGGCACCGCCCCCGGTGTGAAAATCTTCCGCAATGGACATGATGACCCCGTTGTCATCGGAAAACGCGTCCACCAACAAAAGGATCTCCATGTCTGGACCTACGACGAAGACACTCTGTCAGCCGACCACGCCCTCACTTATCAGCCCGACCCCACGGTAGAAATCGGCGATCGCATTTACCTCCTCAATAAAGGTCAAAAGCTCGCCGCCACCGTCGTCGCCGAGCCAAAAGGCGAAAACTTTCGCTACACCTACAAAACCGACGCCCCCTTCCCTGCCGGCGGCATGAGTGGGTCACCCGTATACCTCCCCCGCACCGGCGCGATCATTGGCGTTCTCCAAACCGCCAACGACAAAAAAAAGGCCACCTTCGGAGGCTTCGAGCTTTTGGAAATGGAATAAGCGCTCCCATCACAGCCCCCGTCCCTCTCCCCCTGACAAAAGGAGAGACAAATTCAGAATAATGGGGCATTCCCTCTCAGGAGAAACCTCTTCCGGATTTCTTGCGTATTCTCGCCTCGACACCATCCTTCCCACGTCAACCACATTCGCCTGCCATGCGTTTCACTTCTCTTTTCCTCTCCCTCGCTCTTCCTCTTGCCGCCACCGATCTCGTCTTTGACCCCTTCGAATCCGATGGCTTCGGCGAATGGACCGTCGACGGCAAGGCTTTTGGTAAATCCCCCACCGCCACCACTCCGATCGGCGTCAACGGCAGGATCACCGGCTACTCAAATGCCTACTTCGTCAGCTCCGCTCATGGGGGCGACAATCCCACCGGCTCCCTCACCTCCCCGGAGTTTGAGATCAAACTCCCCTATCTTGGCTTCAAAATCTGCGGAGGAAACCACAAGGGCAAAACCGCCGTCCAACTCCTCATCGACGGGAAAGTCGCCCTTGAAGCCAACGGCAAAAACACTCTCGTGATGGAAGAGGTCGTTTGGTCTCTCAAAGATCACCTCGGCAAAAAGGCCCAACTGCGCGTCCTCGATTCCGAAACCGGCGGGTGGGGCATCATCAATGCCGACCACTTCGTCTTTTCAGATCAACCAAAACCCTTTTTCCCCAAAGGAGAAATGAAGGAAGTCCCCGCCAAAGAAGGTGAACTTGTATCGACAGACGTCATTCCGGGCATGACCGTCCCCGCTGGTTCGGAAGTCACCCTTTTCGCCGAAAACAAAACCCTCGGGGTCTACTCCCCCACCGCTCTCACCATCGATGAAAAAGGCCACGTTTACGTCGCCGAAACCCACCGCTTCCGCTTTGGCATCGAGGACAACCGCAACCACCTCTACTGGTTGATGGATGACATGTCGGCCCGGACCACCGCCGACCGCGTCGCCATGCACGAGAAATGGCAGGAAAAACTCCCTCTCGAAAAACTCACCCAAAAATCTGAAAAGATCCGCGTCCTCATCGACACCGATGGCGATGGCGTCGCCGACAAACACGAAATCTTTTCCGAAAAATTCAACGATCTCCTCGATGGCACCGCCGCCGGCATCATGGCTTTCGAAGGGAAGATCTACTTCGCCTGCATTCCGAAAATCTGGATGTTGAGCGATGACGATGGTGACCTTAAAGCCGACGAACACCGCGTCATCCAGGATGGCTTCGGAGTCCGGGTCTCCTTCTCCGGACACGATCTCAATGGCTTTGCCCTCGGGCCCGATGGCCGCCTTTACACCACCATCGGCGACCGGGGCTTCAGCTTCACCACCCGCGAAGGCCGTGAATATCAATTCCCCAATCAGGGCGCCATCCTCCGTTTCGAGCCTGATGGCTCAAACATGGAAGTCGTCCACACCGGCCTCCGCAACCCAAAGGAGATCGCCTTCGATCAATTCGGCACCGGCATCACGGTCGACAACAACTCCGACCAAGGCGACCGCGCCCGCGTCGTCTTCTTGCTTGAAGGAGCCGACTCGGGTTGGCGTATGGGACACCAGGTCCTCCACTCCTTCCACAAAACTGCCGGCATTCCCGACCGCCCCATTAATCAGTGGATGCAGGAAAAAATGTGGGCACCCGTGAACGATGCCCAACCCGGCCACATCGTTCCCCCCATGCTCAATCTCACCTCCGGTCCCTCCGGTCTCGCCTACTATCCGGGGACCGGATACAAGCTCGGCGGAATCGAAAATCAATTCCTGATCTGCGACTACCGTGGCGGAGCAGCCGCTTCCGGAATCTGGAACTTCAGCATCAAGGAAGACGGCGCCGGATTTGCCGTCGATCAATCCCGAAAGTTCAATTGGGGCGTCGCGGCAACAGACATTGAATGGGGATACGATGGCAAACTCTACGTCTCGGACTTCGTCACCGGTTGGCAGTCCCATGATGCCGGACGCATCTACACCCTGGCCGAGAAAAAACCCGGCAAAGGAGTCGCTGAAATTCTTACCTCCACCAACTTCAAAGAGGCCCCCATCAATGACCTCGCAGGTCTCCTCTCCCACCCCGACCAACGGGTTCGCCTCCGGGCACAAATCCACCTGGCCGACCGCCCCGAGGCCCTCCCCTACTTCACCGCCTCCGCCAATCAACAGATTAATCACGTAGAACGCCTCCATGGCATCTGGGGACTCGGCATGATGGCCCGCAAACACCAAAACCAGGGAGCCACCCTTTTCCTCTCACAACACCTGCAAAACGACGATCCTCGCGTCCGTGCCGAGGTGGCCAGGGCTCTTGGAGAATCCACCCTCAAAAAAGCAGATCTCCTCGTCCCGCTCCTTTCCGATGGTTCCCCCCGTGTCCGGGCTCTCGCCGCCATCTCAGTGGGGCGCATCGGGGACACCAATGCTCTCTCCGCCGTCCTTGAAATGATCAAAATGAACGGAAACGAGGACCCCGTCCTTCGCCACGCCGGCGTCATGGCTCTTCTCGGCACCTCGAACGATCAATACCTCTCCAGCCTCGTTCGCAACGAATCGGATGCCATTCGCCACGCCGCCGTCATCGCCCTCCGCCGCATGGGCAGTCAAAAGGTCGTGGGATTTCTCGGCGACACCAACCTTAAGATTGCCGACGACGCCATTCGCGCCATCCACGACACCCAAATCGAGGAAGCCCGCCCGGTCATCTCCGCCCTCCTCGACGATGAATGGCTCGGCACCCCCCAGCGCCCCGTCACCCGCATGATCCTGCGGCGCCTCATTCACAGCGCCTTCCGCATTCCGAACGAACAAAACCTCACCCGCCTCATCAAGGCCGCCGCCAACCCAAAGTTTCCCAAAGAAGAACGTCAGGAAGCCATGCGCCTCCTCGCCATGTGGGAGAATCCCCACGTCGTCGACCAATCACTCGGCCTCCACTCGCCCATCCCGCCGCGGAATCCACTGATTCTAAAGAACGTTCTCACCAAAAACATCGGCCTACTTCTTGGGGCAGGGCCCGATGTCTTCGCCAGCACCATGAAGCTTGCCATGAAGAACGGCATCACCACTGAATCCCTCGATTCGGGCAGCCTCACCCGCATCATTCGCGATCAAAAAACCGACGGCGAAACCCGGGCCAGCGCCCTTGATCTCTTCCTCAAAGGCAATCCCGAAAATGCCAACGAGGTTCTTGCCGAAGCCGCTCGTTCGGACAATCACCCCCTTGCCAACAAGGCGCTCAAGCTCGCATCCGAACGAGACCCGGCCTCGACGGTCGCCGCCCTAAAGGGAGCTTTGGAATCCAAAAGCATCGAACGCCGTCAAACCGCATGGAATATCGTCGCCGATCTCCCGGCCGAACACGCGATTCCGCTCCTCCGCAACGGACTCGCCACTCTCATCGAGGGCAAAGGAGATCGCGCCACGAATCTCGACCTCATTCTGGCCGCCGAAAAACGTCAGGAACCCGCCATCAAATCGGCCCTCGCCGACTACCAAAACTCCCTCGACGCCAACGATCCACTGGCGAAATGGCAGGTCACCCTCGCCGGGGGAAATGCCGAACGCGGATTGGCCCTCTTTAAATCCCACGGCTCCGCACAATGCCTGCGCTGCCACCGTCACGAACCCGGCCACTCCGAAGCCGGAAACGCAGGTCCGAGCCTCATCGGCGTCGCCCTCCGCCAGGATGCCAAGGGCCTCCTCGAATCGCTCATCCTCCCCCATGCGCAAATCGCTGATGGCTTTGGTGTCGCCACCCTCACTCTCAGGGATGGTTCCACCAAAGGGGGCACCATTGTCGCTCGCACCGAGGAACACCTCGACCTCAAGGAAAGCGAGGATGCCGTCTGGCGAATTCAAACAAGCGATCTGGCCGCAGATCCCAAGCCCGTTTCGTCAATGCCCCCCATGGGCGCAATCCTCACCCCCTACGAAACCCGCGATATCATTGCGTGGCTCTTGACTCTCACCAAAGAAAACGGTGAAAGCCCTCCCGTCTATCAGGTCAAGGAACTCTCTCTCGCCGCTCCAAATCCTGATCCCAAAAAGATGGACGAAAGCGCAAAAAAGACTGAGACTCCCGCGCCTCAACCAAAAGACCCTGAAAACACCGTGAGCGAAGAATCAAAAATCGACCCTGCCGTCATGGAACTCGGCAGCACCCAATATATCTTGTGCGCAGCCTGCCACGGCCAAAACGGAGAAGGAGCTCCCAACATCGGACCTCCCCTCGCCAACTCCGAGTGGGTGGCCGGCCCCGTGGAAAACCTCATCGGAATCCAGCTTCGCGGCCTCGAAGGCCCGATCACGGTGGCCGGAAAAGACTACAGCTTCCCCGCCCCCATGGCCGCCATGGGAACAGGCCAACCGGACGGCAACATTGCAGCGGTCCTAACCTATGTCCGCAATTCCTTCGGCAACAGCGCCCCCGCTGTCACTCCCGAAATGGTTGCCAAATATCGCGAGGACAATCAGGAAATCCTGAGCCAGGTCCCCGCCCCGGCACTCAAGGTGTCCGAACTGATTAATCCCCTCGCCGCCACTGGAGCCGACGCCCCGGCACCCACCCTTGCCGAAGTCCCTTCCGCCGGCCTCGGCGCATCCGCCACGGGCATCCTCATTTTCCTCGTCATTGGCGGACTCAGCGTCCTCGGAGCGCTCCGCATGAAGGCCACCAGCAAGTAGGCCAATCTCTCTTCCTATTTCCCAAAACGCCGCTCCGAAAGGGACGGCGTTTTTTGATTGGTCAATCCGATCCTTGGGAACGTGGACATTTCCATCAAACTTCCGATTCCAGCCGGGCCACCATCTCCAACCCAACCCTCGGCGCGTAGATGACCCCTTTCGACCCCAGTCCGTTGACCATCCAGCCCTTCCCTTCCTGAAATCGCACCACCGGCTTACTCCGCTCAATAATAGGGCGAATTCCGGCGACATGATCGACAACTTCGTAGGCCCGATCGGTAAATGATCTCAACAATGCTTCAACCTTGGCCCGCCCTTCTTCTGTCGGACCGGAAGCAAGACGATCCCATTCGTAGGTCGCCCCCACTCGATAAAGGTCATTTCCAATCGGGATGACCCAGCCATTCCGGTTCAAGATTTGTTTCTCTCCCCATCCGGGAATTCTGACCGTTAAAATTTCACCCTTGGCACTCCGGTGAACGACGTTGTTGAAGTCTCCTCGAATCAAACCCGATGCCCCGGCACACCAAATCTGCCGACCGCCTTGCGGCATCGTTTCCCACTCCCCTCCCGAACTCAAAAACTCCTCGCGGGCAACATCCAAAAACCCCGGACAATCCAGCCAACCGCCTCCCTTCCAGGTCACACCTTCCTCGTCGACTTTTTGGATCCAGGGCGTGAGCTGCTCCCACTTCCGTTCAAACTTCTCCCGGTCTTTTTCATCCCTCCACAATCGCAGGACCGGCAAAGCGTGAAACAAACCGGAACCCAGCCCTTCGTAGAACGGCAAGGCAATTTCCCAGGCCTCCTTTACCTCCCAACTGGGTTCAAAATTCTTACCGGCCACCGGATTCACCAGCCCCGCCGCGACGCGTGAACTCCCCTCACCTCCATCATCCACCACCCGGACCCGATGCCCCGCACGCTGAAGCTGCAAAGCCACACACGCGCCCGCGAGCCCGAAGCCGATGACTTCCACCATCGCCTTAAAGATGAGTCTCCAGTCCCGCAATCACACCACGAGCCTTCGCCCGCGCTTGTTCCACATCAGCCGCCCGACCCAGCCCCACCGCCATTCGACGCTTCCCGGCCACCGCCGGCTTTCCGAACAAACGAAGCTGGGTATCCGGCTCCGCCAACGCCCGCTCAAGCTGGCTAAAACTCACCTGCTCCGAATGCCCTTCAACAACATGCGCACAGGATGCCGATGGCCCGTGATTATGTATATTCGGAATCGGCAATCCCAGAATCGCCCGCGCATGGAGGGAAAATTGACTGAGGTCCTGCGAAATCATCGTCACCATCCCGGTATCATGGGGACGTGGCGACACCTCGGAAAAAATGACCTCGTCTCCCTTCACAAAAAGCTCCACGCCAAACACGCCGCGACCACCCAGATTCTCCGTCACTTCCGCCGCCATCTTACGGGCACTTTGGAGGGCCGCTTCGCTCATCGGCTGCGGTTGCCAGGATTCACGATAGTCCCCATCCACCTGGATATGGCCGATTGGATCACAAAACGACGTTCCGCCAATGTGCCGAACCGTGAGCAAGGTGATTTCATAATCAAACTCCACAAAACCTTCCACGATGACCTTGCCTGCTCCCGCCCGTCCCCCTTCCTGCGCATACTCCCAGGCTGGCAAAATGTCATCCTCGGTTTTGAGAGTCGATTGTCCCTTTCCGGAAGAAGACATGACGGGTTTTACCACACAGGGCAAACCGATCCCGGCAATCGCCTCCTGATAATCTTCCAGCGTCCCCGCGAAACGATACGGCGAAGTCAGGCAGCCCAATTCCTCCGCAGCCATTCTCCGAATCCCCTCACGGTTCATCGTTAACCGGGTTGCCCGGGCGGTCGGAATGATCGTCACCAGTCCCTCTGCCTCAATCTCAGCCAGCGTATCCGTCGCAATCGCTTCAACTTCCGGCACCACAAAGTCCGGCCTCTCCACTTCAATGACGCGGCGCAAAGCTGCCCCATCAAGCATCGAAAAGACGTGAGCCCGATCCGCCACCTGCATCGCGGGCGCGTTTTCGTAGGCATCACACGCGATCACCTCCACGCCATAGCGCTGCAGCTCAATGACGACCTCCTTGCCCAGCTCCCCCGAGCCGCAAAGGAGCACCTTTTTCGCCGTCGCCGTAAAGGGAGTACCAATCGTTGCCATGGCGAGAGTGAAACCCACTAAAACCAATCTGAAAAGCGGGAACCTCTCACTCTTCCACCGCGTAGCATCCGAGCACCGCCGAAACCATCGCCTGACCACTCGTGACTTCATCGTGGAAAATGTGATGAACACCCTCCTTCTTCAAAAGCTCCACCCCGTTGGAAAATTTGGCTCGGGCGTAGGTGACAATCCCCGGATTCAAACTCCGTGCCGCTCTCACTCCCTCGATCGCAAGCTGTGGTTCTGGAAAAGTAAAGGCAATGGCCCTGGCCTCAGCCACTCTTGCAAGGCCCATCGTCTGCTGATTGGTCGCATCCGCGAAGAGCACCCGCACGCCTCTTTTGTGCAGGTCCCGCACCGTGGTCGCATTCATCTCAATCACCACCACCGGGACCGAAAGACGGTCCATCGCCTCATGCAGAGCCCTTCCCACGGGGCCGTATCCACAAATGACCACGTGATCCCGTAAAACCCCGACCTGTGCTCCATCTCTCAGCTCGTCATTTTTTTCACGTGCCTGAAACACGGGCCATTTCTCCAACCGCTTCGCAAGGGGGGAACCAACCCTCATCAGAGTGGGAACCAGCGCCATCGAAATCGCAGTGCATGCAAGAAGCACCTGTTCCACTTCCGGGGCGATTCCTCCGAGATCGGAGGCCCGGCTCAGAAGAACCAGCGAGAACTCCCCGCTACTCGAAAGCGCGGCCCCCGCGATCAGGGCCTGCCTTAAACGAAGGCCCATCCGGTGGGCAATGAAACTCACAATGAGCCCTTTCACCGTAATAATCACGACCACGCCCAAACCGATGGCCCACCAGGATTCCCAAACTTTCTCAAGATCGATGAGCAGCCCCACCGAGACAAAAAAGACCGTCAAAAAGAGGTCCTTAAAAGGTAGGACATCAGCGAGGACCTTGTGCGAATAGATCGACTCGCTCACCACCAGTCCTCCCGCAAAGGCCCCCAGCGCGAGACTCAGCCCAAACCAATTTGCCCCCCAGGCAATCACGGCACAAAGCCCCACCACCGTGACCGTAAAGAGCTCCCGGCTTCGCGAGGTCGCCACGGCGTGGAGTAGATGAGGAACGACATAGATGCTCAATACCCAGCAAAGTCCCAGAAAAAGCACCCCTTTCCCCAAGGCAAAAAACACCGGCCCCATTCCTCCCGCGTCATCCCCGATCAGGGAAGGTAAAACGACCATAAAAAAGATCACCGCGAGATCCTGAAAAATGGCCACCCCAAGTGCCATCCGCGCACCCGGAGAGTCGGGTTGTCCCATGTCCTGAAACGATTTGATACTCACCGCAGTGGAGGAAAGAGCCATTGCAAAACCCACCACCAACAATCCCGCTCCGGTCAATCCCAGGACCCACCCCACGACCATTGCAATCAAAGTGGTCACCATCATTTGGGCACCGCCACCCCCGATCACCACCTTTTTGAGATGCATCAACTCACGGAGCGAAAACTCAATCCCCAGCGTGAACATCAAAAGAACCACTCCCAATTCGGCAAGCATGGAAATTGCTTCATCGGGAGCATCGCCGAGCCAGTCTGTCGCTCCCGTATTGGCCAGGACCACTCCGCATAGGAAATACCCCACCAACAAAGACTGCTTCGCCTTCACCAGAAGCAGGGAAACCACCACCACACTCCCCAACACCATGCCGAGAAGAGCCACGACAGGAGCAACATGGTCGGCAGCAGCGAGAATCATATAAGATGGACCTTAGTGCACCCACTCGGTATTCCAAGGACCACCATTAAAAACCGCAAGCTTGCCCTCTCGAAAACCCGTCGTATTCTTGAAAAGAGTTATGAAGAATCTTTTCGCACTCACGATTGCCCTCGGTTCCATGGCCGGAGCCTTTGACATCCCGAAGGGATCGCACAATCTCGCCCAACTGGAGGAGACCCAAAAGAAGGCTACCAGGGCGAAGCAACCCATTGCCTGGGTGATTGCAAAAAAAGACATGACCGCCACATGAGTGGCCTGCCCGGGAGCCGTCAGTGTGTCGGCCAGCAAAGCAGTTCTCACCTTCTCAAAAAGCATCGTCGTCGATACCTCTGAAACGGCCGGGCTTCCCGATCTCATCAAAAATGCCTACCGCACCGGCGGAGCCTCCATTCCCATCGTGATCTTCACGGATCCGGGCGTGACCAGGATCTACGGACGCTACGACCACCCCGCGATGAAGAGTCAGAAATACGGAGAGATTTTCAAGGAAGCCAAGCAGAGCATTCAGAAATCCAAGCAAGATGGCTCCTTCTCCTCCGGAGGGAAGAAAGTCGAACTTGTCAAAGTCGAAGGAACCAAAGTTCAATCCTGGAAAAGCTCCAAAGGCACCGAAATCAAAGCCCGATTGGTAGGAGTCGAAGACGATTCCACCTACGTCTTCGAAACCGACACCGGAAAAACCATCCGCGCCTCCGCCGCCCAACTGGACAAGGCTAGTGTCGTCAAAGCCCGCAAAGCTGCTGGATTGAAATAACTTCCCTCACTCAATTTCGCACCATGAAGCGACAAATCTTACGAGGACTCTTCGGAGGCCTCGTTTTTTTGACTTTTGCTTCTTGTGGTGGCGGCAAGGCCGACCCTAACGAAATCGTCACCCAGACCTCTTTTAAGTGACGGAGGCTCTTCAGAAGAGCTAAAAATGGCAGCCCTCGCCCGAGACTCCTTCTACGAGAACCAGACTCGCTTTGGCATTGGCTACGCCTTCTTTCCGAACTCCCGCGACCAGCACTACTGGGTTTTCATTAGCGCGCCTCCGGAAGAGTGAGACCCTGCCTTCGCTTCCTTAAGTTCTGCCAGAACCTGCAAGGCAACCGGATGAACCCGGACGAATGTCACCCAACCATGGTCGATGTTCTTCACATGGAAGCCCCGGACCCTTTGCACAATGACAAACGCTACGCAGATCGAGGCACCTAGAACCGTAAAATACCGCCAAAGACCTGAATCCAAAAAGCGAATGGCAAAACCGACAGTCCCCGGAACGATTAAAACAGCCAGAAAGCCCGTAAACTTCCGAATCAGGAAGGAGGACCTCACGAAGGCATAGTGTACGACTGCCGATTTTCGTGTCATGAGAGTGACAGGAATCGCAACAATCACACCTGCTAATACGACAATCCCGCTCTCGAGGATCCAAGATAAGGCAAGAATCAGAAAGAAGATCAAAACCAGCCATGGAGGATTCCAAAAAAACTGCTTGGTATTACGGGCCAGTTTTCCCTCTTGCTTCCCCGAATAAAGACAAACATCCGGTAAAAATGCTCCTTCCTTCACTCTGAGAAGGGCACCTTCGATTTGATAGCTGCGCGTGAATCCCCGCCTTGGAGGTGGCTTCACATCCGATTCAGGAGGTGCGTATGGATTCTCTATCGACATCTTATAAAAAAACACGGAA
>CALFSW010000232.1 GCA_937916505.1 uncultured Verrucomicrobiales bacterium | reverse complement strand
CCTCGCGAGTCTGCCTGCAGACCGGACAATCCTCGCCGCGCAACGGCTTCACCGTCTTCATGAACGACGGGAAGCAGGATTACTACGATGAAAAAGGCTACCCGAACTTTCCAGTCATCCCCTGTGTCTCGGATATGACGATCGACCCCGGGGCCGTGACGATCCCGGAAGCCCTGAAGCCGCTTGGCTATGTCAGCGCCCACATTGGGAAGTGGCACATGCGGGGCAACCCTGGCGACGAGGGCTATCTCTTGCACGATGGAGACACCAGCAACAAACCCGGCAACACACTGCCCCAAGGAGCAAACCAACGGCTCCCTGACGACCTCACCGATCCCAAGCTCATGTTCAGCGTCACGGAAAAGGCCCTTGGCTTCATGAGTGAACAGGCCAAAGCCGAGAAACCATTCTACCTTCAAATTTCCCACTACGCCATGCACGAAGGCCGCGAGTGCCTGCCCGCGACGCGCGAGAAATACGTGAAGCATCCTCTCGTTCAAGCCTACTACAAAAAGATCGGGAAGACCGCCGACACTATCAAGCGCAAGGAAGATCCCGCAATCTGGCTTGGTATGGCTGACGACCTCGACGGACGCATCGGCGCCGTGCTCGACCGTATCCAGGAGCTGGGAATCGGAGACAACACCTATGTCATTATGGTGTCGGATAACGGCTATCGGCACAAGGAACTCGAGCTCACGAAGGGACTCAAGCAACCACACCATGCCACCAAGTGGTGGGTCTGGCAGGGTGGCATTCGCGTTCCCATGATCGTCAGAGGACCTGGCATCAAGGCGGGCTCCGTATTCAAGGGCAATGTCGTCAACTACGACTTCCTTCCGACCTTTGTCGATTGGGCCGGCGGCGATCCGGGCCAGCTGAAAGACATCGATGGGGTCAGTCTCGCCGGATACCTGAAGGGCAAGGATCCGACCGACGCCTTCCTCAAACGGAATCTCTATTTTCACTACCCGCACTACCGCACGACCATGCCGCACTCCGCGGTGGTCTCGGGCGACCTCAAATTGTTGCATTTCTATGAACAACCAGAGCTCCCCATGCTCTTCGACCTCGCGGTCGATGGAGGCGAAGTTGAAAACATTGCCAAAAAAAAGCCCGCCGAACACAAACGACTCTTCGGGGACATGATGGGCTATTTCAAACAAGTAGAGGCTCGTCTCCCCAAGGCAAACCCCAACTACGATCCCGGAAAATACAAGGCTTCCAAAGAATACGAAAAGCGAATGGCCTGGGGGCCCTTCGAAGGCCGCCGCATCCTTGGTGAAGACGAGGGGGCAGCCCTTCAAAAGAACTAGATCGCTGCTCCTATTCCTCTTGGGCCAGCCCGTCAGGAGTTTTTTTCAAAGCCACGGCTTCCGAGAAACCAATTGGGTTTCCCGGAACGTTTGCCTTTCTTGAGATCCCACAAGGATGTCTGTCCAGTAGAACCCCATCAGATTCGGATTGCCTTCATGGGCATTGATCCTGCGCTGAAGTGTCTTTTTAACCTGCTCCTGCCAAGCCGAGCACACCGACACTCGCCATCAAAGCGAGACACTTGGGTTGGAGTTTACGCATTGTCAAAATGATGTGGAAAAAATCAGGACCCGACAATGACATGATCTCGTGAAGCTCTTCCCAACCATACTTCGCCTCTAAACGGAAAAGACGCATGTCGGTCCCCGAGCAAAGGAGCAGCCATAAAAGATCTTTCTTTTCTCCATGATCGGCCAGCCTGTCTTGTCAAGATTGACCCGCCGCAAGGCTCCATGAAAGATACGGACCTGACCCATCAGTATAGTTCGCAAATAAGCATGGTAATCTTCTCTCCAAAAAACCGCTCGGTCTCAGCCTTCTGCATCATCGCCGCGGTTTGTTCTTCACTCTGTGCCCAAGAAAACTTCCCCAAGGCTGGAATCAAAGATCTCAAGTTCGAACACTTCAAGGGAGTCTGGGAAAAGCTGCCGGACTTCGACGCGTTAAAGTCCACCAAGGAGAAATCCCTCCCGGACGGTCGTTTCATTCTGGAGTCCGACGGGGATCGCAATCACTTCGGTCTTCGCTTCCGGGGCAGCTTGCTGATACCAGCTGATGGCGAATATCTCTTCTCCCTCGACTCTGACGATGGCTCCCGCCTTCTCCTCGATGGCAAGGTAATCATCGATCACGACGGAGTGCATGGCGGCAACAACCCGCAGACCAAGACGATCACCCTCACCAAGGGCAGCTGTAAACTCGAACTCCAATACTTCGACAATCTCCACGGGGAGTCGCTGGAGGTAAAGTGGAGCGGCCCCGGCTTTTTCCTGCAGGAACTCAAGGGCTCGGTCACTCCCAACAAAGGTGATCAGGAAGCAACCATCGCTCCAGCGACCAATGAAGGACTTCCCGATCCCGGTGTGGACCCCAAGCATCCACAGACCTATCTCACCCTAGAAGCCGCAGCCAAACACGATCCCGATTTTCTTCTCCAAGGTGAATACGCCGGGGAGGTCGACGGCTTGCGCTACGGCCTGCAGGTCATGGCCATGGGAAATGGCAAATTTGAAGCACGCCTTTACGACGGCGGTCTCCCAGGCGCAGGAGGCACGCTTGCCAGGCAAGGCTTCAGCGCCACAAAGACAGACGACGGTCGCTTGGCCTTCGGCGACGGCGACAATGCCTGGAAACTCTCTGAAGGTATCGTTCGTCCCACCGGTGGAAACGGAGAACTGAAGCGCGTCGAGCGCCGTAGCAAGACCCTTGGTCAGGAACCACCCATCGATGCCCTTTACCTATACGACGGGCTCGATTCCCGCCCCTTCAAGAATGCCCGCGTCGATAGCAACGGCCACCTCTGCGAAGGCAACATCGGCCACCTCACCTTTGGCGACCACCACCTGCATCTCGAATTCCGGACTCCCTATCGTCCTCTCGAGCGTGGACAAGGACGCGGCAACAGTGGCGTCTACTTACAGAGCCGCTACGAAGTTCAAGTCCTCGATTCCTTCGGCTCCGACCTCAACGAGGGACACACCGGAGGCATCTACGGAACCTCGAAGCCGAAGCTCAACATGTGCCTTCCCCCACTCAGTTGGCAAACCTACGATGTTCACTTCACTGCTCCGCGCTTCGATGCCAATGGCAAGAAGACCGCCAATGCCCGCATGACGGTTTACCTCAACGGAGTCCTCGTCCAGGACGACGTCGAGGTCCCCAAGCCCACTGCCGCCGCACCCCTCGGCGAGGAAGGCCCTCTCGGACCACTCCACCTGCAGGACCACAGCAACCCGGTCCGCTTTCGCAATATCTGGGTCCTTCCGAAAGGTCCGACCGGGGGCGAGATTCCGAAGAGAGCCGTTGGCAACACCCGCGATATCCTCATCAACGCCGTCCCCGGCAAACTCGCCTTCGACAAATCGCGCTTCCATGTCTTCCCCGGTGAGAAGATCAACCTCACCCTCGCCAACCCTGACGAGCTCGCTCACAACCTCGTTATCTGTGTCCCCCAACATGACGCCGAACTGCGGGTCGCCGATGCAGCTCTCAAACTTGGAGCCGAGGGTGAAGCGAAAGGTTGGCTCCCCGATCACGAGTTCATTCAGCACGCCACCCATATGTTGAAGCCGCATCAGTCGCAAACCATCACTTTCACCGCTCCCGACCAGATCAACCGCCATCCCTTTGTCTGCACCTATCCGGGCCACGCCCGGGTGATGCGAGGCGAAATGGTGGTCGGCAAACGCGGGCTCAGCAACATCACCTACAAGTATTACGAAGGCAGCTGGGACAAGCTCCCTGACTTCTCGAAACTCAGTCCAACCCACGAAGGCCGAATCGCCGGCGAGTTCCTCGACCTCCGCGCGGCGAAGCGCAAAAAAGACTTTGCCTTGGTCTTCGAAGCCACCCACACCACGGTCCGCGATTGGAATGCGCAGCCTTACAAAATGCAATCGACCAATGGCACGCGGCTCTACCTGGACGATGAATTGGTCATTAATCACGACGGTCTGCACGACGCCTGGGAGGAACGCAAGGGCACGCACCACATCAAGCCGGGACAGCGGAAACTGCGCCTCGAGTTCTTCAATCACGACGGTGACCCCGAGCTCAACCTCACTTCCGAACACGGCTTTTTTGGCCACGTCAAACTCAACCGCACCGGCCGGGTGGGCGTGCCGCATAAAGAAGAGGTCTTCCACCTCAAGGTTGGTGAAACACCCGTGATCCAACGTGCCAACCTTCCCAACACGTCCCCCCGCTCCATCGCAGTAGGCCTTCCCGACGGCGTCAGCTATTGCTTCGATGCCGCCAACGGCTTTATCCCTTATGCTTGGTCAGGCGGCTTCCTGGACGTCGGCCCCGACCGTGGCCGTGGCATCCATCGGGGCGGCGGTCTCTGCCAGATTC
>CALFSW010000231.1 GCA_937916505.1 uncultured Verrucomicrobiales bacterium | reverse complement strand
CTAGGTCGTTGGCAAGATGTCCGGCCAAGACCTGGCGGAAGGAAGTTTAGGCGCAGCCAGGGCAGCTCTCGTCACCGCACAGGCCCCCGGAAAAAGAGTCTCGATGGCGGACAAGACGTATCTGAGAAATACCGACAAATCGCTGTCGCCGGGATCCAGCGAGAGCCAGGCCACGGGCCGGTCGGATCCCTCCAGCCATTCCGCCACCAGAGTGCTCTTGCCATAGCCGGCCGGAGCCGAGACCATGACCAGCGGCAGCTCCCGATTTTCCTCAAGTTGGTCGAGGAGCCGCTGGCGACGCAGGAAATGGGCCGGAAGCTGGGGCCGGTGGAGCTTGGTGGCGAGCAGGGGCATCGCTGCGGACACGCCCTCGACGACGGGAGCCTCGGATTGGGACTGATTCCCGGTCTTCAAGTGTTTCTCCCCCTTCCCCATCTTTTGCTCCGGATTAAACACTTCCCACCCCAGAGGAGGCAAGACACGAAATGCCAGCTAACCGATTTCGGCAGGTGCTAATACGGGGAAAGCGCCTATGATGAGTCATTAGAAACGCATGAAGAAGAAACTGAAACGCCCGATTTTGAGAGTCCTGCTTCGCGTGGTTCAACCGCTTGTTTATGGAGTGATTGGCGTGATCGGCACGCTTCTCGTGGTCGGGATTTTCGCTCTGAACAACAAGCCGGACCTGGAACTCTGGCACACCGCCGATCTCGACGAGGAATTCACGGCGGCAAGTCGCATTGAGAGTTTCGCAGAGTATCTGGCCTTGGAAGAACGGTTGTTCGCCCAGCTCAACAGGGAAGTCTACGATCGCATCGAGCCTGACGAGACCCAGATGATCAGCCGCTACCATCGCGGCAGCCTTTCGGACCCGGAACGATGGTCTCCCAACTGGAACCGCAGCTATGAGCTTGTGCCTCCTCCCGCCAACGGCGGGACAAAGGCCGGCGTGTTGCTACTCCATGGCTTGACAGACTCACCCTACAGCCTTCGCAACCTCGGCCGGAGTCTCCATGAGCAAGGGGCGCATGTCGTTGGACTGCGGGTGCCCGGACACGGAACGGTGCCCTCGGCGCTGACGCGCACGACGTGGCAGGACATGGCGGGGGCGGTGACCCTTGCGGTGCGACACCTGCGAAAAGAGACCGGCGACCGGCCCCTCTACGTGATCGGCTATTCCAACGGCGGGGCCCTGGCGGTGCACTACGCGCTCTCCACCATGGAAAATTCCGAACTTCCGTCCGTGGAGGGAATCGTCCTGATCTCGCCGGAAATTGGAGTGAGCCGGATGGCCGGTTTGGCGATCTGGCAGGAGCGAATCGGCCGCCTGTTGGGCCTGAAGAAGCTGGCTTGGGAGAGTGTCCGTTCGGAATACGACCCATTCAAATACGTCTCCTTCCCGGTCAACGCCGGCAACCTCGCCCACCAGTTGACCCACGTGAACCGCGAGAAGATCACCGGCCTGGCCGCAGCAACGGAACTTGGTTCATTTCCTCCCGTCCTCGCCTTTCAGTCTGCGCTCGATTCCACCGTTTTGGCCCCGGCCCTGGTGCGAGCCCTCTTCGCTTATCTTCCGGACAATGGTCATGAACTGGTGGCGTTTGACGTCAACCGGACCAACGGGATCACGCCTCTCTTGAATCACGATCCGAAATCCGATGTTGGACTCGTTCTCGATGAACCCGATCGCGCCTTCGTCTTTAGTCTTCTGACCAATGCGAGCTCGGGAGAAGAGCGAATGGTGGAGCGGAGATGGGGCATTCGGCAGACGGTCCCGGTTGATGCCGAAACCCCGTTCACGTGGCCGAAGAATGTCTATTCGCTGTCGCATGTTTCCCTGCCCATTCCGCCCGACGACCCGCTCTATGGTGGAGCGAATGCCGGGGAGAGTCCCGGGGTTCAGATCGGGAATGCCGCGCTACGGGGAGAGAAAGGTGCCATCACCATTCCGGCCCAGGACATGCTGCGCCTGAGATGGAATCCCTTCTATCCCTATCTTGAGGAGCGCATCATGGAAGCCCTCGGACTGGACCAGGATCCGGAATAAGGTGGCAGCTTCGCCCCGCTTCAATCCGCAATCAAATGATTCCCGGCGGGCGCCGAGATTAGCACCAGCGGCAGCCCGCGTCCATCCCCGACACCAGGGCGTGCGACAATTCAGAAATTACGAGGGCACTTTTTTGACGACAACCCCCATCCCGTCCTCGGAAATAATCCGAACCTGATCGCCCTTTGCAATAAAGTCACCTTCTGTCATCACTTCGAGCACCTGACCGTCAATCTCAACCTTGCCGGAAGGCCCCAGGTTGGTTGAGGCCGTCCCGGTCATGCCAACCCGGTCGCCGAAGTGCCCATCTTCTCCCAAACCAGTTCCGCGGCGCAATGATCCCGGAAGCATCGTGTTTTCGACGAATTTCAGCTTCGGAAGATATTTCATGATTACGAAGAGCAAGGCAAGAGAGCCAAAGATCCCCAACGTCAGGTGGGATGCCGGCCCGGACATGGCTTTCAGAAGCTCGGATCCACCGGTGCCTCCCCATTGATACTTTTGCCATTCGAGACCATCCACCATTGCGAAGATCAACGACCCCACTACCAGCAAAAGCCCGGTGATTCCCGGAAGCCCGAAACCCGGAATCACAAAAATCTCCACCGCAATCAGGATCAAACCCAACGCGAAAATCGCAGCCAACTCGTATCCAGCCATATTTCCAGCAAGATAATTCCCGAAGAAAAAGACGGCAAAGGCGGTGATGGAAACAATTCCACCAAACCCAAAGCCCGGCGTTTTGAGTTCAAAATATCCTCCCGCGAGCCCCACCATGATGAGCAGTCCGGATACGCTCGCAATCCACCACGCCAGCCGTTCAAAGCCACTGGGCGTAGCGGTCACGACATCTTCCGGGCTCCAACCCTCGGCTTTCAAGACGTCCTCCAGGGTCGCCAATTCGGCCTTGGCAAGAAGTGGCCCGTCATCGAGGAGTTGCGTCGCTTCGGTTGAGTTCAGGTTCAAAAGCTTCCCGGGACCCACAACAACGTCACCGACCGTCCGCTCCTCGTCACTGAGAAACATCATGGCCTCAATCACTTCCGGGCGGTGCCCCTTCTTGTCTGCGATGTAGCGCACGTGGGAACCAAAAAAGCTCTCGAGCTTTGCCCGCATCACCGGATCGATTTCCTGGCCGGATCCATTCACAATCGCCGACGAGCCGATATTGGAACCCGGCGTCATGTAAATTCGATCGGTTGAAATCGCAATGAAGGAGCCCGCGCTACTCGCTTCAGAATTCACAAAGGCAATCGTGGGGATCTCCAGATCCGCAAGCTGACTCATCAACTCCTTGGTTGGAAATGCCAAACCTCCCGGGGTATCAAGATCAAAAATGATGGCCTTGGCGCCCTCATCCTTCGCCCGTTCAAGCGTTCGCTCCCAAAACTTGAAACTCTGGCCAATCGACAAGTCTTTTTCCCCGACCTCGATTCTGACAATTTTCCCTTCGTAGCTCTCTTCGCCGGACTTTCCGAAGAGTTTATTGTCCTGTCCAAAAAGGACTCCCAGGCTGGCAAGGAGATAAAAAATGACCGTTTTCATGTCAGGAACCTAACCCAAAGCTGGCGAAGTCCAAACATCCGATTCACAATCCTGAGGTGGGCCGTATTCCTCCAGAAACAATCGAACAAATCCTCGCGGCGACTGACATTGTCGATCTGATCGGCTCCTACTTTCCACTGAAACGATCCGGAGCCAACTTTAAGATCAATTGCCCCTTTCATGGTGAAAAAACCCCTTCGTTCAACATCAACCCGGCCGGGCAATACTACAAATGCTTCGGCTGCGGTGAAGGTGGCAACGCCCTCTCATTCCTGATGGAGTATGAGAACCTCCCCTTCGTGGATGCCGTCAAAAAGCTCGCCGACCGCGCCAGCATCATAATTATTGAAGATGCTCACGACCCTGAGTCCGATCGGAAACGACGGAAAATCTCACGCATCAAGGAGCTCAATAACAAGGCGGCCCGCTTCTTCCACTCCCAGCTCCTTAAAAACCCCGATGCCGAGCACGCCCGGGGCTACTTAAAGTCGCGGGGCTTCACAAAAGAAGTCGCCGAAAAGTGGCTCATTGGCTGGGCTCCCCGAAACTCAAACCTCTTCCTCCAAATGGCCCGTGAAAGCGGCTTCACCGGCCGCGAGATCGTGCAAGCGGGACTCGGAGGACTGCAGGACAAGCTCAATCCCCGCGCCGGACTCTGGATCAAATTCTACGACCAGCTCACCTTCCCGATCCACAATGATTACGGCGATGTCGTCGGCTTCAGCTGCCGCGTTCTCCGGGCAGACGACAAGCGGGGGAAATACATCAACACCAGTGACACCCCGCTCTTCAACAAGTCGAAGCTCCTCTTCGCCCTCGACAAGGCGAGACGGCCGATGGGAAAGGAAAAGTTTGCCCTCATCTGCGAAGGACAAATTGATGCCATCGTCCTCCACGAATCGGGATTCGAGAACACCATCGCCGGACTTGGCACGGCCCTCACCGAGGACCATGCCCGCATGATCAAACGCTACACCGACCGGGTTGTGCTTTGCTATGACGGGGACAAAGCAGGTCTCGCCGCGGCGGACAAAACCTTCAAGCAACTCACCGCGCAAGGCCTTCCTGTCAAGCAGATGCGCCTCCCTCAGGGCGACGATCCCGATACCTTCATTAAATCGCATGGAATTGAGGCCTTCCGGGAACTCTTGGACCAGGCGAAGGATTACTTCGACGCCAAACTCGATCAAGAGCTCCCTACCGTAAACCTTTCCTCTGCCAGCGAGCGGGCCAAGTTAATGCAAGACCTCGCGTCATCGGTCATGGTGATGAGCGATGAACTTCTTCGTGATGCCACGATCCAAAACCTTGCCATTCGACTTCGAATCGGGGTGGCGGATTTTCGCAAGGCCGTTGTTGCCGCCAAGAAAGATCAATCGAAGTTTCGCGACACTCCCCGGGCGCGTGATGAGACCAGAGAAATCGTTGAGCCAACTCCCATCGACCATCTGGTGGCCTACCTCTGCCATCTCGCGCTCAACTCGGAAGCGGCCGCTGAATATCTCATCGAACAACTCGAGTCATTGAGCGAATGCCTCGAGGAAACCTTGGGCAGCGACATTCTTCTCGATATTCTCGCAAAGCGCCCAAACCCCGAAAACACCGCCTCCAAACAGGCTTACCTGATGACCATTCCCGCCGGTCATCGTCTTGCGCTTGAAAAAACGTTTTCCGACGGCATTCCTGACGATCCCGTAGCCTCCGCCAGCGATACTCTGGCCATGCTCTCGGCGAGGTTTTATCAGATGAAGGAAAAAGCCCTTCGCTCCCTCCTCAACGACCCCAATCTCAGCCCGCAGGAAATCTTGAAATCCGTTGAGGAAGTCAAGCGATTGCAGTCGATTTTAAAAGATCTTGATCAACGATTTTAGGAGAAGCGGCCGACCTCTTAAAAAAAAGAAACTTGTCAGATCCACCTCTAAACATTTACTTTAAAGGTGTGAAACATCGACTACCACTAATGATTGCCTTCTCGGTCTGTGCGGCATTCCTGCTCTCATCTTGCAACACCTTTGTGGGAATGGGACGCGACTTCCAGCGTCTTGGGCAGGGCTTTGAAAATACCGCCTACGGGAAGAAGTTTTAGACCATTGCCCCATTCAAACTCACAAAAAACGGGAGGTTCGCTTGAACCTCCCGTTTTGTTTTAAAATGAGGGTTTGTTTGATCCTCTAGGCGAGAGCCTGGAGCTTCTCCGAGATCTGGCTCTGGGTGACATTGGCGCCCACGATCTGGTCCTTCACTTCTCCGTCCTTGAAGAAAAGAAGTGTCGGAATCGACTTAATGCCATACTTGGCGGCAATCACCTGTCCATCATCAAGGTTACACTTGCCAACCTTGGCAGTGCCTTCGACTTCGGCGGCAACGGCATCCACCATGGGGGAGATCATTTTGCAGGGTCCGCACCACTCTGCCCAAAAATCCACAAGGACGGGCTGATCGGAGTTAATGACTTCGGCTTCGAAGTTGTCTTCTGTAATTGTTAGAGCCATAACGGGAATATGGACGTAAAAAGGGTGGCGTCAAGAGCCACCCTTTGAGGAGTTTCCCGGGAAATTTTCCCGGGAATATTTTGGACTTTTCAGTCTTTCAACCGGTCGACTTAGCCGCCCACTCCCATGGTGAGGAAGTTGAGAACAGCAACGCCGGCGGCGATGAGGAAAATGATCAGAGGAAGTGCCATGGTATTATCTGGTAATGGGATTTTAGCTAAAGATGTCGCCGATTGGCTTTTCATCAAGCATCCACTGCATCAAGGCCAAAGCGAGAACCGCAAGGCTGAGGACAAATGCCAGAATTGAAAGAACAGTCGGGATGGTGTCGCTCGACTCATCATCATCGTCGTCAGACGTGGCAATGGTTCCGATGGTAGCCATCGTCGGAGCGGTTGGAGCACCGAGCTGCTGTGTGCTTTGAAGCTGGACCGTGGCTTGTGGGAGAGCTGAGGTCGGAGCACCCGCACCAGGTGAGGTGGGGGCAGGAGAAGTCTTAAGAGGGACTGTCGCCGGACCAGTCGATGGTGCGCCCTGGGGCCTCAACGGAATCGTGGGGGCAGGTGCCGGTGGTCTCGGTGCGCCGCCTGCGGTCGGAGGAGGAGTTGGAGCAGACGGAGCAGTCTTGAGAGGAATGGTCGGAGCCGGGGCTGGTGGCCGGGGCGCGGAAGGAGCCGGTGGATCAGCTTTAAGCGTGACGCGAACGGTCTCTTTCTTCAATGGCACTGCCGATGTTTGCTTCATCGGAGTGGGCGGTTTTGGTGGTTGATTGTCGTCGGCCATAATGGATCGTGGTGTTTGTGAATGAGAAATTTGCGCGGGCAATACCTGTGCTTTCGCGAATTAAACAAAATCTTTGCCGATGCTGTCAAACCACGAAGTTTGGAAAATTTCAGATTCGCCCCCGATTTCACCTGATTTCGGGCAATAAAAAACCAGCGCCCGCCTCGAGCGCCGGTTTTAAAAGGAATTCAGGCGATTTAGGCAGAAGGGCCACGGCCTTTGAAGGTCAGCTCGGCGATCCCTGATTTGTCCAAATCTCCGAGGCCAACTTGCACCATTTTGTCATATTGAGCCCTGGTGGCGTCGTTGACCGGAAGGCTAATCCCGGCTGCAGAGGCCAGATCACCGGCGATTCCGGAATCCTTGGCGGCGTGCTCGGAGGAGAACCAGCACTCGTGGTCACGGTCAATCATGTCTTCGGCGTCCGTTTCCAGAACCCGGCTGTTCGCGCCGGTCTGGGAAAAGATTTCGCACACCATCTTGAGATCAAGACCCAGGGCATCAGCCAGACCAAGTCCCTCGGCGAGTCCGGCGGTGTTGATATTCATGACCATATTCACGAGAGCCTTCACTTCAGCAGCCTTACCGATCTCACCGCAAAGGCGGAGATTGACGGAAAGCTGGTCGAGGATTTCCTTGTGCTGGTTGAAGATTGCTTCGTCTCCTCCAATCATGAGGAAAAGCGAGCCGTCGCGTGCCTGGGAGATCGAAGAGGCCATGGCACCTTCGAGAACTTCGGCACCCGTGCCTTTCCCTGCTTCGTAGACTTCCTGATGGATGCCAGGAGAAAGAGTGGCGCAGTTGATAAAGGTCTTGCCGGAAGAAGCGGTGAGGAGGCTATCGCCATCCTGCAGGAAAATGGCCCGCATGGCGGCGTCGTTCGTGACGACGGTGAAGATGATTTCAGCGGCTTCCGTAACTTCCGCGAGAGTCGCGCAGTCTTTGGCTCCGAGTTCGGTGGCGATCTCGGCGGAGGCCTCTTTATTGACGTCATAGACGGCGGTGATATCGTGTCCACAATCAAGTTGAAGGTGGCGGGCCATATTGGCGCCCATGCGGCCAACGCCGACAAATGCTAGTTTGCTCATAGGTTTGGTGTTTGTTTTGTTTGAATCGGGCTAACTTGCCGCGCTGAAGCTGCCATACCTCGCCTCTTCGTCCAGCCCCGATCATCACGAATCGACCAAGAGCCCTCTGAGAAGACCCGATGAGCCCCCGTCTGCCTGAATGGCCCCGGATCCCCGGCCGCTCCCCAAAGTGATCGGAGTTATTTAAACTCGGGAAAGAAGGGGTTGTGGGCCTTTTCCTCGCCAACGGAAGTCATTGGGCCGTGTCCCGGGCAAATGACAGTCTGATCTTCGAGAGTGAAAATCTGGTCGCGATTGGTGGCGAGGGCATCCTTGAAGGAAATCATTCCTCCACCCATCGATTGGGCAAAAATGGCGTCTCCCACGATTCCGACTGGGCGGCTGAGGCCGTTGACGACAAAGGTCGTTCCTGCGGGAGAATGCCCCCAGGTCAAACGGGTCGTCACCCGCAGGGTGCCGATCGCGAAGGTGTCTCCGGCCGCAAAACGTTCGGCTCCGGCTACCGGTTCCTTCCCATTGACGAGGACGCGGATCCCGGGATGAGCGGCTACCACTTTGTTCTGATCGATGATATGGTCGATGTGAGAGTGGGTGATAAAGAGGGTCTTCAGATCAAGCCCAAGTTCCTTGACCGCAACGAGAGCACCATCGGCATCCGCTCCGGTATCGAAAAGGGCCGCCTCCTTGGTCTGGGGATCCCAAACGAGGTAGGAGTTCACCGTCATCATGTCATCGGGATCAGGATCGAAGACGGTATTGAACTGACGGAGACCATCGAGTTCAACCGGCTCGGGACGCCAGGAACGGTTGGCAAGCTCAACCAGGGCATCGGCATCCAGCCCAAGAGCCGGAGCAATCGCGCGAACGGCGGCTTCGTCAAATTCTCCATCCTTCAGCTTGGCGATGGTGTCGGTTTCAACGTTGGTCAGGAAAGACAGGACGCCATCGGCCATCCCGGTTCCACGGAGGGTTTTGCCGATAACGTCTTCAAAAAAATCTTCGAGCTCGATCATGGTTTTGAGTGATGATTATTTTTGGGGAGCAAGCGCGATGAGACGACCAACTTGAGAATACTCGGTCACATAGATCTGTCCTTGTGGTCCCCATTTGATGCCGTGGGGAGCAGAGAAGGCATTGTCATGAAGCTGTTGGGCAGGCACTCCGTTGGTGGCCCACTGTTTTTTGTTGGGATTATCGCAAAGCGCCGAGACCACCTTGCCGTCCTTGTCCATGAGAATGACGCGTCCTTCGATCTCCGCAACCGCGGCATAGTCGCCTTGGACGTCGACATCCGCCGGGCGACGCATGGGAGTTTTTCCATAAATTCCAATCCAGGTGAGGTCCATGGTGAGGTGCATCATACGACGTCCATCCCGGTCGCAGACCAGAATACGTGGCTCATCGTAACGAAGATCGATGGCCGCTCCGTGGCAGGCCGTGAACTGATCCTTCCCGGTCCCCTTGCCACCATATGTTTTCACAAGGGTTCCATCGGGCTTGAGCTTGTGAATTTTCTTAGATCCGTAACCCATGAAGAAAAAGATGTGACCATCGGGAGCGACCAGCAGCTCGGTAAGACCACCCATGCCACCTGCGAGTTTCCCCGTCTTCTCATTGGGTAAAGTTGCTACGATCGTGCCTTCGAGATCAAATTTGACCGCGCGGTTCTTTTTGACCTGCGAGCCCCAGATAAATTCCTCATCCCCCTCCGTCACCGTGGTCAGAGAGTGTAGTCCGGCCAATCCTTTTTTGAGTGATTTGGTGTATTTTCCCGAGCGATCAAAAACCATGACCCCCGGTTCACCGTTGGTAGCGGCATAAACATTGCCGGCCTTATCGAGAGTGAGGTCTCCGTGAAGAGATCCAATATTTCTACCATTGGGCGGAGCTCCCCAGCCTGGAACGGTCGCAAATTGATGTCCTTCCGAACCCGAAACAACTGCCGTGGTCACGACCGCGCCCACACCCGTGGCATGATCGTGGCCTTCATGAGCAGACAAGGGCGCGATCAATCCCATGACCGCCAGAGAGAAAAGAGGGTGTTTCATTACGGCGTCATGCTGTCTGACATGCGACAGGCGAAAAGAAAAAAAGCCTGTCATTTGAGCAAAAATCTTCAAAAAGCTGTGGTATGATCATCCCGTGCTAAGGAAAATACTGGTTCCAATCGCCGCTCTCGCAGCGGCCCTGTCATGCTTGCATGGAGAAAACAAGCCTCCTGCCGGATCGACTCCGGTTCCTCTTAAGACGCCCAAGGATTTCCCAATACCGAAGCTCCCTGCTGACAACGCGCTCACCAAGGAACGGATTGCTCTCGGCGACAAGCTCTTCCACGATACCATCCTCTCGATCGATGGCACCATTTCCTGCGCGGCCTGCCACGTTGTGGAATTTGCCTTTAGTGATGATGTCGATCTCTCGCGAGGCTTTGAAGGGCGGCTTGGAAAACGCAATTCAATGCCTCTCTTCAACCTTGCCTGGAAAGATCAATTCTTCTGGGACGGCCGTGCCAAAACCCTTCGTGAGCAGGTCCTTGAGCCTATTCAGGATCATCTCGAAATGGCCGCCAATCTCGACCGCGTGATCTACCGTCTGAACCGCAGCAAAATCTACCGGGACGATTTCAAAAAAGCCTACGGCCCTGGTCAGATCACAAAGAAAAAGCTCGGTTTGGCTCTCGAAAACTTCCTACTCACGATCGTCAGCCACGATTCCAAATACGACCGGGTTGTTGCGAAGAAAGAAACTTTCACCAAGCCGGAAAAGCGCGGACATTCCCTGTTCTTCACTCCCCATCAAAAGGGGGGGGCAGGATGCTTCGAGTGTCACAGCGGTCCTCATTTCAGCGACTTTGAGTTCCGGAACAACGGGCTTTCATTGGCCGACGACCTGAGGGACTTCGGAGTCTTCAAAGTCACAGGCAAGGAAGAGGACAGACTAAAATTTGCCACTCCCAGCCTACGCAACATTCTCATCACCGAACCCTACATGCACGATGGCAGGCTCGCAAAAATTGAAGATGTCGTGAAGCACTACAACAGCTCTCTTCACAAAAGTCCCTCCCTGGATCCCAAGCTTAAGGCGGAAGGACTTGGGCTCTCAAAAGACGATCAGGCGGCCCTCGTCGCCTTCCTCAAGACTCTCACCGATCCCAGGTTCAGGCTGGAGTAGCCCTCCCAAATTTCGCCTCAAGAGTCACGCGACGGTGCTCAAACATCTCCTCAAGTTGATTCTTCACCACAAGATGCCGCGCCATCTCTCCAAATGGGCCAAACCCGACCGAATAATGGATGAGATCCTTCACCAGGGTCCCTCCCTCCTTCTCTTCAAACGAATGACGATGGTGCCAAAACTTGAAAGGCCCTGAAATCTGGTCATCGACAAAACTCTCTCCCTCCTTGAGGGCTTTGATTTCCGAAACCCAGGGGATCCAAACACCCGGGAAGACTTTTACCGAGTATTCAACGATTTCCCCTTCATAGAGAGTCTCCGATGGAAGAGAGACAATCCTGAACCCCATCGAAGGTGGCGTCATTTTTTCGAGATTACGAGGACTCGAAAAGAAAGCCCACGCTTCCTGAATCGGGATTGGAAGCCACTGTTCCTGGCTCAATGAATGCACCTTCATGATAGAGGGAACCTACCGCTACTTTGGGATTGGTCGCCCGAAAAGATCGAAAAGTGTTCCGACTCCTTTCTCAAGCGCTCCGGTTCCCTCTTCAATGATCTTCAAGGGATCCGGGATCACATCACCCGGATTCACCCCGGTTCCGTTCTCGATCACCCTGTTGGCCTGCTCAAGCAGAGCCCCGCCCGCCCCGAGAATAATTCCCTGCTTGTCCAAAATGGTCCGGGTTGATTCACCAATCACTTCACCGCTGTATTTCAAAGCGTAAAGGCCCGATTCCGGCACGATTTCAAACATGCGCTCTCCTGCTGCCGCGATCAAACGTTCACTCAAATCTTCCTGGGGAAAATCAAGGGTCCCGCTGATTTTCAAAGGAGACCATAAAAGACCCAGGTCTCCCCGCTGAAATACGATCGTCTCAGCTCCCGGAAGGTGCGCCAAAGTCCCCGGGGTGATGCCGATCCGGAAATCCCCTTTTTGGATGACATCGCCCTCAAGACGCATCGAACCCTCAAGCCTCACCAAACCTTCGCTGGCAAATACGATATGATTCAACTCAAGACTGGAACCAATCTTCTCAAACTCAAGCTCGGCCGCAGACAAGGCAAGACGACGAAAGCGGGCCGTATTTGAATAAGCGGCAATACGATCCAAAATTGGCAGGGCGGTCAACACCCCGTTCTTCACTTTGATATTCCCTTTGACCCTCGCGTCGGAATCCGGACGCCCTGTCACCTCGAAATCCAATTCCAACGGGCCCATAAGCCGCTGTTTCCAATCCTCCGCGATGACCTCCTCCACGCGCGCGCCCCTGATATCTCCATGGAGGTGCCAGGCCCGGCTCTCAAGACCAAAATCACCTTCCACCGTCACGCGCGATTGATCGAGAGCATCAAAATCCGACGAAAGCAGATAAAAATGATCCCCGGAATAACGGCCTTTTGCCGCGCGCAACGAAAGTCGGTCGAGCAACGAAAGTGGTGTCGTGATCTCTCCTCCTGTCAACTCCACATCGTAGACCTCCCTGGTTGTCGCCGGACGGACCCGCGCCGTCGCATTTTTCCAGGCCCAGATCCCATCGTCAGTCACCGCCCGCCCGTTAACGTTGGCAATATCAACTCCGGTGATCTCCAGGGTTTTAGGGAGGAAGCGATCCCAAAAACCTGGCGACCCATCCGAACTTGTCCTTCCGCTGTCGACCGGAATCACATCCGGTTCACTCACCTCTTCGATTGGCTTCTCCCGGAAATCACCGATCAACTCCACTTCCCGGAGCCGGACATCTTCAATTCGATAAGTTCCACCCCAAACCGCCCCAATATCAACCGCGGCATCGATACCCCGCGCATTGAGATTCTGAATTCCATCTTCCCCTTGAAACGAAAACTCATCGGTCGAAACATTCCACCCATCCCACTCAAACGGAGCAAACTCAGCCTCACCATCCAACATTCCTCCGGCCTGGCTGCCCAGCATCACCCGGAAATCATCGCTTCGGAGGTAGCTCCGAACAGCATTGTAACCCAAAACCATGCCGATAACAATCAGCGCGACAAAAGCCAGACCTCCAAAAAGAAGCCACTTCGTGGGCTTCTTTTTCTTCGTCTGGCTTGCTTTGGATTTTCGGCGTCTCCGGCTGGACATGGAAATACCCTAGCGCCACCGCGGTCAGAGGCAAACCCTGATAGCGGTCCCGGATCCGGGCAAAATTAGTCCCCTCGCTTCTTCAATCCCTTTACGACGAGTTGCCAAATCTTCATCGCTCCTTCGTCGAGACGCTTCCTCTCAAGATCTGTCAGCTTTCCATCTTTCTTGGCTTTGGCCTCTTTCTCTTCGAGAGCAATGAGTTTCTTGTTAATCGAGCCCACCTTCGCCGCACTCAGCTCCTTGGTTTTCGACCCATAAATCAGGGTCTCGCCAATCAGCCACTGCAGTTGGTTCAAACGAGGCGTGAGGGTTTCCGCATTTGCAGAATCAGTCATTGCCCCATCAACTTGAGCTTCGAGTGCCTTCAGTTGGCTCTCCACCGTGCCCCCACCCTTGGCCGCGATCTCATTGACATTGAGAGCCCTGGCCAGAAATCCGCGGGCTTCCTTTCCATCGAGACGGTCCTCGACCGTGGCCTTTTGGATCTTTCCAATGAGGGCCTGATACTTTTCACGGGCCTCCTCCTGATATTTTGAAAACGATTCCGCTCCTTCCAGTTTGGCGGTTTTCCAGGCCTGGAAGCGATCTGCGGCTTTTCCAAGATCCGGTAAGTCCCCCCTTACCCCACCCGGACCACCTCCCGGAGGCCGACCACCGCCACCGCCACCCGGAGGCGGGCCACCCGGACCACGACCTCCCGGGGGAGGTCCTTGGGCAAGAGCGGAAGTGATGCCACCAAGAGTCCACACAGCGAGAGCTGTACCTGCGAGTAGTGTTGCTTTGACTTTCATCTCATACGGAGCGTATCGGAAGCCAACTGAACCGGAGATGAACCGGAGAAAAGAATCAATAGGCCCGATCGTATCGTTCGATGCCTGCAACGATCGATTTCGCAGCAGCCGCTTGATAACCCGAGGTCTTGCAGCGGGAACGTTCGTAGGAGTTGCTGATGAAGCCACACTCCACCAGAACCGCGGGACAAGCCGTATGACGAAGAACCGAGTAGCGGCGATACTGGTATCCCCTGTTCCTCACCTTAAGACTACCAACCAACTCATTCTGAATCGACTTGGCGAGATAACTGCCCTTCTTGCCAACATAGAAGGTTTCCGCACCGCGAACTCCGGTATTCTCGGTGGCATTGAAGTGAATACTGACAAAAATGGCATTCCGATACTTGTTCGCGATCTGTGCCCGCCGGGCCAGACTCACAAAAACATCGCTGCGCCGAACCATGGTGACAGGATACCCTTTCGCCTTGAGGCTCGTTTCGACACGCCGGGCCACTCTAAGATTGAGATCAGATTCCCGGACGCCTCCCCAGACCGCTCCCCGATCACGGCCACCGTGCCCCGCATCAATAATGACCCGGAGTGACCTGGCCGCTGGTCGGTAGGTCCGGGTCACCTTGGTCGAAATCTTTAAACCTTTCGAAGGAATGGTCAGCTTCTGCCCTATCTTCAGTTTCGTCGGATCTTTAACCCCATTGGCCGACATCAAATTATTGACCGACACATTGTATTTTCGGGAGATCGAATAGAAGGTCTCTGAATTTTTGACCTGATGAGTCGCGCCCATTGAGAGGCCACACGCAAAGACAAAGGCGAGCAGCCCTGCCAGAAAATTTTGGCGTTGAAAATTCCTCATAGTGAAAACTAAGAGAGTTTTAAATCTTCGCCCAACAGAGGTCAATAATTTTTTATAAAAACTTGATTATCTTCTCCGCTTAACTTTCAACTTCCGTTTTTCTTCGCCTGAAGATTGGCAGAATAAGGTAAACCACAAAAATTACGGTCGGAGCATACACCGTGAATTTCACAATTAATCCCAGCACGAGTGCAAATCCTAATAAAGTCCAAACATTCGCCTTAGTCCTGAGGTCGATTTTTTTAAAACTTGGGTATCTGACATTACTCACCATCAAAAGCGAGATTCCTAAAATCATCGCGGCAAGCACGTAGGACCAGCCTCCAAGCGAGCGACCATTTTCGGCGAAGCTAATCATAATGAAGGTCAGGGAAGCCACGAATCCCGCCGCCATCGGAATGGGGATCCCGCGAAAATCACCACTGGTTGAACCAATCCACGCCAAACAATTGAATCGGGCCAATCGAATTCCTCCGCACAGGAGATAAATAAAGGCAAAGGCCCAGGTCACCCCACCCTCACGATTCCCCGAGGGATCAAACGACGCGGGCAGCTGAAAATCAGAAAGCACCGCACTGGAGACCAGCATCGCCGGGGCAATTCCAAAAGAGACCATATCCGCCAGCGAATCGAATTCCTGACCAAACGGCGATTCCTTCCCTCCCAGCCGGGCAAGACGTCCGTCGAGGAGGTCAAAAAGACATGAACCAAAAATATACAACATCGCCTGCTGGTAATAAGGCTTCGCCTCGAGAAGATCTTCAACCTGCATTCCCTTGAAGATTGTCAGAATCGCCAGAAAGCCGCAGAGGAGATTTCCAGCCGTCATCAAATTCGGCAGGAGATAGATTTTAGGTTCTTCGGGATCTTGCGACATGGCCTTCGGGAACCGGCAGACTCTCAAATGACCTTTCGTTTGGAAAGTCCCAACTCCCCTCTTTCCCCTGCTCCAATCTCTGTCATCTTAAATCCATGTCCGCCGAGATCACCGCAGATTTGTCAATGAAGAACCTTCTCGACCGCTACCCGGGCGCACGGCGGGCCCTCTTCTCCACCTTTCACATTGGCGGTTGCCAATCCTGCGCCTACGATCCCGCGGACTCCCTCCAAGAGGTTTGCCAAAAAAATGAGATCAAAATCCATGACGCCTTGAAATGCCTCATCGAAAGTCAGGAACATGACCGCAAAATGCTCATTTCACCTTCGGAACTCAAAGACCTCATCGAGGGAGATCAACCTTTCACCCTCCTTGATGCCCGCACTCGGGAAGAGTTCGAAGCCATCACCTTGCCGGGAGCCCGGCTCATCACGCAGGAACTTCAAAACTCACTCTTTGCTGATAAAAATCAGAAACAAAAGGTGATCATCATCGACCACCAGGGCCGCAGTGCCCTCGACCAATGCGCCTGGTTTCGCGGGCACGGTCTCGTGGAAACATACGGAGTTGAAGGTGGTATTGATCGCTATTCCAAAGAAATTGATCCTTCTATTCCCCGCTACCGGCTTGAGTTGGATTGAGATTATCCGCTTGTCGTAAGCATCCCGCCAACCCCACTCTGGGTCATGACTAGAATCCTATTGCGCTCGATTCTCCTGGCAATTCCCCTGGGAGTAGGAGCCCAAACAGAAGACAGTCAGCCGAAAATCACAGCAGAGGAAAGCCTGCGGCGCGCTTCCCTGGCTCTTGGCTACCAGGAAGGAGTCCGTGCTGCCCGGAAGCAGATGAAAGCCGGGGATATTGATCACACCACTTTCCTTGAAGGATTCCTCCTTGGAATCAAAGGGCGGGAGCACCCCCTCAGCCCCGAGGAAATACGGGAAGCCATGGTTTCACTTCAGACGAAGCTCACCGCGAGGGAGGCTGCCACCGCCGCATCAAATCTTGAGGCTGCACGGAAATACCTCGCTGCAAACGAGAAAAAACAAGGAATCATCCGGTGCAAGTCCGGCCTTCAATATCGAGTTAAGGTTGCGGGAAAAGGAGAACCCTACGGAGACAAGGAGCTCCTGGGAAAAGACATTCTCGTCAACTTTCGAGGAACCCTGCCGGATGGACGGGAATTTGCCTCCAGCGGTGAGATTGCCCCTGCAAAAATTCAATTGGACGATGTCATCGCCGGTTTTAGAGAAGCCCTCGGCTTAATGCCCAAAGGAGCCAAGTGGACAATCTACGTCCCTTCGGAACTCGCCTACGGCGAACAACGTCGAAGCAGTGAAATTGGACCAAACCAGCTCTTGATTTTTGAAATCGAGTTGCTCGATATCATTGCCCCCTCCCCTGAAGCGGAATAAAAAAACAACACCTCCGGAGAGATGCTGTTTTGTTCAAATTCAGATGATCCGGAGAAGGTTCTTCCTTCTTCTCCGCTCTCAATTCCCGTCTTTTTTCTCTTCCTCCTCTTGATTCCCGTTCTCGTCTTTTTTCTTTTTCCCAAAGAGTTCCCTGCCATTCATTTTGAACCTAAAGGAGCTTCCGTTCCCCATGTCGAGGCGCTCGACCCGCTCACGGAATTCTTCCGGAAGCGCCGCCTTGTCAACCTCGGTATCATAGGGACCTTCGAAGAGTAGCTTGCCATCCTTGTCCCGAATCCTGAGCTCACGCCGGCCATTTTTCAGATCCATCTCGATGGCCCCTTCCTCGTCTTGAAGACTCATTTTCCCAATCCCCTGAATTCCCATCTGAAGATCCTTGCCGTTCAACATGTCGGCCCCAAGACCAAGACGGAGCTGACGGAAGCCATTGCCTTGTTTTCCAAGAGCCTTTTCAAGTTGCTCCATGAGCTCCTTTTGAAGTTCGTCATTTCCCAGCCCGCCAAGAGCATTGCCGAGCTGTTGATTGAGGAGGCGGTTCATCTCCGCAGCCGGGTTTGGAACCAGCGCCTGGGGTTGGATGTTTCGGATCGCAGGAGGCACCCCAAGGGTCACTTTTTGCTCAATGGGCTTACCACGACGGATGAGTTTCAGGGTCACCTCATCGCCAGGATTTTTGGCTGCGAGGGCCGCACGAAGCGAATCCTGATCGGTCAGTTTGGTTTCATTCACCGCAATGATGATATCGTTTTCCTCAAGACCGGAAAGTCCGGCAGGGCTGGTAGGATCAACGGTGGCAAGAAGCAATCCGCTTTCCAGCTCGAGATGCATGAGAAGAGCTTCGCTCGAGGCATTTCCACCCACGCCAAGGTAGCCCGTCCTTTCGCGAGGAACACCCTGATCCCTGGCTTCGGCCTTTTTCGGTTTTTGCTCATTCCCAAGAATCCCTCCCTGCGGTTCGACAGGGACTTCTTGCGAAGATTTTTCTCCGGCGGGACGCTCGATAGCCGAGAGGCTGGCGAAGGTTCCGATGACAGCGGTGAGTCCAATTGTTGAGATTTTCATAAGAGGATTTTTCATATGCTCAGTGAGCGATCAGCTTCCAAATTTTTGTTCAATCAAATTTCACCGGAGTGAATCTGACTTCTCTTTTAGGCTGCTCGACAGTCAGTTTCTCGCCACGCTCATTGACGAATTGCACCTTGTTGCTCACGTGGACTTCCAGACAACGAACGGGCCGACCACTTTTGGTCCAAATCACCCCGTGATCATTGGCAGAGACCACAGAGGCCCGGGCATCCTTCGGAGTGAAGACCGCAGGAGCAGTGTTCCCGTTGGTAAGATCGGGAATCCTCCGGGAACCAGCTACCGGATTCCGGGGCTGACCGCTGGTGATAAAGGCCACGCCAGCGCCAAGAAGGCTCACCGCCGCAACAGATCGCAAGCCGAACCATGAAGACGTCTGACGTTCGGGTTGCGGAGCAATCGGAACAATCTTTTCCTCAACCGGCACTTCCTCGTGCCAACGGGACATTGCCTCGTCCAACTGCGCGATCATATCTTCAGGCACACCATATGGAACCAATCCGCGGAGGCCTTCCTCCAGCGCGGAGAGTTCGGTATCGGAGGAAGCGACAATCACTTTTTCTTCAGCAATCGGCGCCTCTTCGAAAGCAGCCGACATGGCAGTGTCCAAGCGATCCAAAAGTGAACCGGTCAAAGAAACAGGAGTGAGTTGCCTAAGCTCTGTTTCAAGTTGTGTGGAGTCGAAGTCCATGAATGGGTGTGTTGGAGGGTTTGGGAAAGGTGTGTTTAAAGATCTCCATTCAATCTCGCTGTCGCGAGCTGTTTGCGAAGGGCTTCGATTCCGTAGCGATAGCGCGACGCTGCTGTGTTTAGAGAAATATCAAGAGCCTCACCAATTTCCGCAAAAGTCCTTTCACCCCATAGCTTCATACTAATCACTTCGGAAAACTTTTTGGGCAGGGTCTTCATCCCTTCGATCAAAATACGCCGTGTCTCGTCCTGGCTCTCTCCTTCTTCAAAAAGTGGCATCTCAACATCACGACCGAGGGCCCGCTCATCGCTCACAACGTTTTCTTCGCGCCTGCGACGGCGATCGTCCTTCCGTCCCAAGTCAATCGATTCGCGCCTGATCTGGGTGTAGATAAAGGCGAGCCAAGCGTTCTGCCCTCCCACAAAAGTCCTCTCTTCCACTTTCCGGGCCAATTTCACCAAGGCATCCTGAAGGACGTCCTCGGCATCAGCCAGTGAACGGGTCTGTTGTCGGGCGAATAAAAGGAGCTTTGACCCGTGCTCTTCCAGCCAGGGACGAAAGCGCGAAGAGCTTTTTTTCTGCGCAGTTGCGATATTCACGGTTTTTGTGGTGCTTGTCATGGGAGCGGCACGAGGTTCGTTTTTTGTCTATCTGCCACATAATTATAGCCTAAACACACCAAGGGGCAAGGATCCGTCTGGAACAAAAAAGGCCCCGGTTTGTCATCCGCATTTCTTTGAGAAGAATGGATGGGAGAGCCGGCTATGGAGAAACCAACTCGGGGGAAAGGTCGTGGCTCAGCGCCTTGATCACATAAGCCGACGGACGAAAATCTTCGATGACCACCTCCGTTCGATCATCCCACTTCATCCTCACTTCCTTCACGTTGAAGTTCGGTGTTTTGTGGGGAGCAAACAAGATGTCGTCGTGAGTGCTGTTCTCATGCTTCTTGAACATTTCCGGCACGATGTCTCCCCCCAAATGATCATCCCGACCTGTTGCCAGATGACAGGTTCCGAGAACCTTCTCATCTTGAATATCCTGATATGAAACCGGCAAGACCTGGGTCCCGAACCCAAGCTCTCCAAGCGTCCCGGTCATGGGATCATCCGCCAGGCGGGCATTGTGCTCATCAATCGTGGATTGATTCCCCTCAATCAAAGTGGATTTCACCACATCGCGGTTCACAACATCCAGCACCCCGAGAGTGCCGTCCTCATACTTCATGGGAAATTTACCGCGGGCATCCTGCGGCACGAAATAAACCTCTCCGGCAGGCAAATTGGCGATATCAGGTTTGGATCCGTGGCAAAGCCCGTGGGATTTTTGCGCTTCCTGACCTCCAAGCCCAAGCCAAGCCGTCAGTATTTCTCCATCCTCCATTTCGAAATCGATCTCGACCTCATTCGCCTTGGTCAACGCCACCCGCATTTTTTCGGCATCGTCGGAGACCTCTTGATAGTTCACCGCGAGACCGGAGCTAAGAATGACATCGTTCATCCCATGCATCGTGGCACCGCGGAAACCGTATTCCTTGCACTTTTCAGTCAGCGGAGCAGTCGCCGACCAAGTCGAAATACAAAGAATGATGTCATAGTTCGGGTAGATGTCCCGGTCGAGGGAAAGTTCCTCACCGTCCGTGTTCCAAACTTCATCCTTGAGATCAAGATTCGAGCCATGGGTGTACTTGTAGGCGAACATTTCCCCGCCGGTCATCCCCAGCTCCGCCAGGACCCCGTTTTTCAGCCCCTGATGGAAATACTTGAGAGCATTGTTTTGCACTTCGAACTGCTCTTCTCCCTCAAAAGCGAAATCCTTAATCCATTTTTTTGGATCCTCGAAATCGACCAAAATACAAACCCGGCATCCTTGCGTGGGGGCAAAGACGGTGTCCAGAAGATGGTTGAGATTGAAGTCCGGAAAGACACGCTTTTCCGGATTGAGCAGAATGTCCTCTTGAAGATATGCTGGTTGACTCATCGGGGCCAAATTACCGCTCGTAGAACACCCTGCAAGTGATCTTTTTGGAACGAGGTCATACCCCAAAGCCAGCGGGAGGATCTTCCTGATTTCGAAGGGCCTCCAAAGCCTCGCTCATATCTTCGAGCTCGCTCCAAATTTCGGGCTTCACAAAAATGGGGGCATCGTGCCGAACTGCCAACGCAATGCTGTCACTCGGACGTGCATCAAGCTCCACGATCTTTTTCTCCATGATCTCGTTTTCAGCTTTGATAATAAGACGGGCATAAAAAATATCCGCTTCGTAGCGAACAATCGTCATGTGCAAAACCTCTGCGCCAAAGGCCTCGAGAGTTTGCGAAAACAAGTCGTGCGAGAGAGGACGCGGTGGTGTTGCTCCGGCAAGAACGGCATTGATCGAAGCTCCAATTGCCGGGTCGATATAAAAAACGATGACTTTTTTCCCATCGCCCAAAAAAACAGCACACCCTGCCGGGGTTGGCAGCAGGGCCACTGGTTCGACTCGGACAAGATCACTCACGCCAAAACCCTCGTCGCAGTGTCCGGGAAAATCCAGCGCGGACTTTTAATAAACGTCACGGGCGTAGCGTTTCTCTTTCTTGAGACCCTTGTAATAGTCGATTGCCTCCTCCTCGCTCAAACCGCCATGGGTCGTCGCAATGGTATGAAGAGCCACATCGACATCTTTCGCCATCCGCGACGCATCGCCGCAAACGTAAAAATAACCGCCTCCATTAATCCACTCCCAGATTTCCGCTCCGGACCGGATCATCAAATCCTGAACGTAGATTTTTTCAGCCTGATCCCGCGAGAATGCCAGGTCCAGTTTGGAAAGCGTGCCATTTTGGAGCCAGCCTTCAATCTGGTCCTCGTAAATATAGTCGGTCGAACGATGGGGATTTCCAAAGAGGAGCCAATTCCGGCCGGTGGCCTTGGAGACTTCCCGCTCTTCCAAAAATGCCCGGAATGGAGCGATTCCGGTTCCAGGACCCACCATAATCACATCTTTGGAAAGATCCTCGGGCAGTCGAAAGGCCTTGTTATTGTGAACAAAGACTCCGGACACCACGTCCCCGGCACGATCGGACAAGTAGGTCGAACAAACTCCCCCTCGATCGCGGCCATGTGTCTTGTAACGAACAATCCCCACCGTCAAATGAACCTCACCGGGGTGGGCATTGGGGCTGGATGCAATTGAGTAAAGCCGCGGTTGCAGCTTCTTTAACACGCCCACAAAGTCCTCACCGTCCGCAAAATCCGCCGGATGATCGTTGATCAGATCGATGAGCTCACGTCCCCAGCAAAAATCCTCGATCTCCTCCCGCGAACCGGCCTCAACCAATGCCCGCAAGAAAGGCGATCCGGATCGCTCGGACCACGCCTGCAAAAGACGCTTGTTGAGACTCCGAATGTCATAGGATTTGATCAAAGCCTCCCGCAAGGATGCTTCCCCACCGGAGGGAAGAGGCACTTCGTCTTTAATATTGAAAGGAAGGAGCGGCAGCATTTCGTCAACAATCTGCGCCGGATTGTGGGAAAGAACTCCCAGGGCATCTCCTGTCTGGTATTCCAGCCCGGATCCTTCAAGCGAGAGCTCGAGGTGGAAAGTTTCGCGATCCGCACCAATTCCATTCAAATCATAGGAATTGAGAATTGCCGAAGGAAAGGGATTCTTTTTCCCATAAGGTTCATCCGCCACGGCTTCCTGTACCGGAGCCGCACTCTCCATGCCCCCCATTGCCCCGATCACGCCCTGCTTCCACTCGGCAAACTCATCGTCATAGTCCACGTCGCAATCAATGCGCTTGAACATCCGCTTTGCCCCAAAAAGCTCCAACCGCTGGTCAAACTCAATCCCACACTGGCAATAATCGGGATACTCGCTGTCACCGAGAGCAAACACGGAGAAATTCACCCCCTTCAGACTTGGGACGGAATCTCCCATCAAATACTCGTGAAGATCCGCCGCATTATCAGGTGGCTCACCATCCCCGTAGGTACTTGTGATGATCAAAAGATTCTTCTCATCGGGAAGGCGCGCTTTGTCGTAAGCGGCCATATCGAAAACCTCGGCCTCATGGTTTCCTGTTTTGAAGGCCTTCATCAGCTTCTTTGCGATTCCCTCGGAATTCCCCGTCTGGCTTCCCCAAAGAATGGTGACCGGAATGGCAGGACCGCTCGGCTCAACCGACACCTCCTGTCCGGCCAGGGCCTTACGTAAAAATTCACTTAGCCAAGCGCGTTGCTCGGCATTAAAAGGGGCATTTTCAGGAATAACAATGGGAGAACTCATCTCAAAAAACTCCGCCAAGAGTAACGGGGCGGCAAGATGGCGTCCCAATCCCCACCTTACAAGTGCGTTTCACCACAGAAATGACCTTCTTTTTTCATCAAACCCATAAGCCGGGCTCTCTCTTCTCCTCCATTCTCGACAAATCCCCTTCGAGAGGCATCATTTTCATGACAATGAAACATCCGGGATTTCTCACTCTCTTAACTCTCTTAACTCTCTTTCAGCCTCTCCTGGCCGATCATACCGACGTTTCAGAAAATCCGGCGCTCGGCCAATCGCAGTATCAAGAGGACCTGGGCGATGCCTACGAGCGCATCGATCCCGCCAAAGATGGCTGGGACACCGAAGTCCGCAGCTCGCAATACGGCAGTCAGCTGAACGAATTCTCCGACGCCCTCCTTCATCAGAAAAAATCCACCTCTCTCGCTCCCGGCTTTCTCGGTCAGGAAATCCGCCCCTCCGTTCTCAAAACCGAATTCGAAAACGCCGGTCTCACCGTCAAGCGGGGCTCATCTTCTCCCGAAAAAATTCCCTTCGAAAAAATCATCCCTGCTTGGCCCGCCAAATTAAAAACGAAAATCAAGGTCACTCACATCACCCCCAACGGATGCGACGCCCTCGTCACCTTCAAATCGCCCCTCCTCCAGATCAACACCCGGTGGCGCTGCACTTGGACCGACACCCATCCCCCCCTCCTGGAAACCCTTGAAGTCCTCGATTACGAGGAAGTCGAACAAAAAGGCACCCGCCTCTTCTCCGATGTCACCGCCTCGGCCCTCGGAAAAAATCCCTCCTATCAATCCCAACTCCTTCGTTCCACCGACCATTGGCGACTGAGGCTTCCGCGCGATTTTGGCCTCGACTCCGCCGCAAACCACGGCCTCGCACTCGGCGATGTCAATGGCGACGGCCTCGAAGACCTCTATCTCTGTCAGCAAGGCGGCCTTCCCAACCTCCTCTTCCTCCAAAATCCCGACGGCACCCTCACCGACTTCTCCGCCGAAAGCAAAACCGATTGGATGGACTTCTGCGCTTCCGCCATCTTTGTCGATCTCGATAACGATGGAGACCAGGACCTCGTCGTCTCCCAGGATTTCAAACTCTTCTTCATGGAAAACATGGATGGAAAAGGCCATTTCCAACTCTCTTTCGGAATTGGAACCAAAGCGCAAAGCTTCTCGGTCAGCGCGGCCGACTTTGATCAGGACGGCCTTCCCGACGTCTACGTCTGCGGATACAACCCCTCCTTTTCGGAAGCCCGCGCCGGTGCTCTAGGCGAACCCGTCCCCTTCCACGACGCCAACAACGGAGGACCCAATATCCTCTGGAAAAACATGGGTGATTGGACTTTTGAGGACGTCACCACCCGGACCGGTCTCGATCAAAACAACACCCGCTTCTCCTTTGCCGCCTCTTGGGAGGACTACGATCAAGATGGAGACCTCGACCTCTACGTCGCAAACGACTTTGGCCGCAACTGCCTCTACCAAAACCAAGGCTCCACCGACGGCAAACTCCCCTTCTTCGTCAACATTGCCCCCCAACTTGAGATCGAGGATTCCTCCGCCGGCATGTCCACCAACTGGGGAGACTTTAATCGCGATGGCTGGATGGACCTCTACGTCAGCAACATGTTCTCCAGCGCCGGAAATCGCATCACCTACCAAAAACAATTCAAGCCCGGCGCGGACCAGAAATCCCTCTCCACCTTCCAACGCATGGCCCGGGGCAACACCCTCTTCGCAGCCAATGGCAAAGGCGGCTTTGACGATGTCAGTCTGGAAACCCGCACCACCATGGCACGCTGGTGCTGGGGTTCCACCTTTGCCGATCTGAATAACGACGGCTGGCTCGACATCCTCGCCGCCAACGGGTTCATCACCGCCGAAGACACCGGAGACTTGTGAAGTGTTTACTGGCGACAGGTCGTGTCGCAATCCCCCCTCGATTCCCAAAACCTTTCCTCTCTCCAGTCCTACCGCCAGGGCTGGCAGGCTCTCAACCGCCTCCTCCACGAAAACAAATCCTTCTCCGGGCGCGAAACGAACAACGCCTTCCTCAACTGCGGCGACGGGGGACGCTTCGCCGACGTCTCCACCGCCATTGGCTGGGACTTCGCCGACGACGCCCGTGCCATCGGCCTCATCGACTACGATCAAGATGGCGACCTCGACCTTTTCGTCTCAAACCGCACCGCTCCCCGCGTCCGGCTTTTAAAAAACAACCTTGAATCCGACTCGTCCTTCCTCTCCCTCCACCTCACCGGCACCGCCAAAACCACCCCGCGCGATGCCATCGGCGCCCGCGTTGCCGTCTATCTTAAAGACCAGCCCGTCCCCCTCCTCCGCACTCTTCACGCCGGCCAATCATTCCTCTCCCAATCGAGTCGCTGGCTCCACTTTGGACTCGGAGAAAAGGCCACCATCGAAAAAATCATCGTCCACTGGCCCGGTGCAGCCCCCCAATCCTTCACCGGATTTGAGCCCAAGCAATTCCTCCACCTCACCCAAGGCTCCGATGAACTCGTCCCACGCAAGATCCGGACCAAACAATCCCTCCTTGCCGCCGATCAGGAACTCCCACCGACCACCGCCATCGCCCGCATCATCCCGCCCGCCGGTCACGCTGTCCCCAAACTCGAAACCGCCGACAAAAAACTCATCACCCCATCCGGCACAACCCTCATTTCCCTCTGGAGCCGCACCTGCCCCCATTGCCAGGAAGAACTCACCTCCTGGGCAAAAGAAGCCAGGAAATGGCAGTCGTCCGGCGTCAAAGTCATCCTCTTCTCAAGCGATCAGGAACCACGCGTCCAATGCGACACCTTTTTAGAATCCATCGACGCCAACTTCACCGCCGAAATGGCCTCCCCGCAAGCCGTCGAAATGCTGGACGCCATCCAAGCCTCAATCGTTGATCTCTGGACCCCCATCCCCGTTCCTTCCAGCTTTCTCATCTCGAAAGACGGAGAACTCCTCGCCATCTACCGGGGCCCCGTCTCGCCGGATCAAGTCATTGCCGACTCCCAACTCGCCACCGCCTCCCTCAAAGACCGCCGCGCCGCCGGCACGCCCTTCAAAGGCCGCTGGGTCGGCGACCCCACTCCTGCCACCCCCCAACGCACCACCCAGCAACTCGTCCAACGAGCCCGCCCCGACCTTGCGATACCGTATCTCCGCACCGCTCTCTCCAAATCCTTCGTCAAAGGAACCAAGTTCAACCGAGCCGACAACCTCCTTCTCCTCGGCCAACTCCTTGGACAACAGGGCCGCCCCGAAGAAGCCATCCCCCCGCTCCGAAAAGCGCAAGCCCTCCTTCCCGAAGACCTCCGCATCGCCCGCCTCCTCGCCGCCGGGCTTGCTGAAACGGATCACCAAACCGAAGCCTTCGCCATTCTTGATCAAGCCATTGCCCAACACCCCAAGAACGCCGACCTTCTCGAAGATGCCTACCAACTGGCCTCAAAGTCAGCAAAGCCGGAGCTCGTCATCCGCTATCTCCAAAAGGCCATCGCAATCGCACCAAACCATCCGACCCTGCGCCTCAAACTCGCCCACACCCACCTCGCCAACAACCAAGCCGCCAAAGCCATCGAAACCTGCAAAAAAAGCCTGCAAACCAATCCCCGTTTCCTCGATGCCGCCAACCTGCTCTCCCGCATCCTCTCGACACACCCCGATGATAAAATTCGGAGCCCCGAAGAATCCTTCGCCCTGGCCTCCCGCCTCTGCCAATTTTCCAAAAACAAGAACGGCTACCACCTCCTCACCCTCGCCTACGCCCAAGCCAACCTCGGTAAATACAAAGAAGCCACCCAAACCCTCGACCGCCTCAAAAACGTCGCCCCCCCCGACTCCCCCTTCACCAAAGAAGTCCTCACCGCCCTTAAAGCCACCCAATCCAACCAACCCATTCGCAACCCCATCTGGAAGTAAAATATGAAGAGCAGGCTTTCCCCAACCCAATCCCCCTTCTTCCACCCCACAAACTCCGACTTCAAAAAACCAGCTTCGTCCACCTTCCCGACCTCTTCATTCCTCAACTCCCCGGCTGGCGAGATCGATCCAAATATATCGACACCTTTGGAAAGGTTGATTTTTACCACTACGATCTCTACAGTCAGGCACTCGCCAAATTGGAAAGGGCAACGGCCCGTGACCTCAAAGACGTTGACGCCATGGTCAACTCCGGCCTTGTCGAAAAAAAACACCTCTTCGAACTCTTCCTGGAAATCGAACCTGATTTAATCCGCCATCCCAACCTCACCCCCGCCGCCTTTCGATCCAAGGTCGAACGCTTCTGCTCAACGTCATCATGACCACCTCCCACCTCCCTCCCGATCTCCCGGGCCTCGATCTCATCTCGAAGGGATTTCAAGATCTGAGTAATTCCGATCAATCCGACGAAGCCCTCCTCGTCATCATTCACTCCCCGGAACTGACCCGACTCGGACTCCCCCTCCCAGCCACCCCGACTCTCCCCGAAAGCCCGGAGTATCTCCTTTACCGCTCCATCAAAAAAAAGAATCCCGACAGCGCTCACTCAACCTTCAACGC